>NZ_CP029185.2:2691071-2999285 GCF_003096015.2 Limnobaculum parvum | reverse complement strand
TGCGCTGGGAACGGGCGACGTTGATAATAGCGCTACGCTGGCGCTGAATTTTGCCAGCGACAGCGAACTCGGTAATGTACTGAGCGGCAGCGGTAGTCTGATAAAAACCGGAACGGGTGTTGCCTCGTTAAGCGGTCTTGGTTCAACGCAAGGCACGGTGAGCGTTAATCAGGGAACGTTAAGTTTCACTCAAGATGGCATCTTTACTGCCGACAGCCTGACCACCGCCGATGGGGCTACGACCTCTCTGGCAGGGGAATCCATCCTGAACCTCAGCGGTGCGCTGACACAAAATAGCAGTGCAGTGCTAAACGTTGGTGTCGGCACCGGCCAAACGGCGATTAATGCGGATTCGGCCTCACTGGGCGGAACCCTGAATATCACCGACTTCAATGCGAATGTACCAAACAGCGCCAGCGCGCTAACCAGCACGGAGTTTACCGTTATCCATACGCTTAACGGTATCACCAATGATTTCACCACCATCGATCTGGGCGGTGCAGAGAGTGATGTGGATTACCTGACGCTGGCCGGTCGGGTGGTGAACGGCGTAGATTACAACGTAGGTTTTGGTTTGACCTGGCTGGCAGGTTCTGCATTGGGCAACGGTACCTTTACCTTGGGAGATACCAGCGATCTGTTCAATGTGGATGTGGAGCTGGCAGATCAAACAGGGCCATTTACCAGCGGCTGGGATGGTAAGAGCCTGACCAAAGCCGGACTGGGAACACTGCAACTCTCTTCGGTGAATACTTACACCGGCGATACCCTGATTAATGGCGGCATTTTGCAAGGGGGTATTGCCAATGCTTTTGCTACCAGCGCTAATGTGACGGTAGCCAGCGGGGCTACGCTGGATCTGAATAACTTTGCTCAGCAAGCCAATAATCTGAGTGGCGCAGGCAATATTCTGTTAGGCAATGCTGCGTTAACCGCTAACAACAGTACAGATACGCTCTTTAGCGGTGTGATTGAGGGTACCGGCAGCCTAGTCAAAGATGGCATCAGTACCTTAACCCTGAACGGCGTGAATACTTATCAGGGCGGCAGCACCATCAGTGCCGGTAAGCTAATCGCGTCGCAGGGCAACGCGCTGGGAACCGGCACGGTGAATAACAGCGCTGAGTTAGTGCTGAATTTTGCCACTGACAGCACATTGAGTAACCTTTTAAGCGGCAGCGGTAGTTTGACTAAAACGGGGGCTGGCGTAGCGACACTGAGTCGCGCTGGCTCAAATCAGGGTGTTGTAAGTGTTAATCAGGGAACGTTAAGTTTCACTCAGAATGGCATCTTTACTGCCGATAGCTTAACGACCGCCGATGGCGCTACGACAGCTCTGGCAGGAGAATCCGTTCTGAATCTGAGCGGCGCGCTAACACAAAACAACAGTGCGGTGTTAAACGTGGTTGTAGGTAGTGGCCTGACAGCCATTAATGCAGACACGGCGTCATTAGGCGGCACCCTCAATATTACCGGTTTTGAGACAGTTTTACCTAACAGTGCCAGTGCGTTAACCAGCACCGAGTTTACCGTTATTCATACCGATAATGGCATCACCAATGACTTTGCGCTGGTGGATTTAGGTGGCGCGGAGAGCGATGTAGATTACCTAACGTTAGCCGGTCGGGTGGTGAACGGCGTGGATTATAATGTTGGCTTTGGCCTGACCTGGTTGGCAGGTCCTGCTTTAGGCAACGGTACCTTTACGCTAACGAACGTCAGCGATCTGTTTAATGTGGACGTGGTTCTCGCGGATCAAACCGGCACCTTTACCAGCGGCTGGGACGGCAAGAGCCTGACCAAAGCCGGATTGGGTACGCTGCAACTCTCCTCGGTCAATACCTATACGGGTAGTACCCTGATTAATGATGGCACATTACAAACAGCCATTGCTAATGCCTTTGCCACTAGCAGCGATGTTGCTGTAGGTAGCGGTGCCACGCTGGATCTGAATGGCTTTAATCAGCAGGCGAATAACCTGAGCGGTAACGGGAGCATCCTGTTGAGCAGCGCTGAACTGACGGCTAACAACAGCGCCAATACCCTATTTAGTGGTGTGATTGATGGCACCGGTAGCTTGAGCAAAACCGGTACCGGTACCCTGATACTGAGCGGTGAAAGTAGCTATGAGGGGGGAAGCAGTATCAGTGCAGGTACGCTGATAGCAACCCAAGGTAATGCGCTGGGCTCGGGTAGCATCAACAATACAGCGACTCTGAAATTAAATTTTCTGGCGGATAGCACACTCAGTAATCTTTTGTCGGGTAGTGGAACCCTAATTAAAAGTGGAGCCGGTGTAGCAACCCTGAATGCGGTCGGTTCTGCTCAGGGGAATATCGAGGTTAATGACGGAACGCTAAACTTTGTGCAAACCGGGGAATTCTCAGGGGCAAATCTTACTACGGCGGCTGATGCCAAGACCACGCTGGCAGCAAATGCCACATTGAACCTCAGTGGGGCATTAACACAAAGCACCGATTCAAGTTTAGACGTGACTCTGGGGATAGATTACCCAATTATTAGTGCGGCAACCGCGGTACTGGATGGTTCACTCATCGTTTCCGGTGTTGATACCAGCAATATACCGGTAAATGCCAGCGATCTGAGTACAAGTAATGTCACGATTATCCACACCACCGGGGGGATCACCGGCGACTTCACCTCGGTTGATTTAGGCGGCGCAACCAGCAATGTGGACTACCTGACCCTCGCCGGTCGCGTGGTGAACAACGCGGACTACAACGTGGGTTTTGGCCTGACTTGGCTGGCGGGAACCGCGTTGGGTAACGGAACCTTTACGCTGACTGACGCCAGCGACCTGTTTAATGTGGACGTGGTGCTGGCGGATCAAACCGGCACCTTCACCAGCGGCTGGGACGGCAAGAGTTTGACCAAAGCCGGACAGGGAACGCTGCAACTCTCTTCAGTGAACACTTACACCGGCAGCACCCTGATTAATGGCGGCACGTTACAGGCGGGTATCGTCGATGCCTTCGCCACCAGCAGCGACGTAACGGTAGCCAGCGGTGCCACGTTAGATCTGAATAATTTTGACCAACTGGCGAATAACCTGACGGGTGCCGGCAGCATCCTGTTGGGCAGCGCCGAGTTAAATGCCAACAACAGTGCAGATACGGCCTTTAGCGGCGTGATTGATGGCACCGGTAGCTTGAACAAAACCGGTACCGGTATCCTGACCCTGAGCGGTATCAACACCTATCAGGGCGGCAGCACCATCAATGCGGGTACGCTGGTGGCAACACAGGGCAGCGTGCTGGGAAGCGGTACCATTAATAACGCGGCGGTGCTGGAACTGAACTTTGCCAGCGACAGCACATTAAGCAATGTGTTAAGCGGTACGGGCAACCTGACCAAAACCGGCGCGGGTATCGCCACGCTGAACGGGGTGGGTTCAACTCAGGGAGCCATTGACGTAAATCTGGGCACGCTGAACTTTGCCCAGAGCGGGGTGTTTAACGGCAGCAGCCTGACCACGGCGGATGGGGCCAGCACGACGGTGGCGGCAGATTCTTCGCTGAACCTGAGCGGTGCACTAACGCAAAATGCTACCGCCACGTTAAATGTGGCGGTGGGGAACGTTCAGCCGGTGATTACGGCGGACAGCGCTGCGTTAGACGGTACGCTAAATATCACCGGATTCACCACCGGTGCACCAACCAATGCCAGTGATTTAACCAACACCGAATTTACCGTGATCCATACCACCGGAACCGGGGGGATCACCGGCGACTTCACCTCGGTTGATTTAGGCGGCGCGACCAGCAATGTGGACTACCTGACCCTCGCCGGTCGGGTGGTGAACAACGCGGACTATAACGTGGGCTTCGGCCTGACTTGGCTGGCGGGAACCGCGTTGGGCAACGGAACCTTTACCCTAGCAAATACCGGAGACCTGTTTAATGTGGACGTGGTGCTGGCGGATCAAACCGGCACCTTCACCAGCGGCTGGGACGGCAAGAGTTTGACCAAAGCCGGACTGGGAACGCTGCAACTCTCTTCAGTGAACACTTACACCGGCAGCACCCTGATTAATGGCGGCACGTTACAGGCGGGTATCGTCGATGCCTTCGCCACCAGCAGCGACGTGACGGTAGCCAGCGGTGCCACGTTAGATCTGAATAATTTTGACCAACAGGCGAATAACCTGACGGGGGCCGGCAGCATCCTGTTGGGCAGCGCCGAGTTAACCGCCAACAACAGCGCAGATACGGCTTTTAGCGGCGTGATTGATGGCACCGGCAGCTTGAACAAAACCGGTACCGGTATCCTGACCTTGAGCGGTATCAACACCTATCAGGGCGGTAGCACCATCAATGCGGGTACGCTGGTGGCAACACAGGGCAGCGCGCTGGGAACCGGCACCATTAATAACGCGGCGGTGCTGGAACTGAACTTCGCCAGCGACAGCACATTAAGCAATGTGTTAAGCGGTACGGGCAGCCTGACCAAAACCGGCGCGGGTATCGCCACGCTGAACGGCACGGGCTCAACTCAGGGGGCCATTGACGTAAATCTGGGCACGCTGAACTTTGCCCAGAGCGGCGTGTTTAACGGCAGCAGCCTGACCACGGCGGATGGGGCCAGCACGACGGTGGCGGCAGATTCTTCGCTGAACCTGAGCGGCGCACTAACGCAAAACGCCACCGCCACGTTAAATGTGGCGGTGGGGAGCGTTCAGCCGGTGATTACCGCGGACAGCGCTGCGTTAGACGGTACGCTAAATATCACCGGATTCACCACCGGTGCGCCAACCAATGCCAGTGATTTAACCAACACCGAATTTACCGTGATCCACACCACCGGAACCGGAGGGATCACCGGCGACTTCACCTCGGTTGATTTAGGCGGCGCAGTCAGCAATGTGGACTACCTGACCCTCGCCGGTCGGGTGGTGAACAACGCGGACTATAACGTGGGTTTTGGCCTGACTTGGCTGGCGGGAACCGCGTTGGGCAACGGAACCTTTACGCTGACTGACGCCAGCGACCTGTTTAATGTGGACGTGGTGCTGGCGGATCAAACCGGCACCTTCACCAGCGGCTGGGACGGTAAGAGCCTGACCAAAGCAGGGCTAGGTACCTTACAACTCTCCTCCGTCAATACTTACACCGGCAGCACCCTGATTAATGGCGGCACGTTACAGGCGGGTATCATCGATGCCTTCGCCACCAGCAGCGACGTAACGGTAGCCAGCGGTGCCACGTTAGACCTGAATAATTTTGACCAACTGGCGAATAACCTGACGGGGGCCGGCAGCATCCTGTTGGGCAGCGCCGAGTTAAATGCCAACAACAGTGCAGATACGGCCTTTAGCGGCGTGATTGATGGCACCGGCAGCTTGAACAAAACCGGTACCGGTATCCTGACCCTGAGCGGTATCAACACCTATCAGGGCGGCAGCACCATCAATGCGGGTACGCTGGTGGCAACACAGGGCAGCGCGCTGGGAAGCGGTACCATTAATAACGCGGCGGTGCTGGAACTGAACTTTGCCAGCGACAGCACATTAAGCAATGTGTTAAGCGGTACGGGCAACCTGACCAAAACCGGCGCGGGTATCGCCACGCTGAACGGCACGGGTTCAACTCAGGGGGCCATTGACGTAAATCTGGGCACGCTGAACTTTGCCCAGAGCGGGGTGTTTAACGGCAGCAGCCTGACCACGGCGAATGGGGCCAGCACGACGGTGGCGGCAGATTCTTCGCTGAACTTAAGCGGCGCACTAACGCAAAACGCCACCGCCACGTTAAATGTGGCGGTGGGGAGCGTTCAGCCGGTGATTACGGCGGACAGCGCTGCGTTAGACGGTACGCTAAATATCACCGGATTCACCACCGGTGCGCCAACCAATGCCAGTGATTTAACCAACACCGAATTTACCGTGATCCACACCACCGGGGGGATCACCGGCGACTTCACCTCGGTTGATTTAGGCGGCGCGACCAGCAATGTGGACTACCTGACCCTCGCCGGTCGGGTGGTGAACAACGCGGACTATAATGTGGGCTTCGGCCTGACTTGGCTGGCGGGAACCGCGTTGGGCAACGGAACCTTTACGCTGACCGACGCCAGCGACCTGTTTAATGTGGACGTGGTGCTGGCGGATCAAACCGGCACCTTCACCAGCGGCTGGGACGGCAAGAGCCTGACCAAAGCCGGACTGGGAACGCTGCAACTCTCTTCAGTGAACACTTACACCGGCAGCACGCTGATTAATGGCGGCACGTTACAGGCGGGTATCATCGATGCCTTCGCCACCAGCAGCGACGTAACGGTAGCCAGCGGTGCCACGTTAGACCTGAATAATTTTGACCAACTGGCGAATAACCTGACGGGCGCCGGCAGCATCCTGTTGGGCAGCGCCGAGTTAAATGCCAACAACAGTGCAGATACGGCCTTTAGCGGCGTGATTGATGGCACCGGCAGCTTGAACAAAACCGGTACCGGTATCCTGACCCTGAGCGGTATCAACACCTATCAGGGCGGCAGCACCATCAATGCGGGTACGCTGGTGGCAACACAGGGCAGCGCGCTGGGAACCGGCACCATTAATAACGCGGCGGTGCTGGAACTGAACTTCGCCAGCGACAGCACATTAAGCAATGTGTTAAGCGGTACGGGCAGCCTGACCAAAACCGGCGCGGGTATCGCCACGCTGAACGGGGCAGGCTCAACTCAGGGGGCCATTGACGTAAATCTGGGCACGCTGAACTTTGCCCAGAGCGGGGTGTTTAACAGCAGCAGCCTGACCACGGCGGATGGGGCCAGCACGACGGTGGCGGCAGATTCTTCGCTGAACTTAAGCGGCGCACTAACGCAAAACGCCACCGCCACGTTAAATGTGGCGGTGGGGAACGTTCAGCCGGTGATTACCGCGGACAGCGCTGCGTTAGACGGTACGCTAAATATCACCGGATTCACCACCGGTGCGCCAACCAATGCCAGTGATTTAACCAACACCGAATTTACCGTGATCCACACCACCGGAACCGGAGGGATCACCGGCGACTTCACCTCGGTTGATTTAGGCGGCGCGACCAGCAATGTGGACTACCTGACCCTCGCCGGTCGGGTGGTGAACAACGCGGATTATAATGTGGGCTTCGGCCTGACTTGGCTGGCGGGAACCGCGTTGGGCAACGGAACCTTTACGCTGTCGAATGCCGGAGACCTGTTTAATGTGGACGTGGTGCTGGCGGATCAAACCGGCACCTTCACCAGCGGCTGGGACGGCAAGAGTTTGACCAAAGCAGGGCTGGGAACGCTGCAACTCTCTTCAGTGAACACTTACACCGGCAGCACCCTGATTAATGGCGGCACGTTACAGGCGGGTATCGTCGATGCCTTCGCCACCAGCAGCGACGTGACGGTAGCCAGCGGTGCCACGTTAGACCTGAATAATTTTGACCAACAGGCGAATAACCTGACGGGGGCCGGCAGCATCCTGTTGGGCAGCGCCGAGTTAACCGCCAACAACAGTGCAGATACGGCCTTTAGCGGCGTGATTGATGGCACCGGCAGCGTGAACAAAACCGGTACCGGTATCCTGACCTTGAGCGGTATCAACACCTATCAGGGCGGTAGCACCATCAATGCGGGTACGCTGGTGGCAACACAGGGCAGCGCGCTGGGAACCGGTACCATTAATAACGCGGCGGTGCTGGAACTGAACTTCGCCAGCGACAGCACATTAAGCAATGTGTTAAGCGGTACGGGCAGTCTGACCAAAACCGGCGCGGGTATCGCCACGCTGAACGGGGCAGGCTCAACTCAGGGGGCCATTGACGTAAATCTGGGCACGCTGAACTTTGCCCAGAGCGGCGTGTTTAACGGCAGCAGCCTGACCACGGCGGATGGGGCCAGCACGACGGTGGCGGCAGATTCTTCACTGAACCTGAGCGGTGCACTAACGCAAAATGCTACCGCCACGTTAAATGTGGCGGTGGGGAACGTTCAGCCGGTGATTACCGCGGACAGCGCTGCGTTAGACGGTACGCTAAATATCACCGGATTCACCACCGGTGCGCCAACCAATGCCAGTGATTTAACCAACACCGAATTTACCGTGATCCACACCACCGGAGGGATCACCGGCGACTTCACCTCGGTTGATTTAGGCGGCGCAGCCAGCAATGTGGACTACCTGACCCTCGCCGGTCGGGTGGTGAACAACGCGGACTACAACGTGGGCTTCGGCCTGACTTGGCTGGCGGGAACCGCGTTGGGCAACGGAACCTTTACGCTGACTGACGCCAGCGACCTGTTTAATGTGGACGTGGTGCTGGCGGATCAAACCGGCACCTTCACCAGCGGCTGGGACGGCAAGAGCCTGACCAAAGCCGGACTGGGAACGCTGCAACTCTCTTCAGTGAACACTTACACCGGCAGCACCCTGATTAATGGCGGCACGTTACAGGCGGGTATCGTCGATGCCTTCGCCACCAGCAGCGACGTGACGGTAGCCAGCGGTGCCACGTTAGATCTGAATAATTTTGACCAACAGGCGAATAACCTGACGGGGGCCGGCAGCATCCTGTTGGGCAGCGCCGAGTTAAATGCCAACAACAGTGCAGATACGGCCTTTAGCGGCGCGATTGATGGCACCGGCAGCTTGAACAAAACCGGTACCGGTATCCTGACCCTGAGCGGTATCAACGCCTATCAGGGCGGCAGCACCATCAATGCGGGTACGCTGGTGGCAACACAGGGCAGCGCGCTGGGAAGCGGTACCATTAATAACGCGGCGGTGCTGGAACTGAACTTCGCCAGCGACAGCACATTAAGCAATGTGTTAAGCGGTACGGGCAGTCTGACCAAAACCGGCGCGGGTATCGCCACGCTGAACGGGGTGGGTTCAACTCAGGGCGCCATCGACGTGAATCTGGGCACGTTGAACTTTGCCCAGAGCGGGGTGTTTAACGGCAGCAGCCTGACCACGGCGGATGGGGCCAGCACGACGGTGGCGGCAGATTCTTCACTGAACCTGAGCGGTGCACTAACGCAAAATGCTACCGCCACGTTAAATGTGGCGGTGGGGAACGTTCAGCCGGTGATTACTGCGGACAGTGCTGCGTTAGACGGTACGCTAAATATCACCGGATTCACCACCGGTGCGCCAACCAATGCCAGTGATTTAACCAACACCGAATTTACCGTGATCCACACCACCGGAGGGATCACCGGCGACTTCACTGCGGTTGATTTAGGCGGCGCAGCCAGCAATGTGGACTACCTGACCCTCGCCGGTCGGGTGGTGAACAACGCGGACTACAACGTGGGCTTCGGCCTGACTTGGCTGGCGGGAACCGCGTTGGGCAACGGGACCTTTACGTTGTCGAATGCCGGAGACCTGTTTAATGTGGACGTGGTGCTGGCGGATCAAACCGGCACCTTCACCAGCGGCTGGGACGGCAAGAGTTTGACCAAAGCAGGGCTAGGTACCTTACAACTCTCCTCCGTCAATACTTACACCGGCAGCACCCTGATTAATGGCGGCACGTTACAGGCGGGTATCATCGATGCCTTCGCCACCAGCAGCGACGTGACGGTAGCCAGCGGTGCCACGTTAGATCTGAATAATTTTGACCAACTGGCGAATAACCTGAACGGCGGTGGTCATATTACTTTAGGTACTGCGACATTAACCGCCAACAACAGTGCCAATACCCAATTTAGTGGTGATATCAGCGGCAATGGACGTGTGATTAAAGATGGAAGCGGCAGCCTAACCCTCAGTGGCATCAATACTTATGCCGGCGGCAGTAGCCTGAATACAGGAACCACGATCATCACTCAGGGTCAGGCGTTAGGCAGCGGCACAGTGACCAACCATGCGATGCTGGAATTGAACTTCGCCAGCGACAGCACATTAAGCAATGTGTTAAGCGGTACGGGCAGCCTGAATAAAACCGGTAGCGGCACGGCAACATTGAACGGTGCAGGCTCGACTCAGGGAGCCATCAGCGTGAGTCAGGGTACGCTGAACTTTGCTCAGAGCGGTGACTTCACCGGTGGTAGTTTAACCACCAGTGGTGGCGCGACCACCTCATTGGCCGAAGACAGCACCCTAAACCTCAGTGGCGCGCTGGTTCAGAACAGCGGTTCAATACTGACGGTTCTGTTAGGAACCACTGAACCAGTGATTCAGGCCGATACCTCCGCATTGAGTGGAACGCTGAATGTCATCGGTATTGACGCTGATGTCGATCCGGCTAAGGCCAGCGATCTGCCTAATACGGAATTCACCATCATTCATACCACTAACGGTATCACCGGTGATTTTACCAGCGTAGACCTGAATGGTGTCTCCAGCTCGGTAGATTATCTCACGGTGAGTGCTGGAAAGAGCGTGGACAATAAGGACTATAACGTTGGTTATGGCCTGACCTGGTTAGCGGGTGCGACTTTAGGTAATGGTACCTTTACCCTAGCCAATTCCAATGACAGGTTTAATGTGGATATCGTACTGGCCAATCAGGCGGGATCCAGTACCGGGTGGAATGGGCAGAGTCTGACAAAAGAAGGCGAAGGGACATTGGTATTGTCGTCAGTCAACACCTATACCGGCGATACGCTGGTCAACCACGGTACTTTAGAGACGGGTATCGCCAATGCTTTTGCTGACAGTGCTAACGTCATTATTCGTAACGACGGCATCCTGAGCCTGAATGGTTTCGCTCAGTCAGCCAACAACCTGAGCGGTAATGGCGGTGTTTTATTAGGCAATGGTGATTTAACGGTTAATAGCCTAGCGGCGACGACTTTTGCTGGCTCTATCAGCGGTAATGGTGGGTTGATTAAAACCGGTGCGGATACCTTCACGCTGAACGGCGTCAACTTCTACAGCGGTGCTACCACTATTAATCAGGGGCGTTTGGTGGGTACCCGGGGAGAAGCGCTTGGCCTGTCAGATATTAATAACAGTGCTGAACTGGAGTTGGCATTTGCTCAGAATAACACCCTGAATAATCAGTTAAGTGGTAACGGCACATTGATTAAAACCGGTGCTGGCGAGGCTACGTTAACGGGCGTGGATTCATCTCAGGGGCGCGTTTCAGTTGATAACGGAACGCTTAAACTGACGCAAAATGGTGCATTTAATGCCGGTGATTACCAAACGTCTGTCGGAGCAACGACCTCCATGGCGGCGGATGCATCACTGGTGGTTGCCAACCAGTTTAAATCAGAAGGAATGCTGGAGGTTGTTGCCGGTAATACCTCGTCAGTGGTGACGGCGGATACGGCAGAACTTGGCAGTGACGCCATATTCAATCTGTCCGGTTATTCGGCACCAGAAACCACCAGCGCCAGTCAGTTAGCCTATAACCAGTTTATGGTGATTAGTACCTCGGCTCCGGGCAATCTGACCGGCGACTTTGCTTCGTTTAACTTAGGTGGCGCTTCCAGTCCGGTAGATTATCTGTCGATGACCGCCATTCATGACAACCAGAATTACAGTATTGGTCTGGCGCTGTCTTGGTACGGTTCATACAGTGCCACACCTGAACGTGCTCACGGTACTTTCACCTTAAGTGGTGCCAATGAGTATTTCGATCTGGATGTGGTGTTGGCGGATGAAGTGGCAAATGCTATCACCGGTTGGGATGGTAAAACCCTGACCAAAGCGGGTGCAGGCACGTTGGAGCTCTCTAAAGCCAATAGTTATACCGGGGCCACATTGATTAACGGTGGTACGTTACTGGCCGGAAATACCAATATCATTGCCAATAGTTCACAGTTGACCGTGGCAGGAGGAGCGACCTTTGATCTGAACAACTTCGATCAACAGGTTAATAACCTTAACGGTGGCGGTAATGTAGTTTTAGGCGAGGCTTCCCTGAGCACTAATCACAGTGTGGAGAGCACCTTCAGTGGTGTGATTAGCGGTGCGGGTAGTTTGAATAAATCTGGCGATGGAACACTGCGATTAACCGGAGATAACAGTTATGTGGGAGGCACCACCATTTCCAATGGAACGTTACAACTGGGAAATGGTGGCACCAGCGGTAGTGTTATAGGCAATATCACCGATAACGGAACATTAGTCTTCGACCGCAGTAATGACCATTTGTATAACGGTGTGATTAGCGGCAGTGGCAATGTGGTTCAGCAAGGTTCTGGTACGTTGTTTATAGACAAGAACCAGACTTACCAAGGAACGACAGACATTAATGCCGGAGCGCTGGTTCTGCTCAAAGAGTCTGTGTTAACCAGTGCTAATACGGTTACTGTTGCAACGGGTGCTGAACTAGGAGGCTACGGTGGTGTTAACGGTAGCGTGATGAATAATGGCCTGTTGTCCGTAGCGGATGCCGCGATTGGCTTAGTGAATGCTCCGGCAGGCAATTTCACTATCGGCGGTAATCTAACTAACGCCGGTGAAGTTCGCATGGCCAGCCCAGACCCACGTAGCCAGTTAATCATTAAAGGTAACTATATTGGCAATAATGGGTTACTCACTCTGAGCACGCTCTTGGGTGGTGATAACTCCGCAACGGATAGACTGGTAGTGGCTGGCGATACCTCAGGTACTACACGTCTTGTGGTGAATAATTCCGGCGGCGTAGGGGCACAGACGATCAACGGTATTGAGGTGGTCAGCGTTGCTGGTCAATCAAACGGCCAGTTCACTCTGGCTAATCGAGTGGTTGCCGGTGCTTATGATTACAGCCTGTATCAGGGGTTACCTGATGCGGTTAACGGAAACTGGTATTTGCGTTCGCAAGGACCCGGCGAGGCACCTCAATGGCGTCCAGAAGCGGGTATCTACTTGGGCAACCAGTCGGTAGTCAGCCAATTGCAAATGCAAACGCTGTTTGACCGTCAGGGCAGTCAGTTTAGGAGTGCAGATAGCAGCAGTTGGGGACGCATCATCGGTGGCCGGATTGACAGCAAGGCCGCGGGTCACAATATCGATATGAGCAGTGACTATACGCTGGTGCAAGTGGGTAGCGATTTACTGAGCTATAACATGGGTGATTCGGGCTTAGTGGCTGGGGTCATGGGCAGTTGGGGCGATGTGGATTCTGACGCAACGGGCAATGCAGATTTGAATGGAATCCATCACAGCTCAACCGGTACGGTTGATGGCTTTAGCTTGGGGATCTATGCCACTTGGTTTGCCGATGCGAAAGAGCAGACAGGGGCATATGTTGATAACTGGTATCAGTATGGCTGGTATGACAACCACGTCAGTGGTGAAGGGATGGCGACGGATAGCTATGACTCTCGTCCGCTTGCCGCATCGTTGGAGACGGGATATCGCTTTATTCTCAATGATAATCGTTTGAACCAATGGCGTCTGATTCCTCAGGCTCAGGTGGTCTATAACAAATATTCTGCCGATAGCTTTGTTGATTCGAGTAATACCAAAATTGACGGGCAGAATAATGAAATGTGGAGCACCCGTATGGGGACACGCCTGACGGGTAACATACAGGGCGAGGGCTACACCCATCATCCATTTGCTGAAGTTAACTGGTGGTACAGCAAGCAGGATGCCTCTGTGACCTTTGACGGTATGCGTATCGATCAGGATATGCCAAATAACAGAGCAGAATTGAAAGTGGGCGTACAAAGCGAATTTGATAATACGTGGAGTACCTGGGTTAATCTGGGGGTTCAGGGGGGGGCCGATGATTATCACAGTATAGGGGGGGGTATTGGTGTCCGTTATATTTGGTAATCAGTCACTTTAACCACTCATCAAAACCGGTGTGTCATTAACGATGCACCGGTTTTTTTATTTTTTAGGCCATTAGAATGAATTTTGACCTATAAATAGATTTTTTATAGGTACAGTGATTTTTATTATTTTTTAAATATAGATACAGCATGGCCTTTATTTTGAGAAAGGGGTCACAGTCTGTTCGCTTATTTTACAGAAAGAGATTCAATAAGTTAGTTTTAATGTGTTGTATATTTTTGGGGTGTATTTTTCGGGTGTTCTAAATATGATGTGTTGCAAATTAAATATATTGAAATGGCTATTTTTGGATATAAGGGAATTCTTACTTGAGAGCGTTAAAAATCTCATGCTACCATGACCCATAGCCTAGTTTTATTAGGTTCGATAGTTAATATTATGTTATTAATGATCGTGTCGTTTTATTAACCTATAGCCCAATTGATAATTGGGCTATAGGGCGTTTATATAGATTCAGGGATGAGTTGAGTATGTTTCATTCTCACTGCAAGGCGATAGCCAGTATTGCGTCGATCATGGATTCTTCTGAATCCACTCTGGAAAGGCTATATTTATGCTAATGAATAGTAAGCATAATATTTGAAATTATGTTTTCACAATATGATTTCAATATATTGAAAATTGGTCTTCTATTATTTATTACCCATATTGGGTTATTGATGTGCTTGTTAAAGACGATAATAACACACTTCTTTATTACATATATGAAGTGCGGTTATTTAGTGCTCTTTAATTTTACAGTCAATGTATTAATAACTCGAATCCTTATGATTAGTGTTATTTTTAGACAATATTTATTTTGTATATCAGGTAAGTAAATCAGGTTGTTACCTGAATTTATTCATGTGTCGAAAAGGACGATTTAATTAGGAATACTAGGATGAAAAAAAGACTCGACGGTAAATATAGATTTAATTCTCTTCATAAAGCCATTGTATTCTCTTTCCCTGCGGTGTACTTGGGCGTATCAATGGGTGCCACTGGGGCGCAAACAACATTGACCGAAGGTCAGGATATTTACGCTAACGGTTTGAATACGGGTGCGTATGATCTCTTGTTGAATGGTGATGTTACTTGGAAGACGGCTTTTAATATTAATGCCGCAGGTAAATCGACTATCGCGATTGATGGTAATGGTAAAGTTATCACCATTGGTACTAGCAGCGGACAGCGTTTATTCGATATCGACGAAGCGCTGGATACCATCGCTATTAAGAACGCTACGATTACTGCGGATCCGTTTACCGGGGCGCGTTCTACTCTGGTTAAGATCGATTCATCGAAGACAACGGTTAACCTTAATCTGGAAGGGACTACTTTCCTCGATATCGGCCCAACTGACTATGCCTCAGGGGCGTCAGCAGACTACGGTCCTATCCTGTCTATTCGTGGCGGCACAGGTTCCGTAATGAATGTTGACGGTGGTGCAGCTGGCTTGTTGTTCAAGGGCAACCACGGATTGTGGGATCAACCAGGGGCAGTCGGACTTTATTCTAATAACACCATGAATTTCAACGGTAAAGTGACTTTTGATAGTAACTGGACCGGTAACTATGGTGGAGCAGTAACACTATACGATACCAATGGTAGCGTGATGAATTTTAATGGCGAAGCCAATTTCATCAATAACCATTCTTCTGTTTTTGGTGGTGCTATCGATTCCTGGGGTGGTTCTGCGGCCCTGACGTTTAACGGGCCAACCAATTTCACCGGAAACTATGTCTATGGTTCGACGGTAGATTCTTTTGAATACCCGAATCACGTTAATGACCAACATTCTCGTGGTGGTGCCATCAACATCGGTTACCTGAATCCGGGTTCCGAAGGCGTCAAGCTGAATTTCAATAATGCGGTTTCTTTCAAGAACAACTTTGTTGTTGAAGCAAAAAATAACCGTAATGCATTGGGTGGCGCAGTCAGTGCTTATGGTAATGGTGGTGACTACAGCTACCTGATGAACTTCAACGGAGCGGCCAATTTTGACGGTAACTACGTTTATTCATTAACTGGCGATGCTTACGGCGGTGCGATTTATTACGATGTCGGTCCTAAGGCCATAATAAATCTGGGCTCAGGCTCAACCTTTACCAACAACGTGGCGAAAACTCAGGGCGGTGCTATCTATCTGGAAGGCGGTACCATTAACCTGAATGCTAAAGATGGCGATATTGTATTCCAAGGCAACCGTCAGGGCGCAACCTTTACCGACATTGGTAATGGCATCTATGCACCGGTAGCTGGCACGGGCGATCCTAACGCCATTTATCTGGGCGGCTCAGGCAGCCTGAATATGGATACTGCTGCGGGTAAATTGATTCATTTCTATGATCCAATTGCCTCTGTTTCCAGCGCAAAAATGGAAATCAATAAGACCGGTGACGGTGAAGTGATTTTCCATGGTAACAGCAGCAACCCAGGTGATGCGTTATATAACTCTGATATTAAAAACAACACCAACGTCAACGGCGGAAAGTTCACGTTAGTAGATGGTGTTAGCTACGGTAACGTAGAATTTGGTACTTTTGCCGTTAATGACGGTGCAACACTTCAGGGTGACGACAAGACTACGCTGACGGCTAAAGGCATTAATATCAACGCAGGCGGTACCGTACTGACTAACGGTGGTACCTTCAATCTGACGGCAGGTGCTAACAATGTCGTTTCAACCGCAGGCCTGTTCATCGGTTCGGGTACTTTGGTTGCTCCGATTATTTCTTTAAGTAATAGTGCAGCGAACATCACCGTAGCGAATGTTGACGCGGGTAACGAACTGGTGATGGATGCTCTGTTGCAAGATGCTGGTTCATTGAACAAAGCGGGCGACGGTACGTTGGTACTGACCAAAACTAACAGCTTTACTGGTGAAACCACCATTGATGGCGGTACGTTGAAGGCAAATATCGTTGATATCATTGCTGCCAGCTCCGGCCTGAAAATGACCGCAGGCGTATTTGATCTGAATAACTTTGATCAAACGGTAAAAAGCCTGAGTGGAACCGGCTCTATCACGATGGGCACCGGCAACTTAACGGTTAAAGACACTGATGCTACTACCTATGACGGTATTATTAGTGGTGACGGCAGCCTGACTAAAGACGGTTCTGGTTCACTGACGCTGACGGCTGAAAATACCTATCAAGGCGGTACCAACGTTAAGGCCGGCACTTTAGTGGCAACACAAAGTAAAGCGTTAAGCAGTGGAGATATCGTCAATGACGGCACTTTACAGCTCGATTTCGCCAACGATGAAGTGTTAGCGAATGCCTTGTCTGGTAAGGGTACGCTGAATAAAACCGGTAGCGGTAAAGCGACATTAACCCACGATGGCTCCAGCCAGGGTAATGTTAATGTGAAAGCAGGCACATTACGTTTTGAACAAGCGGGTGATTTTAACGCGGCTAACGTAACCAGCGATGCAGAAGCTACCTTATCAATGGCGGCAGATGCGACTCTGGCGGTTGCTGATAAATTCAAAATCGACGGCAAGTTTGAAGTGACTGCCGGTAATGCTGCTTCTGTTGTGACGGCAAAATCGGCTGAAATTGGTAGCGGTGCAACCTTTAACCTGTCCGGTTATAGCGTTCCTGCCACTATGAACAGTACAGAATTAGAAAGTAATGAGTTCCGTGTTATCACCACTTCAGCAGCAGGTAAACTGACGGGTGATTTTAAATCGGTTTCTGTTGGCGGCGCGGCTAGCGAAGTTGATTATCTGACGTTGACGCCAATTCATGACGATCAGAACTACAGTATTGGTCTTGGTCTTTCTTGGTTCGCGGCTGAGTCTAAAGCGCCAGAGAAAGCACAGGGTACCTTCACGCTGGCTGACCAGAAAGAGTTCTTCGATCTGGGTGTAGTACTGGCGGATGAAGCAGCCAATGCGGCAACCGGTTGGGATGGCAAAACGCTGACTAAAGCGGGTGAAGGTACACTTCAACTGTCTGGCGCGAACACCTATACCGGCGCAACCTTGGTTAATTCAGGTACATTGCGTGCAGGAAACGTTGATGTTATTGCTAAGAGCTCACAGTTGACCGTAGCCGATGGCGGAACGTTCGATCTAAACAACTTTGATCAACACGTTAACAACCTTAACGGTGCTGGTAAGGTAACATTAGGTAGCGCAACATTAACGACCACTAATGACGTGAATAATACCTTCAGCGGTGTTATCAGCGGTGCAGGTAATCTGGTTAAGGAAGGCAGTGGTCAATTACTGATTGATAACAGCCAAACCTATCAAGGTACTACCAACATTAATGCGGGTTATATGACCCTGCTGAACAATGCGGTACTGGAAAGTGCTAATGTGGTCACCATTGCTGAAGGTGCAGAGCTGGGTGGTTATGGCGGCGTGAATGGCAGCGTTATCAACCACGGTTTACTGGCAACGGCTGATGCGGCGAACGGTTATGCTGCAGAACCAGCAGGTAACTTTACGATTGGTGGTGATTTCACTAACAACGGTGAAATCCGCATGGCTAGCCCGGATCCACGTAGTCAAACCATCGTAAAAGGTAACTACATTGGTAACAATGGTCTGTTAACCCTGAGTACCGTGCTGAGTGGTGATAATTCTATTACCGATAAGCTGATTATCTCTGGTGATACCTCTGGTAACACTAACGTCGTGGTGAACAATGCCGGTGGTGAAGGTGCTCAAACTAAGAAGGGCATCGAAGTTATCAGCGTTGGTGGACAATCAAACGGTCAGTTCACATTGGCTAACCGTGTTGTGGCGGGTGCTTATGAATACAGCCTGTATCAGGGACTTCCGTATGAAGCAAACGGTAACTGGTATCTGCGTTCTGTTGGACCAGAGAACAAGCCGCAACTGCGTCCTGAAGCAGGTATCTATTTAAGCAACCAGTCAATGGCTAGCGTATTACAATCACTGACGCTGTTTGACCGTCAGGGTAGCCAGTTCAGAAGTGCTGACAGCAGTGCATGGGGCCGTATTATCGGTGGTCGCGTTGAGAATAAAGCCGGTAACGGTGCTCTTGATACGAACAGCGATTACACGCTGATTCAGGTTGGTGGCGACTTACTGAGCTATACCGCAGGTGATGCCGGCACGGTTATTGGTGTGATGGGAAGCTGGGGTGATGTGGACTCTGATACCAACAGCAAGGCCAATATGAACGGTGAGCAACATAACGCTACGGGTACTGTTGAAGGTTTCAGTCTGGGTGTTTATGCGACTTGGTTTGCTGATGCTAAAGATCAGAAAGGTGCCTACCTTGATGGTTGGTCTCAGTATGGTTGGTACAATAACACCGCCAGCGGTGAGTTGAGATCAACAAACAAGTATGACTCTACTTCGATGACGTCATCACTGGAAACCGGTTACAGCTTCGTACTTAACGATAATACCATGAACGAATGGCGCTTAATCCCTCAGGCTCAAGTTGTTTATAACGACTACGCAGCGGATAGTTTTGTTGACTCTAGCAAAATCAAAGTTGATGGTCAGAATAATGATAACTGGAGTACTCGTTTAGGTTCTCGTTTAACGGGCAAGATCAAAGGTGAGAGCTATACTCACCGTCCGTTTGCAGAAGTTAACTGGTGGTACAGCAAAGACGGTGCTTCTGTTAAAACGGGCGAAGATACCGTTAAACAAGATATGCCGAAGAACCGTGCTGAACTGAAACTGGGTCTCCAGAGCGAGTTTGACAATAACTGGAGTACGACAGTCAGTGTAGGTGGTCAGGTTGGCGACCAGAGTTATCGTAGTATGCAGGGTGGTATTAACGTTCGTTACGCGTTTTAATTAAAAACTGACGAAGTAATACAACAATCAACGGCGTGTCATTAATGACACGCCGTTTTTTTATGGCTCTTTTTTGCCTATCAATGAACAATACCTGCCGTTTATATTGAGAAATTAGGAAACCGTTTTTTCTCAATGTAACTTAATATTTTCCTACATTATCCCTTCATCAATATCAAAAATAGAGAATGTAATTTCTTATAAAACGATACTTTTCATGTTGATTTTTTTAAATGAAAAATGTTGTTAATTTGTGAATTAAAGATGGAAGGTAAATGTATTTTAATTACCTATTTTAATGTGGTGATTTTTTTGGATTCATTTGTTTTTTAAGGGTATTTATAATTTATTTTCTATAATTTTATTATGTTGTTCTATTTTCTTATCGATTTATAAATATGAATTAAATTTTAAATTTGAACATTTACAATACTAAAAAAGATTATTAAACAATGAGTTAATGTTTTAATTGATTGGGTTAAATAGAATATGAATTTGTTGCTATTTTAAATTATTGTATTTTAATTATAATGCGCTCGTGCAATGTGGTATTAGCTAAATATAAATAAGTTTCCTTGTTTTTTTCATTTTTTTACAGGAGTAAAAATGAAATTTAGAAGAAATGCTATCACCGAATCTATCCTTTCTGTTGGTTTCCTTTTACCTTTTATGAGTTTTTCCGTATTGGCTGATGCCAATGTGCCTTGTGGCAATGGTGCAACGATTACTAATACAACGGTGTTTGGTGGCGCTTATGCGGTATCCAATAACTGTGGCAATAATGTAACGATTACTACGTCAGGGAGTAAGACCATATTTGGTACGGGAAGTGAAACCAATAATACCAATGGTATCTATTTCGCCATGAATGGTCCTCACCCGGCTTTTATTTTTGGCACTGATTTATCGGTTACTACATCAGGCAGCTCGGTTGACGCGATTCGCACGAATGGAACAGCTTCCACCAATGGTGTTTATACGGTTATTGCGGGCGATCGCGCCATCATCACGGCAAAAGGCAGTAACAGTAACGGTATTAACGTTGCCCAAAGCCCTGCCGCAGGCGCTGGTTATGGCCGGGTTTATCTCGGTAAGGAGAGCAATGTCACAGTAAAAAATGGCGTTGCTGTTCGTGTTAATTTAACCTCTCAGGCACCTTTCTATAATTTGGCCTATGTTGGTGATAAGTCAAATATAGAGGCGGGTGGTACGGGTGGTAATAGCTCGAATGCTATTGGTTATGCTGTGTATGCAGGTAACCGTGATAGCGTATCAACCAACGGTACGGCAAAAGGAACCAATGCTGTCGCTATTATTGGTTCAGGAAGCACCATCAAAACAACCGGTAATAACGCCTATGCGGTTTATGCCAATAAAGGCGGTGTGATTCAGCTACAGGGTACTACTGGAGCAACAACGGTTTCTACCACCGGTACGGGTGCTGATGCGCTGCGCGCCGAGAAGAAATTAACGTCAGACAATAATTTTAATGCGTTAGGTGGAAGAATTGAACTGACAGGGGATATCACTATTGCCCCGGAACAAGCGGATACCGCCTATGTGATGCATACGCTGGGTGATGGTTCCGTTATTACCTCCGCTCAAACTAACTACTATACCGGTACTGATGACAAACTTTATGATGGTGCAGGAACAGTAGTTAACGAGGCGGCTAAAGTCACCTCTTTGACCTCGGGTATCTATCATCTTGATGGCAAGTTGTATGCGGAATCGGGTCTTATCGATCTCAGCATGAAAGACGATAGTCAATTTACTGGTACCGCAGCGGTCAGTCAGTACACCTATAAAGATGCCAGCAATGCTAACGTTACGGATAATCTTGGCGTTATTAATTTAAATATTGATGGTGCAAATAGCATCTGGAACATGACTGGTGATTCTGAAGTCACTAATCTGACCTTAACCAATTCTAGACTGAAATATAGTGAACCCGCAGCCGGAGGCACTTTTACGCCGAAAATCCTAACCGTTGACAATAACTTTAACGGTAATGGCGGCACACTGATCCTGAACACCGTATTAGGGGATGATAGCTCCGATACGGATAAGATGGTGGTGAAAGGCGATACCTCAGGTCAGACTGATGTACAGATTAATCATATTGGCGGCAATGGCGCACTAACCAATATTGGGATCGAAATTATTACCGTTGCGGGTAATTCAGCCGGAACTTTCAGCAACAGTAAGCGTATTTTTGCAGGCCCTTATAACTATTTTGTTCGTCCAGGTAGCTCAATTACCGGTGCTAATCCTAAAAACTGGTATTTGATTTCGACGATAGAGCCTGAACCAACTCCGGATCCCGATCCTACGCCGGATCCGATTCCGACTCCAGGTCCAACACCTGATCCAACACCCGATCCAACGCCGAATATTGAACCTGTGGTCGTTACACCATTCTATCGTGAGGAATTTGGTAGCTACATTGCTAACCTAGCGGCAGCTAATACCATGTTTATCACACGGTTACACGATCGCTTAGGTGAGACGCAATATATTGATGCGTTAACCGGTGAGAAGAAAGTCACCAGTATGTGGATGCGTCATGTTGGTGGATACAACAGTTTCCATGATGGTAGCGGTCAGTTAAAAACCACGGGTAGCCGCTACGTGATGCAAATGGGCGGCGATTTAGCTCAGTGGAGCAACGATGGTTTAGATCGTTGGCTGCTGGGGGTAATGGCCGGTTATGCGAATAATCATAGCCACACCGATTCGAACTTTTATTCATCTAAAGGAAGCGTTGATGGTTACAGTGCCGGACTTTATGGTACTTGGTATGCCAATAACGAAGACAAAACGGGTACTTATGTTGATACTTGGGTACTGTATAACTGGTTCGATAACGAAGTCAGCGGCAATAATGCCAAGACTGAAAACTATAAATCTCGCGGTGTGACGGCTTCAATAGAAAGTGGTTATAGCTTTAAGCTGGGGCAAAGCGAAAATGCCAGTTATTGGTTACAGCCTAAAGCACAAATCGTTTGGATGGGCGTTAGCGCGAATGACCGAACCGACAGTACTGGCACCCGGATAAAAGATGATACGGATAGTAACCTGATGACCCGTTTAGGTATTCGTACTTATGCCAACGGCCACAGCCATGTGGACGATGGTAAAAACCGCGAGTTTGAACCTTTCCTGGAACTGAACTGGTTACATAACACCGATAACTATGCAGTGAATATCGGTGGTTTATCTGACTCTCAGAAAGGTGCAAAAGACCTGGCTGAAGTGAAATTGGGTGTGGAAGGTAAGTGGAATAACAACATCACTTCTTGGATTAACGTAGGTCAGCAGTTTGGCAGTGATACCTATCGTGATACTCAGGGAATGGTGGGTATGAAATATAGCTTCTAAATAGTGGGTATTTAAAACGTGGTTTGCGGTAATGAAAGGTTATCGCAAAACCGAATAAAAACAGCGTGCTTTAGTGGCACGCTGTTTTTTTTAATGCAGATTAAACGCCATATCGTTTATTTCCACCGGAAGTAATGCAATACCGCCCACCGCGAGGCCCAATACAAATACGCCCTGAAGAACATGAACATCCACTGTTTGAATAGTTGATAGAACGTGCAGCCGGCTGTGGCTTTGGCTGAGAACGCAGAGTGACGGGTGTGATGACCGCTTGTGGATGACTGATATAGCAATTAGCGGTATTACACAGTAAAGCCGAAGAGACCCACCCGGCTGGCTCATTATCAGGTGTAACCCTTGACCAGCTATCTTTTTGTTCATGGACTGATACTTTCTGCCCTTGTTTAAGTGAAGCAATAACTTTTCCATTGGGTGAAATGCGTACGTTAAGCTTTTCGGCTTTTACATATTGGGTTATTGCCAGCGTTTGAGGTGATGATGGGGTGATTTGATGGGGCGATAAAGGCTGTGATAAAGCCGCTGTTGTAGTCTGTGATGACAATTTATCTGAAGAAGCTGGCTTTTCTGATTTGAAGAAGAATCCGATAACAGCGATGACGATGATGGTAATCATCATATTGCTATGTTTAGCTCTGGCCATAATTATCTTCCCTGTGTGAAAAAGTATGTTATGGCATAAGGTGTTGATAATAACTAGCTGTCAGATTTGCTAGATCTCTCGCAATAAAGGGAAAATGGCCGTCGCTTCAATCGATTGCATAATCTGACTGTTCGACTGTGACATGCTAGCCAAATCAGACTAAAGCTGGTGAATGTTTCAATTTCGGTATAAGCATAAACAAACGGCAATGAGCCTATTGATAAAAAATTATTTTTTCCTGATTTAATGAGTTATTTTATGATGCGAACGTTAATATATTGAACCTATATCATGAATTATTGATTAAATACCACGGCTGATTAACAGAAAATATATAGTAAATGGCATAATTTAAGTATTAGGAAAATATACCTTATAACGAAATCATTTATTTATTAATTGACATTTTTATTTATATAATATCATTTGTTTATTTCATATCTTTATGTTTTTTAATTATATTTTATCTTCTATTTTAATTAATGCTGATTTATAACCACGGTTTGATATGGTGTGGGGTATCTGACTATCCTCAAGGCTATGAGTGTTAATTTCGCTGAGAGGGTACTATCTGAACTTTATTTGATCTGCTATAACTAAAATATGTCGGAGTTATGGTGTGATTGGTATACAAACAGATTATGAGATCTCCTTTTAAACAATATAAATGGAGATAGTCGATATTATTAATCCTATTTTAATTATTGTTATAAAAAAGAGGCATGATGCATCACTTAAGTACGGATATTTGTCATTATTTATACTCGTTAGCGGATGAACAGAATGGCGAGAACGTTTCGCTTGAGCTCAATGGTGTGCCCACATTGATCATCCAGAATAGGGAAGATGCTGAGTATGTTTTACGCCGTAACTATGATAACTATGAAAAGAACATGACCTGGTTTAAACAGGCCTTGGGCTCATCGCGTTTTTTTGAAAATGGTCAGGTCTGGAAACGACATAAAAACTTAACCCAACCGTTTTTAAATTGTTTTGACGACCACCAAACGGTCGAACTCTCCATCCGTCATGCACAATGGGGAGTGGCACAGTTTATTGAAGCCAGCAGCGCGGGTCAGGCTACGCTTGATGACAGCGTGTTCCGTAAGATGGCTATGGCCGTATTTATTGAGAATTTCTTTCCGATTTCGCTGGAAGAGTCAGGCATCAATATTGAGAATATTGCGGAACTGATGGAGTTCAGCTCCGAATTCTCTTTTATACCGGCGGGTTCGCTGAATATCCAACATCGAAGAAGACTGGTTAAGCTACGGGCATTACGTCGGCAGGTTAATGCGGACCTGAAAATATTTAGGGATCCTGAGCGTAGAAACGCGCTATTGGAACGTATCCTTAGTGTGGAATCAGAACCGGACAGTCAGGTGGTATTGGAAGAGGAACTGATGGCATTTTTAGCGGCTGGCTCAGAATCGACGGCGGCAACCATGAGTTGGGTTTGCTATTTGCTGGCAAGCCACCCTGAGCAGCAAGAAATGCTTTATCAGGAAGTGATAAATCATCCTCATCCGATTTGCGGAGAAGATCTTAGTCAAATGCCAAGGCTAATGACCTTTATTTCCGAGGCGTTACGCCTGTATCCACCAATACCTATCATTATTCGTCAGTCGCTAGGCAACGATAAGATTGGTAACGACATCATTAGTGAACGGCAAAATATCATCATTTCGTTTATTGGTATTATGCGTAACCAAAATGTATATCAGAATCCGGGTGAGCTTAATCTTCGAGATGACACTTATTCTCCCCTGAATGATAAAGAGAGCGGCATTGGTATCTCTTTTAGCCACGGGCAGCGCGTATGCGGCGGTAAACAGTTTGCTTTAGTGGAATTGGCCGGATTTGTTCATACTTTCCTGAAGCAGGCTTCATTTGCCCTTACCTCTGATTTACCGCCTCGTTTTTACTGGAAGTCGCAGATGGTAAATCAGGGCGGGCAACCGGTTAGCGTTACACCACGCTCGGTTTAATGAAACGGTAGCACGCCATCACCAATTACCCCGTGGAGTTTGACCTCTACGGGGTTTTTTCTTGTGTCTTCTATACCGTCATTTCACTGAAATCGGTTATATGTAGCGTTTACTACCACTACGGGAAATTTTTTTTCCTTTAAACACATAAGGGCCATCCATCGTTAGCGAGATCTCATCACCTGTACGGGTAAGCCATGGTGTGGATTCGCTGCCCGCTTTGGAGGTTATACCAGAAGGTCTCAGAGTAATATTATCCTGATCAATTTCAATAATACCAATCACATAGGTATAAACCATGCTATTGAAGAAACCTTTCTTAAATTCAAAGGCACAGTCAACGATTTGATCGCCGTATTCCATACGCATGGTGGGTTTGAGCGAGGCAATGGCGACAATACCATTGCTTATGGCTGAATACACGCTGCAAACTAGGGCAACTTTTCCACCCATTAAGCGAGAGATTGCCGGGTTAATTTCAACGGTCTCACAGCCTGGAGCAGAAACACTTGCGGTTACCACATCGCCGGTATGAAACACAAAAGGATCGGCATTAAACGCACCGCTCTTGTCGGGAGCCTGAATAATAGACATCTGACCATCAGGACGGAGAATACCCACTCTGAGATCCAAATCGTCGTTATCTATGCCATCACCATTATCAATCCAGGTTGCGCTAACTCGGATACTTTTGGGAGCCGAATCCCCTTTAAGCAGCGAAATTTTATGACTGCTGTCTGGCTTCGTTAGGGTGACCAAGGTTTTTTTCATATTTACCGGAGCGGGCGCTGCGGCAGCCACTGGTGCAGATTCTTCTACTTCGATACCGTAAAGATTGCACAATCCCGCAAGCCCGGATGCAAACCCCTGCCATACGGCTCGGGCCTTGTTCTGGTCATTCCGTACATACAGTTCCAGCACAATAATACCGGTTTCTTGCGAGAACACTCCGGGAGTTAATTCCAGCGTATTGCCAGCCGTTAACACCTGAGCTCGTAAATCATTGACGGTGGAGAAGCCGCCAGCACTACCATCCTGCGTCAGCGTAATGGCAATTTTGGTGATATTTGCCGGAAGGCGTGAAAGATCAAAATCAATGCTGTGACTTACGGTAGAGCCTTGGGTCACGGGTGGGATGAACGAGGCTGCGCCGGAAGCATGATGCGGAGCATTGAAGAAAACCATGTCATTATCATTAATGGTTTTTCCAGAATCAGTGACTAAAAAAGCAGTCAGATTAATATCAAGATTGGTACCAACAGAATGGGATACTCGTACTTGCCCTTTGGCCTGAGAAAGTGAGGTATTCTCACCGGGTTTTAACGATTGAAGCATTAAACCTCTCCTTAAATAGTATTCCTTTTGAAGGACGTCAGTAACATTGATGCGAGCGCCTGAGAAAGCACATTACCATACTATTGGGTTAGGTTTAATGGCTCCCTGCAACTTGCATGAACAAGAAAGGAGACATTAAATTGACGAGTAATCAGTATGTCAGGGGCCTGCATACGGATCGGCGAAACTGAAAAGGAGTAATAGAGTGGTAGTCATGTTGTAACCGTTCATACAAGCAAGATGAGAGAACGTCACTAAGATAAACGGGTTTAGGTAAATGTCTCTATCTTGTTGGTCTTTAGTTGAGTCATAATAGTGTATCTTACGGGCTTGGCTACTTTCTGGCTTATCTATTTCAAATTCACCATGCAATGAATACAAATCCATTTATCGCCCGTTGGGGCCGATCCGGTAATCTATTGTGTCACGGCGAGTGGCACATCACGTATTTTGACCGACCCTTTATTCTGCCGGAAAACCGAAGGGATAAAGACATGGGAACCTACGGCATCTATTACATTATCGACCCGGAAAACGATATGTTTGCCGAGGGGCGGGATGAGGATGACTGGATCCTAGAAAATATCGACTGGCTGGCAGACTGTTTAGTGGATAACGGCCTACCTATTGATGAAACGCATATTCGCTTTTTCTATCAGGCGGTTAACCCACAGGACTGGCGCTGTGGTAGCTGTGCCGGATGCATGTAAATTTACTGGCGCACTGAGGCTCTTTTTCTGGTTCTGGCATTGCATTCCAACCTGAAAAAATGGATAAGCTTTTGTGCCAGCGGCAGCAGCGGGCTGCTTTTTCGGCAAACAATATAGTAAGTTGCAGGTGGGAGACTCAAATCAATATTAAGGGGCACAATGCCGTGATCGTTCCTGTCGGATTGGTTGAGATCGTGAGAAAGAATACTGAAACAGTCGGTTTTTTTCAGTAACTCAACCGCACCGGAAACGTTGTTAATATAGAATGAAACTTCCGGATTCAGCCCATTCTCTGTCAGCATATCCAGCACTTTCTGGTGATACCCTGAACGCGTGATCGGTAGGATCCAACTTTGATCTTTGAGTTCATTAAGGGAAGCCACGCCGGCCAGCGGGTGATCCTGTCGGACAAAGATAGCGTAATCGAGGGTAAACAGCGCTTCAAAATCAAACTCGCCGTTATGCATTTCTGGATTGGCGGTATTGATGCAAAAATCCAGCTCCCCATTTCTTAGGCTATTCAGCAGTGCATCTACCTGTTCTTCGTAGATGTACATCTTGGCTTCGGGATAGTCTTTTCTAAACCAGGCTGCGACCTCAGGCAAAATGCTCAGGGCGACGCTGCCACCCATGCCGATGCTAACCGAGCCGTTAAACTTTTCTAGCTGCTGCCGAATGCCGTCTTGCGCCAGCTCCAGCTCTTTCAGGATAAGTTTGGCATGATTGAGGAAGTATTCGCCGTATACCGTCAGTGTGATGCCGTTAGAATTGCGTTCAATCAGCGACACGCCCATTTGATTTTCAAGATCTTTAATGTTTCGGGTCAGTGCAGGTTGAGATATTCCCATTGAGCGGCTGGCGGATCGAATACTGCCTCGTTCGGCCACTTCTTTGAATGCCTTAAGGTGATTCATTTTCACTGACATGAGACATTTCCCTTTATTGATTCCCGCCTAATATAGGTCTTTTTATCCGTATTGGAAACACACCAAAATAGCTTCAGAAAGTAAAATATCAGTAATGTTAAGGGTAATAGTGTCGTTTCCCGAATAAATAAAATAAGGCGATAACATATTAGTATCAAGATCGTTACTTTATTCAGTATGCATATCACATAAATGATTATTTAAAACTGAAGAATTGTGAGTTATCTCACATAGGGTTATTTGTTTTTTAATTAAATTTTATATTTAAATCAATTTGATATATTCATTTCTTGGCGTTTAAAACCCAATATATTTTTCTGCACCCTATACCTAAAAGTTATCTCCAAAAAGAAAAAATCATCTTATATGGGAGGTAAACAAAAAATAGAATTGGCTTCCAGTACAAACAGAAAAATAAATATTCACTGCTATTGGAAATAACACATCCTATTTTTTGAACAAGGGGAAGTCTATGTATCAGGAATTGAAAGACTGGTTTGATGATTTAAAAAGAATTCGTCATGACCTGCATTCTCATCCGGAAATCGGTTTTGATACCCAACGTACCAGCGATATTGTTGCTGATTATTTAACTCAATGGGGCTATGAGGTTCATCGAGGGATCGGTAAAACCGGCGTTGTTGGTCAACTGAAATGCGGTTTAGGCAGCAAAACGATCGGGTTACGTGCGGACATGGATGCGCTTCCTATGCAGGAAGCGACCGGACTGCCTTACTCAAGTACTATTTCTGGTGCCAGCCACTCCTGCGGTCATGATGGCAATACCACCATGCTGCTGGCAGGCGCTCGCTTATTGGCAGAACGTAAAAATTTTAGCGGTACGCTGAATGTGATTTTTCAACCGGCAGAAGAGGGACAGGGCGGTGCTCCGGCCATGATCAACGACGGTCTCTTTGAGCGTTTCCCATGTGATTATGTTTTTGCTCTGCACAGCATGCCAAATGCAGAAAATAATAAATTGTTCTACGTACAGCCCGGCGCCATGCTTTCTTCGTCCGATCGCGTCACCATCAATATTAAAGGACGTGGCGGCCACGGTGCGGAACCTCAAAATACGATTGACCCGGTAGTGGTGGGTTCCAACGTGGTTCTGGCTCTTCAGAGTATCGTTTCCCGTAATACCGCACCGAAAGACCGCGCGGTGGTTACCGTGGCTTCGTTTTTGGCGGGTCGGGAAGGTTCCTACAACATTATTCCTGAAACCGCTCAAATGTTACTTAGCGTTCGCAGCATGGACAATGCGGTCAGAAATATGATGCTTGAAAACATTGAACGTATCGCAACGCATGTTTGTAGCGGTATGGGAGCCAAAGCGGAGGTAGTCGTTCAGTCTATTGCACCGGCGGTGGTTAACGATGCCTTTGCCGCTAATCTGGCTCGTGAAGTGGCTATCAGCGTGCTGTCTGAAGAGGATTGCCCTAAATCCTTCCAGCCCTATATGAACAGTGAAGATTTTGCCTACATGCTGGAAGCGTGTCCGGGTGCTTATGCACTGCTGAATAATGGCAACACGCCAAACTGCCATCAGCCGGATTATGACTTTAACGATGATCTGATCTTACGCGGCGGTGCTTATTGGACGGCGCTGACAGAACGTTATTTGAGGGAAGAATAATGCTAATGCTGATATTGGAAGTTCTGGTCATGGCCGTGCTGGTGATCTACGGCCTTAAGATTGGCGGGGCGCTTGGGGTGGGGATACTCTCCATACTGGGCCTGTTTATCATGATATTTGTCTTTCAGGTACCGATTGGCAAAGCGCCTGTGGTACCGGTAATGATTATTCTGGCTATCGGTATCGCCGGTGGTTTATTAGAAGCCAGTGGCGGTCTAGATTATCTGGTGCACCATGCCGGTAAACTGATTGAGAAAAAACCTTCGGCAATTACCTTTGTCTCTCCACTGATTATCTTCGGTTTTGTTTTTGGTATCGGTACGGCAAACATAACGCTCTCTCTGGAGCCGATTATTGCGCGTACTGCCCTGCGAGCGGGCATTCGGCCCGAGCGTCCTCTGGTGGCTTGTGTGACGACGGCCAATATGGCGTTGGTTTGTTCTCCTGCCGCTTCATCAGCGATTGTGGCATTTGGTTTTTTGAACGGCTATGCCGGTTATACCTTCGGTCAGTATTTGATGATTGTGCTGCCCGCGGCGCTGATTTCAACGCTGGCGTTAAGCGTATTTATGTCCTTCCGCGGTAAGCCACTGGATAAAGATCCTGAATATCAGAAGCGTCTGGCTGAGGGGCTGATCCCACTTGATACGATTCATAATGAATCGGCCGAGGTCGTAGAACCGGTATTCACCCGTCAGCAAAAGCTGTCTGTGCTGGCGTTTCTGGTTAGCGTTGCGCTGATTCTGATATTTGGTACCAATGAATCTTTGCTGCATATGCTCACTACTCCAAACGTGGTTAACGGCAAAGACGTATTTATGCCCGCCACTTCGACGGTGCAGATTTTTATGTTCTTGGCTGCCGCCGCGATTATTTTCCTGACCAAAATGTCACCCGCGGTTATTTACAAGACTAAAATCTTTACCGCTGCGGTTGGTGCAGCCATTGCGGTGCTTGGGCCGGGGTGGTTAGGGGCGACGATCTTCCAGTCGCCCGAAAACGCGATTGTGCTTGAGCAGAGCGTGGGTAGCCTGATTTCTATTGCCCCGTGGTTTATTGTGATTATCTGTGGGGTCGTAGCAACTTTCGTGATGTCTCAAACGGCGATTATATCCATCATCTATCCATTGGCGCTTGGGCTGGGCGTTCCTCCGGGCTTTATGGCGGCAATGATTCAGGCGGTTAACGTTAACTACTTTATTCCAGCTCAGCCCACGTTGCTGTTTGCGGAAGAAATTGATCCAACCGGATCAACACATAAATACCGATTCTGGCTACCGGGTGTGCTCTCGATGTTGGTTTCCGTTTTGGTGGGAATGTTGATGTGGGAAATGGTGTTGTAATGGAAGCCTGTGAGTGGTGCTGACAGTTTTGTAGGGCGCTATTTCAGTTCCTATTTCAATTCAATCTTTATTTCAGTGAGTATCCCGGCCGTAAATACAATGTGTGTATATCGATATTGTATTCGGCCGGTAGGGCGATGTTCTCCATTCTCGGATGTTGTCAGCCCACTTTACTGATATCACGGATTTTTACCGCCTATTTGAGTGGATAATAAAATGAATAAATTCTCGCTAACAATGATTGGCGCGGCTGCGATGACGCTTTTTTCAGCCAACGCGGCGGCATTCAACTGGTCTGAAGCCACGATTGAACAGCTACAACAAGCGTTAAATAGTCAACAAATCACCTGTGAAGCAGTGGTGCAGGGCTATTTGGATCGTATTCATGCCTTTGATAAAAATGGCCCCAAAATTAACAGTATTATCACTGTTAATTCCGAGGCGCTTGCTTTGGCTCGACAGAAGGACAAGCAGGCAGATAAGCATCAGCCGCTGTTTTGTGTTCCGGTGGTGGTAAAAGATAATATCAATACCAAAGATATGCCTACCTCGCTGGGATCTTCTGCATTGAAAAATAGCCAGCCTCCGGCTAATGCTGCGGTAGTCGATAACCTGATTAATCAGGGGGCAATTATTCTAGGCAAAGCCAATCTGGATGAGTTTGCTATTGCCATGCTTGGCCTCTCTTCTGCCGGTGGGCAAACGCGCAATCCTTATATTCTGACCAACGGTCCCGGTGGGTCTTCCGGTGGAACGGGGTCTGCGGTATCAGCCAGCCTTGCGATGGTCGGATTGGGAACCGATACCGGCGGTTCGATTCGCATTCCTGCGGCGGTTGCGGGGCTGACCGGCATTCGACCCAGCCGCGCACTGGCTGATCTGAACGGCGTTGCACCACTGTCCAAAACTCAGGACACGGTGGGGCCTATGTGCCGTAAAGTAGCGGACTGTGCTCAGGTTTTACAATTTACTGAAGCTTGGTCTACGCCAGAACGTAAACAGCAAATCAGAGATGCTTCAGTAAAAGATGGTCTGAAAGGCGCTAGAATTGCGCTAATCTCCGGCATGCTTCCTGAGCGAACAGAGAAAAATCGGGCGTATTATCAGGTGATTGATAACGCGTTAGATGCAATGCGTAAGGCTGGCGCGACGATTGATATTGTTGCGCTACCGGAGCAGGAGCAAATTCTCAAGGGTTTTAAAAGCCTGGCCGGTTATGAAATCAAGCAGGGGCTGACTGAATATTTGACCGAGTGGCCCTCTGATAAAGATGGTCATGTGAGAAGCTATGACGCGTTGCTGGCAAGCAAAGGCTATGCGCCAACGACTGAAGAATGGTTAACGCTTTATACTGGGTTGAGCGACAAACGTAATGACGACCCGGTGTATAAGAAAAACATTCAGGGGCGTGATGGCTTTATTCGTGTGCAACTGAACCGCGTGATGAACGGAAAGGTGCGTTACGACGCGATACTCTATCCGACCATTACCGAACTGAATATGCCGATTGGTAAGAACACCGAAGGACGTAAAAACGTGAGTTTGAGTGCGTTCTCTGGACTGCCTGCCATCTCATTTATGGCCGGTATGACAAAAGACTCGCAGCCTCAGCCTGTCGCGCTGGAGTTTTTAGGCCGGGAATTTGCAGAACCGGAACTGATTAGCCTAGTGTATGGCTATGAAGTTCATCATGCTGTTCGGGTGGCGCCAACGGTAACGCCTGAGTTGGTAGGAACACCAACTTCCGTGAGTAAGGTTGACTGATTCGGCGGCTGGATTAAAAAGGGTTCATGTTGATCATGGACCCTTTTGACATTTAGATTTTATGGATGGGTGGCGTTATAGCGTTCGTGAAACACAGATTCCATCTTTTTATGCAGGTTTTATATTCCATTCACCGACCACGTAGCAGCCAGTGAACAGAAACGGTGATTTGTGTGATTAATTACAAAACTGAATTTCACAGTTCTCGATAATGATTTTCTCGCCAGGTTTGATCTCTTTCTTTTCGCCGGTTTTGGTGTCATTTAAATAACACGTATTGTTTTCTAGGGTAATCAGAGAAACCTCTTTGCTCATGGCAATTCCTTTGGTTTTCAGCAAAATATCCATATCGGATGAATAACCGACGTGGATCGCATCTTTGCCAAGATTAAGCACATACTGATTAGTCTTCTTCGCCATACTGACCCCGTTTTCTTTCAACGGCTCAGAATAAACTGTCACATCAACCCAGCATTTACGGAACATGACTTCAGCACTTGCGACAACAATTCCGATAGCGGCACCGGTTACTGCTACCCCAGTCACAAAGCCCAAATTGATATACATTAATAGACAGCCAACCGCACCACCGATAGCACCGGCGACGATAGCCAGTTTTTTGCTCATATTAGGGATTTTCTTGGATACCAGAAATCCACAAACCGCCCCGCTGAGCGCCCAGCCAATAACGCGACCGACATCTCCAGATTGTGTTATTGCCATAAAGGCGTATACCGCCAAACCACCGAGCGTACCAAAAATAAAACCTTGAATTAGTACCGATACCAATCTTGATGTGACTGGAAGCGTTCGTGATTGATAATAGGATTGGCCAATAACAATAAATAATGAAATCAATGCGGCATCAAAACCGCCAGAGATGGTCCAACTTGCCAGCGCGTTGTTAATGTTGAGTGCTTCATATGCTAGCGCACTGAGAAGGCCAGCGATCCCTCCGGTGATACCAAAGACAATACTTTTCTTACCGTTAAAAACTGCCATAAAACATCCATTTTATTAAAAGGAGATATCCGATAAATTTCAACATACGGATTTGAAAGTCCGGATAGTACCGTGAATCCCGGTAATCAGTAAACCTGCTATATCCTCTTAATATTTCAGAAATGAATCAATTAATTGCAGATCGTTTTTCCAATCAGGATGATCAAATGACGAGCGATTTCCCCATTGATAAAAACCACGGTCTGGAACCAACCGCAGGTATATGAGATCTGTGAATAATGTCCAACTCTCAGAAAATTAGTAACCGGAAACGTATTTTCTGATATCCCACAGTCACAATTTAGACCATTTAGGAAGTGTATTAATAACTCCGTCAGTGACTGTTGCATTGAGATCGTTGAGTATAAATTGATAATCCTAAGCAGATAGATTGTTTAGCGTGAGTGAATTTTTATTACTTAACTGTGAATTAAATGGAGATAACGAATCATGACGTTACTGAGTAAATTGATTAAAACGACTGCTGCGGTTTCTTTTTTAGCCGCGACTATTTGCTCTGCTCAGGCTGATACCATTCCTCTATCTGGAAACGTACAAACAGAACTTCTTGCTGCTAAAGTTGTTTCAGTGGACCAGAGTAACCATGTCATTGTGTTAGCCGGTAAAGATGGTGAGAACATTAGCTTCCAACTGACCAATCGGGCAAAAGATCTGGAACATTTAAAAGCCGGTGACATGATTGAAGCAACGGTAGAACGTTCTATTGTTGCCGCGCTTGAAACGGATGTGAATAAATCCGCACCAACCATTCTGACTAAAGAAGAAATCAGTAGAGCAACCCAAGATAACCCTACGCCAAATGCAAATGCACTGCGTCAGGTGAATTTATCGCTGAAAATTACTCACATTGATATTAAGAAACATCAAATCACTTTTGAAGGTCCTAACGGCCGTAGCAAAGTGATTTCCGTTAAGGATCCTAAAATTCAGGCTGGTTTAAAAGATCTGAAGGTCGGTCAAAGTGTATTAGTCACTTATACCGATCTGGTGAAAATTACTGCTGACCACGATAAGAAATGATTTGGTATAGTCATCATTACTGTTAGCAATGAAGGAAAATTATTTGTCTCAAATAATTTTCCTTCTTTTTTATATCCGCTTAACTAGTGATATTTAACATCAATATCGTAGGGGCATTTTGTTGATTTTAATCAGATGGCCTTTATCCAGCTCAATGTAATTTCCTATCTTTAATTGCGATAGCATTTTCATCACACCACTACGAGACAATCTCGTATGGTCCTGAATATATTGAACGGCCGTAGTATTGCTTCTGATTTCATCGGGTTCCTGAAGAAGATTAATCAGTTGGTTACGGGTGATTTCATAAGCGCTGAGTGCGGCTATCTTGGTGTTGTATTCATGCAGGCGTAGTATAATAAACGACTGAAAAATCGATAAATACTCCCACAAATTTTTGCTCTCGATGATTTGAGTTGCTTTGGCTGTGGGCAGGGTAGCGATAGTCGTAGCGGTTTTAGTGGTGAAGAAAAAATCCTCTGATCCTGGAATAAGGTTGCAGCTTAATCCTAAAATCGTTGGTGAATTTGCCGAGTATAAGATCATACCATCCTGAACTCTATACAGTTGTATGTAGCCATCCAGAATCAGGTAGCATTGCTCATGACAGCAAAATTTTTATGTGGCGGAATAATTTGTTGATGAGAATGTGGGAGTAATTCATCGATTAATTTTTGAATAGCATCTATGGGCTTATGTATGCTACTTAATGGAAAATCCATTCTCGCACTCCATTCGAGTATGTTTAATTTTTTATTTGAGATATCTCATTGAATATTTCCGCAAGCGGTTATTCTGGGAGTTTAAACATTCTGTTATAGGTTTTTCAACCATGTTCAATATCTTTATTTAGATGTTATTTAGGCTGGGTTTTATGAAAAAGGTTACATGTTGGACTATAATAATCAAAGAGAGAATATAGGCCGGGTGCGTTGTTTCCATGTCCGCCAACCCGTTATCATCGTGTTGGAATGAAATTATTTCAAATTATATTTAGTCCATCATTGGACTTTAAATTTAGGCCTAATTTAAATTTATTTTCTGCTAATTCAAACACTGATTTATTTTTTAATATTCGCTGTAGGATTAATTTCTGCAAAAATGCCTCTTATAATATCAAGTGTTTATTGTTGTAATACATAAAACACTCTGATGTGGCAGAACTACAGCCTTTTTCCCCTGAAGGGATGAAGACGGTTTACCCCTACGACACGACACCATTCGTTAAGATATCTATTTTTGAGGTAGTGAAAACGCTATTTGAAGCCATCGTTCTGGTATTTCTGGTGATGTATATCTTCTTACAGAACATTAGAGCGACGCTTATTCCCACCATTGCCGTGCCGGTGGTTTTATTAGGTACTTTCCCTAGAGATTCAGGGCGAAGCCTCGGAAGGGAAAAGTACCGGGGAAGCCATGACGTTAATGGAAGATCTGGCGGAAAAATTGCCTGCGGGCATTGGTGACGAGTGGACGGGAATGTCCTATCAGGAACGTCTTTCCGGTAATCAGGCTCCTGCGTTTTATGTAATATCGCTGGCGATCGTTTTCTTATGCTTGGCCGCACTGAATGAAAGCTGGTCAATACCAATATCAGTCATGCTGGTGGTTTCTCTCGGGGTCGTTGGTGCGTTGTTGGCGGCAACCATGCGGGGGTTAAACAATGACGTTTACTTCTAGGTTGGGTTGCTGACGACTATCGGCTTGTCGGCTAAAAATGCCATCCTGATGGTGGCGTCGCCAAGAATTTGATGGAGAAAGAGGGGAAATATCTCATTCAGGCCACCCTTGAAGCGGTAAGAATGCGTTTAAGGCCGATACTAATGACATCACTGGCCTCTATTTTGGGGGTATCACCTCTGGTCGTGAGCCACGGTGCGGGTTCGGGTGCACAAAATGCCGTAGGTACTGGCGTAATGGGGGAATGATTACCGCGACCCTGTTGGCTATTTTCTTGGTACCGGTTTTCTTTGTGGTGGTTCGACGTCGATTTTCGAAAAAATAACGGCTGAAAGCATTAGCTGTAAGCCATGAGAGAAGGGAGGGGACAAGACCCTCCTTTCGCTTTATATTTAATTATTAACAAATTGATGTTTATATCTTTATTCAGCGGCTTGGCGGCAACAGTTACCTTGATACTCAGACGATGATTGGGATTCAGTATCGTGTTTGATTCCCTCGGTCACTGTTGCTAATAACAGCCTAGCCAGAGGCCCTGCATGTGTTAACTCACTGCGGGGTTTCGCTTTTTTAGCTACTCTTAATGTAATAACGATTAAGGAGCGGCTATGAGCGAGAAAATCCCAGTTGGTATTAGCGCCTGTCTGTTAGGGGAAGCCGTTCGTTTCGACGGTGGGCATAAGCGATTTACGTTTGCGGTGGAGGAATTGACACCCTGGGTGCGGTTTGAACCAGTTTGCCCAGAAATGGCTATTGGCCTGCCGGTACCGCGTCCGGCGTTGCGTCTGGTTAAACAGGACGATGGTCAAATTGCTCTGCGCTATAGCGATAAGCGACAAGGGGATTTAACCGCCGATATGCATGCGTTTTCGCTAAAGCGCACTGCGCAATTCGCCCATTTATGTGGCTATATCGTTTGTGCCAAATCACCAAGCTGCGGGATGGAACGCGTGCGGGTGTATGAACCCGACGAAAACAATAGCCGCAAGGCCGGGCGTGGTATCTATACTGGTATTCTGATGAACGCTATGCCGTGGCTGCCGGTAGAAGAGGATGGACGATTGCATGATCCGCATATCCGTGAGAATTTTGTTGAACGTATTTATGCCCTGCATGAATTGAATCAACTACGCCAGCAGGGCCTGACTCGCGGCGCACTGATGGCCTATCATAGCCGTTACAAGCTGCTGCTACTGGCGCACTCTCAGCCAGACTATCGCGAGTTGGGGCGTTTTGTGGCCGCTATGCATGAATGGTCGCAATTGGAGGATTTTTTTGTGGAATACCGCCAACGTCTGATGGATCTTCTTTCACATCAGGCGACTCGCCGCAATCATACTAACGTTTTGATGCATGTTCAGGGTTATTTTCGCCCTCATCTTAACCCCCGTCAGCGCCATGAACTGACTTCGTTGATTGAACGTTATCGTCAGGGTACCCAGCCGTTGCTTGCGCCTGTGACGTTACTCAAACACTATATGTCTGAATTTCCGGACGCTTATCTGGCGGGACAGCGCTACTTTGATCTTTGGCCAGAAGCGTTACGCTTACGCTACGGACATTAATCTAGGATAAATATGGCCTCTCATCTGGTCTGGTTTCGCGCAGATTTGCGTGTACATGATAATTTGGCTCTCGCCGCCGCTTGTCGCTCTAGCGAGGTGGAGGTACTGGCATTGTTTATTGCGCCAGTGAAACAGTGGCAGCAACATTCAATGGCTCCGCGTCAGGCGGCGTTTCTGTTGAGTCAACTTAATGCTCTGCAACAGTCGCTGGCAAAGAGAGGCATTCCGTTTATCGTTAAGCCGGTAGACGACTTTGCCGCCAGTATCGATGCGGTGCGTGAGGTCTGTGAAACGCATAAGGTGACGGCGCTGTTTTACAACTATCAGTATGAGTTCAACGAGCGACAGCGTGATGCCGCCGTTGAGAAAGCGCTAAGTCATATCACCTGCCAGGGTTTTGACGATAGTGTCATGCTGGCACCGGGTAGTGTCATGACCGGTAATCATGAAATGTATAAGGTCTTCACTCCGTTTAAGAGAGCCTTTTTACGTCGATTGCGTGAAGAACTACCCGAATGTGTTAATCCACCAGGAGTACGGACGAAAGCGCTGCCCGATAAGCTTGAGCCAATTACGTTGGATTACCCACAGCAACCGTTCGATACGGATTTGTTTGCTGTCGATGAGAAGAGTGCATTGGTCAGACTACAGCAATTTTGTCAGGACAACGTGGAGCACTACGACACGCAGCGAGATTTTCCAGCCATTGATGGTACCAGCCGACTTTCTGCCTGCTTGGCATTGGGGGTATTGTCGCCACGCCAGTGTTTGCAGGCTCTGTTGAAAGCGCATCCAGATGCTCTGGAGGGAAAAATAGGTGCAGTCTGGCTCAGTGAATTGATTTGGCGAGAGTTTTACCGTCATCTGATAACTTATCATCCGAACTTATGTAAGCACCGCCCCTTTCTAGGTTGGACTGATAATGTGCAATGGAGCAACGATCGTGCAGCATTGGTGGCTTGGCAGCAGGGAAATACCGGTTTTCCCATCGTTGACGCGGCGATGCGCCAACTGAATCAAACGGGCTGGATGCATAACCGATTGCGGATGATCGTCGCCAGTTTTTTAGTGAAAGATCTGCTGATCGATTGGCGGGAAGGGGAACGTTACTTTATGTCGCAGCTTATTGATGGCGATTTGGCCGCCAATAACGGCGGCTGGCAATGGGCGGCATCAACCGGCACCGATGCTGCGCCTTACTTCCGCATCTTCAATCCTACCACGCAGGGGGAAAGATTTGACAGCCAAGGGGTGTTTATCCGGCAATGGTTACCGGCACTGGTCGATGTTCCAACAGAAGCGATTCATTCACCGTGGACTTGGGCGGATAAAGAACAGATAACGCTCGACTACCCACGCCCGATAGTCGATCACAAACAGGCCCGCAACGAAACGCTGGCGGCTTATGACGCCGCAAGAAAATTATTATTGGCGCAGTAGTCGTTCCTTTCGTTAGGCCCGACGAGCTGCTTTTAGGTTTAGGGGCTAAACCATCAGGCTTTGTTAGTCATATTTATCAACCGGATAATCAAACAGATCATTCTTCGTCATAAAAAACGAGGAAGAGGAATGCTATTTTTTATGCAAAATGAACAGGAGAGACGCTTCTATCTTTAAAATAGCGCAGAGACCTAGAATAAAACGGTTTTTACATCATAAATTGACCAAGATTCAAGAAGTTAAACATTGAACTGATATAATTTTCACTCATTCTCTATTAATGAGTTCATTATGCTTATTGAACCGATGTCCCTTTTGACAAATTTAGTATCGGAACCACAAAGTATTTGTCATATCTATTTTGCGGATAATCAGCAAGCCGCCCCCGATCTTGCACATCAGGTGAGTTTTCCTCGTTTGGAATTGGTTATTGAAGGCTCTCTGACGATGTCGTGGCCTGGAAGTAGCGAACTGACGATGAAGGGGGGCGATGTGCTATTTATTCCCGGTGGGGGATGGAACTATCCCGTCTGGCAACAGCCGGTGAAAACATTAAGCATTTTGTTCGGTAAACAACAGATTGGTTTTAGTATTTTGTATTGGGATGGCAAAACATTTCATAACCAAAATAAGCAAAATGTACTACGCAGAGGGCCAAGAGTGGGATCATTTTTACTTCAGGCACTGAATGAATTAGTTTGGAATCAGCGAGAACAAAGTACCGCGCAATTTATCGTAAAAAGTTTATTTAGTCATTGTATCGATTTATTGAAAAGTCAGGTACAAACGGCATCCCGTAGTCAGGCACTTTTTGATGTGATACGAGATCATATTGATACCTTTTATCAAGAGCCGCTTACGCGAGAGTCGGTCGCTCAGGCATTTTATATATCACCCAATTACTTATCCCATTTATTTCGTAAAGCGGGTGGAATTGGATTTAATGAATACCTGAATTATAGCCGATTGGAACAGGCTAAATGCTTGCTTAAGGGTTACGATATGAAAGTAAAAGAGGTCGCCCATGCCTGTGGATTTGTTGATAGCAACTATTTTTGTCGACTATTTCGCAAGGCAACAGAACGGTCACCATCAGAATATCGACGTCAATATCATAGTCAGCTAACGGATAAAGCCATTAATTAACAAGTGCTTAACTAACATTAATGCGCGTCGACTGAGGCGATGTCGTTGCCTTTCTGATGGCGGTTAGCGTTTTTTCGGGATGACATAGAAAAAGATGAATGCTGGAATGGACATAGCGGCAATGACTAAAGCGCTCGCTGCCTTCGATATCAATATCCGTTATTAATAGCACTACGTCAGCTTGTTTAATATCCTCATCAGTTAAAGGATGTTCAATACCCAGCGCACCTTGAGTTTCAATTTTCACTTGCCATTTTTCCTGTTGGCATAGCTTTTCTAATCGTTCTGCAGCCATATAAGTATGGGCTACCCCGCTAACGCATGCGGTTACTGCGACGAGTTTAATTGCCATCGATAGACTCCTTTATCTAATTATTATCCACCTATCGTTACAATATACCCCGCTTGCTCTGCCATCAGGTAAAATTCTTTTACTTCTTGTTCTGTGGGAGCGGGGACATCACGCATCGTATACTCCCGATTTAGTAGCCGGTATTTAGCTTCACCATATTGATGAAAAGGTAATAGGTGTATTTCTTTTAACGAAAAGGGTGCTAGAAAGTTAAGAATGGCCTGAAAGTTATTTTTATTAAACGTGTAGCCAGGAATCAGAGGAATACGTGGAATCACCGTAATGTTTTCTTTTATTAATAATGCAAAATTGCTCAGCACTCTAGGCAGCCTTAAATTAAGCGCTGCTTTTGATTGCTGAATATCCATTATTTTTAGATCGAACAATACCTGATCGCATTGCTTTGCCAATAGCAATAAAAAACCTGCAGGAGCATCACCGGCTGTTTCTATAGCAGTATTAATACCAAGGCGTTTGAGGTGGTTAAGAAACCGAGTGGCAAAGGCAGATTGCATTAATACTTCACCACCCGATAAGGTTACCCCTCCACCCGAGGAACGAAAGAATATTTCATCTTTCAACACTTCCTTCACGAGTTCATCAAAAGAAATATTTTGCCCTATATGTTCCATTGCCGTAGCGGGGCACTCCCGAACATTATTCAGACAGGGGGTGCAATGAAGACATTTTGTCTCCCGACGGACGGTGTGAATGGCGGAAGAGATAGATTCCGGATTCGCGCACCACGGACACGTATGGGGGCAACCTTTAAAAAAGACGACGGTACGAATTCCGCCGCCATCATTTAAAGAATAACGCTGAATGTTGAAGATCCGGGCAACCTCCCCGGATCTTTGACTATCCAGATCCGCAAGCGACTTACAGTTGATGCGCGGTGCGTCGGATAATGTCATCCTGAATCTCCTTCGATAACTCAACAAAGAAGGCGCTATAGCCTGCAACGCGAACTACCAGACCTGCGTAGTCCTGAGGACGTGATTGCGCGGCACGCAATGTATCCGCATTGACTACGTTAAATTGAATGTGCTGCAACTTAAGTTTGGTAAAGGCTCCTAAGAAATCTGCTAATTTATTCAGGCCAGCCTGACCTTCTAAAGTGGACGGTGTGAATTTCACGTTTAGCAATGTGCCGTTAGACAGAAGATAATTATCCAGCTTACTGACTGATTTAAGTACCGCTGTTGGCCCTTGGCTATCCTGACCAAGCATTGGGGATAGCCCCCCATCGGCCAGTTGTTCTCCGGCAAATCGACCATCCGGTGTTGCACCAACAACAGCACCAAGTGGAACATGGGCGGAAACCGTATAAGAACCCGGCGTAAACTGTCCGCCACGGGGATTACTATAGGTTTCTACTTCTTTACAATAAAAACGCAGTAATTCGGCACTAATATTATCCACTTCATCGATATCATTACCGTATTTTTCAAAGCGGTTAATCAGACGAGCCCGTACTTTTTCACCTTCGGCGGTGGCAAAGTTATTCTTCAATGTGGCAAGCAGTTCATCAAAACTCATCCGTTGCTGATCAAACACTATGCCTTTTAGTGCATGAAGCGAGTCGCTTAAATTGGCAATACCAATACCCTGAACGCCGGAAAAATTGTAACGAGCGCCGCCGTCAGTGATGTCTTTTCCATTTTGCAAACAGTCGTGGATAAATGAAGAAAGTAATGGGACAGGCGCCCAGTCGCGGTGCCCAATGTCACAAATATTGCTACCTTCCACCATGAGTTTGACGTAATAACATATTTTATTGCGGATTTGTTGTAGTAATTCCGCATAGGAAAGGGATTCATTCCCCTCATTTTCAAGCAAAACAATTTCCATGACTTTTAACAAATTAAACATCGCAATGTCATGAAGTCCGTATGTCTTACCCGGAATGGATAATTCCACGCAGCCAACAACTGAGTAATCTCTGGCATCTTCCAGTGATACACCCCGGTTAAGGAAGGCGGGAACAATAACCTCATCGTTGAATATCTGTGGGATACCGGTACCGAGACGAATAGTTTCGGCTGTTTTCAGTAAGAATGGACGGTCAATGAATTCATTCACCCGAACCCCTAAATTGGGCTGCGGTAAACAGATATTCTGGTAGGCGTCTAAACACAGGGAAGAGAGAACGTTTACGGCACTGCGTCCGGCCTCATTTAATCCACCTAATAAAATGGTGTATCCCGTTGGAAAACCAGCAAAATAACGGGCGCTGGACGTCGATCTCAGCAAGACAATGTCATTACATTTGATCCATAACGATTCCAGTAATTCTTTCAGATATTCCGCATCCTCACCCTGATTGAGTGAAGCTTGATAAAACGGCAGCATATATTGGTCAAAACGACCAAGGGATAACGAACTGGCATTAGATTCGTACTGCAAAATAACATTCATGTACCAGAATAACTGGCAGGCTTCATAGAAACTTTGTGGACGCTGGCTAGCCATATCATGGGATATGCGTGATATGGTTAATAGTTCCTGACGGCGAGCGGCATTGCTACAGGTTAAAGCCATCTCTTCAGCGAGTCGGCTATAGCGTAAAATGTGGCGCTGAGAGGCCTCTAATAGCAATAAAGTGGCCTGATAAAAATGATTCTGTGGCTCTTGAGCGCATAAGGCTCGGAGTTCCTGAACTAAATGTTCAAGGCCATTATCCAACAGACGAGGATAATCAATAATAATATGACCCTGACCTTTATCTGTCTGGTTAACGCTAAATATTTGGGTTTTAACTGCAGACTTCACTTCTTCAGTCATTTGGCTGTTAATAAAGTCTTTCATGGAGCGTTTTTCCCAGTAAGGGAGTAATTGCTCACGGTAAGTTTTTTTATCTTCTTCCGAAATGTTAAAGCGGTCTTGTGGTCGGGTAGAAAACTGATCTAATTCCTGAAGTAGCCAATAGGGATCCATCTCAGGAGACATTATGCCTGCACGTGGTTTTATTGTTCGGTTACCTGCAATTAACTCATCTTCACGAATAGAAATCTCAACGTTATCTAAAATATAAGCGGTGGCTTTAGCCCGACGAATGATCGTTGGCTCACCTTCAGTCTGTTGGTGGCTGGTGGTATAAAGCAAAGCGCGTTCTAACGAGATTTCGCGAGGATTAGCAAATAAAGCAGTTTTTAAACGTTCAATACGAGTAGTCATAAAGGCTCCGAGCTGATACAGAGGTAAAAAATCGCAGCGTTACACTGCGATTTTTATCGGGTTAAGCGGCTTGTGTTAAGTGGGCGCTAATTTTTTCCAGAATCGTATCTGCGCGTTTTACCGCATCGCTAATATTTACCCGGACGATGGTTTTTCCTTGGAATCTCTCTTCATGCTTAATACCAATATCTTTGGTTAAAATAACGATGCTAGCAGCGGAGATATCGTCGGGAGTTAATTCATTCTCAATGCCAATTGACCCCTGAGTTTCGACTTTACATTCCCATCCTTTTGCCTTTGCGGCACGTTCCAGCGCTTCGGCAGCCATATAGGTGTGAGCAACACCAGAAGGGCAAGCGGTTACAGCAATAATTTTGGTCATGATCTTTTCTCTCAATAAGTTCAATTAATTAATCTCAAAATCCAGGTCGAGATCGTCTTCTTTTTCATTCGTTTTTGGTACCTGATTTTTTGCAGCAATACTTTTCAGCAGATTAACGCTAATGGCCGTGACAACCATGCCGACCAGTAACGCCGCCAGATAGGCCAGTTTGCCTTCAACGACAGGTAACACGATGACGCCGCCCCATCCTGCATAGCACTGGGCACCCAAAACGGCAGCGGTAACAGTGCCACAGACGGTACCAAACATAATGGAAGGGATAACTCGCAGAGGGTCTGCCGCGGCAAAAGGTATGGCCCCTTCGGTTACGCCAACACAGCCCATTAATAGTGATGCTTTACCGGCTTCGCGCTCTTCCGCCGTGTAGTATTTGCGACCGATGAGCGTCGCAAGCCCCATGCCGGTTGCCGGTGTGGCTATACCCACCGCCGCAATGGCGACAACGGTATACACGCCCTGAGCAACGCAGATAAGCATAAATGCATAAGCCACTTTGTTTACCGGCCCGCCCATATCAAAAGCCAGCATCAGCCCCATAATGATGGCAAGTACGATAATGCTTCCCTGCTGCATACCCTGAAGCCAAGTGGTTAAGGCATTAGTCAGAATGCCAATAGGCTCACCTAGCCCCCACATCATGATTCCGGCCGTTAACATGGTTCCGATAACGGGGATAACGAAGATAGGCATAACGGAACGTAATATTTTAGGTACCGCTATTTTTTTGAGGTAAAAAACGAGAATGCCACCGATTAGCCCGGCAATAATGGCACCAAAGAAACCGGCACCATATGAATTACCGACCCATGCTCCGATGGCACAAGGTGCCAGCGCCGAACGGTCAGCAATGGAGTAACCAATATAAGCTGCCAGAAATGGCACCATTAAGGTTAAACCGGCGACACCGATATCAAATAATTTTTTTAAATTGGGATCGGTAAGGGCATCGGGTACCGCGCCTTTGCCGTATAGCATGATAGAAATTGCAAGTAAGACGCCTCCCGAGACCACGAAAGGTATCATATGCGATACACCCGTCATTAAGTGCTGACGCGTATGTTTTAGTATCTGAACCAACTCCTTCATTACGAACTCCTGTCCCGTAAGGGGTTACCTGAGTATGGATTGAGCATCACAATAAGGAATTCATTACCGCTCAGACAGGAGAGAAAAATGCCATTTACTGGATTTTTGTAAGTCACATCTCAAAATGCGATCCGCCTCAAAATTCTTTACCAAACTCAGAAGTCATGGTCTCTCAGGTTGTTTGTGAGCGGTATCTCATTTTTCTCAGCAGGCTACATTTATCCAGTTTTTGGCAGTTTTATCTTATAGTCGCCGCTATAGGCATACTTTTATCCTGTTAACCAATAACAGACTTTGGTTCAGGAGAAGGTGTGATGCCGCAAATTGTGAAGTTTTGTTGTGAATTGCCAAATGGTGTACATGCTCGCCCCGCGAGTCTCGTCGAAGCATTATGTAATCAGTTTTCTGCTCATATTGAATGGTATAACTTGCGGACCGATCGTCGCGGCGATGCCAAAAGTGCGTTAGCCATCATCGGTACGGATACGTTGATGGGAGACGAATGCCATATTTCAATTTTGGGGAGCGATTCTCAGACGGCATTTGATCGTTTATCCGCGTTTATTACCCAAGAGTTCCCACATTGTGATGCGCCTTTGCAAAAGGTCGATGCTGATGAAGTTGTGGAATTACCGGCCTCATTGACGAATTTACATCCCCATATTATTCGTGCCCGGCCAGTAAGTAGCGGTATTGCACAAGGGGCACTGACTCATTTGGTGGCGTTTAATTTCGCCCAGCCAGGAGAGCTGCCTAAGATCGGCGATGTGAAAGCCGAGCAAAAATTATTAGATAATGGTTTGAATAATTTACTGAAATTAATAAATATTCAACTGTTAGAAAACAGTGGTACAACGACGGCGGTGCTGGAGGCCCATCGTTCTCTGGTTACCGATGTGTCTTTACGTCATGAGATTAATCAAAACATCTTATCGGGCACCGGCTGCGCGCAAGCCATCATTAATGGGGCTAACCATTTTTGTCAGCAATTTGCTAACTCTTCAAGTGACTATCTTCGGGAGCGGGCGTTGGATGTGCGTGATGTTTGTTTCCAATTGCTACAACAAATCTACGGTACCGCTCGATTCCCATCACAAGGGCAGTTGGAGCATGACAGCATTTGCATGGCCGATGAGCTTACCCCCAGCCAATTTCTTGAACTGGATAAAAAACGACTTAAAGGATTATTACTCAGCAGTGGAGGAAGCACTTCTCATACGGTCATTCTAGCTCGTTCGTTTAATATTCCTACCTTGGTCGGCGTTGATGCCAGTCAGTTAGCGCCTTATTTAAAGCAGCAGGTACAAATAGATGGCGATCTCGGGCTGGTGGTGGTGGAACTGACCGAGCCGGTAAAACGTTATTACCGACAAGAAGCGGCGGTTCAACAACGTATCAGAGAACAGCAGCAAGCCTATTTTGACCTGCCGGGGTGCAGCGCAGATGGTATTCGTCTGGAAATTGCGGCAAATATTGCCCATTCTGTTGAAGCCGCGCCCGCTTTTGCTAATGGTGCTGAAGGGATCGGTCTGTTTCGTACAGAAATGCTGTATATGGATCGTTCTCATGCGCCATCAGAAGAAGAACTTTATAATATTTACTGTCAGGCATTAGAACATGCCAATGGGCGCAGTATTATTGTTCGCACCATGGATATTGGCGGTGATAAACCGGTGGAATATCTGAAAATCCCTGCGGAAAATAACCCATTTCTTGGCTATCGTGCCGTCCGTATTTATCAGGAATTTTTATCTCTTTTTCATACACAGCTACGATCAATTTTACGGGCGTCCGCTCATGGCTCACTAAAAATAATGATCCCCATGATTTCCTCTATGGAAGAGATTTTGTGGGTAAAGGATCAATTAGCTGAAGTGAAACAAAAACTGCGTTCAGAACAAATTCCTTTTAATGAAAAGATACCGTTTGGCATTATGCTGGAAGTGCCCTCGGTGATGTTCATCATCGATCAGTGCTGTGAGGAAATTGATTTCTTTAGCATTGGAAGTAATGACCTGACTCAGTATTTATTAGCGGTGGATCGTGACAACGCGAAAGTGACTAAACATTACAATAGTCTTAATCCTGCCTTTTTACGCGCTTTGGATTATGCGGTTCAAATGGTTCATCGTCAGGGGAAATGGATTGGATTATGCGGTGAATTAGGGGCTAAAGGATCGGTTCTTCCACTGTTAGTTGGCATGGGGCTGGATGAACTGAGTATGAGCGCGCCGTCCATACCGGCAACCAAAGCACGGTTAGCACAGCTGGACACGAAAGAATGTCGTCAGCTATTAAATAAAGCGATGAACTGTAGGACCTCTTTAGAGGTGGAGCATTTGCTGGCTCAATTTAGAATGACACAGCAAGACGCTCCGCTTATCAACGAGGGATGCATCTCTATTCGCAACGACTGGCAGAGCAAAGAGGAAGTTATCAAAGGAATGACCGATAACTTACTGCTGACGGGGCGCTGTCGTTATCCTCGCAAATTAGAAGCGGATGTATGGGCCCGTGAAGCGGTATTTGCCACCAGCTTGGGTTTTGGATTCGCCATTCCACATACCAAATCTGAACATATCGAACAATCAACCATCAGCGTTGCTCGCCTGCCTAAGGCGGTGGTGTGGGGCGATGAAGATGTGCAGTTCGTGATTATGCTAACCCTTAATAAACATGCAGCAGGGGACCAGCATATGCGGATTTTCTCACGTCTGGCACGCCGCATTATGCATGAAGAATTCCGCGCATCTCTGATGAATGCCAAAGAGGCAAACGAGATTGTGACCTTATTAACACGCGAACTTGAACTTTAATCTTTAACAGAGGAAACCCACATGGAGCTTTATTTAGATACTGCGGATATTGCTGAAGTTAAGCGCTTGGCACGTATATATCCGGTACAAGGGGTAACCACCAATCCCAGTATCATTGCAAAAGGAGGGGTACCCGTATGGGAAGTTCTCACTCAGTTACGAGCCGCATTGGGACAAGGTAGCACATTGTTTGCTCAGGTGATGGCGCGTACTGCTGATGAAATGGTTGCCGAAGCACAGCAATTGTCAGAGTACTCACCCGGTATCGTGGTTAAGGTTCCGGTCACCATGGAAGGTTTGGCGGCGATTAAGCAATTAAACACTTTAGGTATTCCAACATTAGGAACCGCGGTATACAGCGCAGCGCAGGGGCTGTTAGCGGCATTAGCGGGTGCTATTTATGTCGCACCTTATGTTAATAGGGTTGATGCTCAGGGAGGGGATGGAATACAGACGGTACGTGAACTTCAAACCCTGCTGCAGCTCCATGCTCCTCATGCAAAAGTATTGGCCGCCAGCTTTAAAACACCGCGTCAGGCACTTGATTGTATGTTAATTGGGTGCGGAGCTATCACATTACCACTGGATGTTGTACAGCAGTTCCTTGCTGCGCCTGCCGTAGACGCGGCGATAGACAAATTTGAGCAAGATTGGCTTGGTGCGTTTAGTTCACTTTCTCTCTGATTGTGTGAGTATCAAAAAGTATCGATCTCTCAATTAGGTAATAGGGCTATAGTCATAAAACTGTTTTTAACCATGAAACGATGATGACTGAGCCACCAGAATACATTGATGTAAATGGAGCCGAATCATGAGTAAATTTGTTTTCTCTTCACCGCGGAAATATGTTCAGGGTATGGGGGTAATGAAAGAGCTGGGCGACTATGTTGCCGAGCTTGGACAAAACGCGTTTTTAGTGGCTGATGACATTGTCTGGGGGCTGATCGGCGATGATGTTAAATCCTCTTTAGGCTCTGCAAAAATCACCTTCCACTATGAACGTTTTAACGGTGAGTCTTCCGGTAATGAAATTCGTCGACTTGCCGATTTAGCCCGTAAAGCGGGAACGGAGCTGGTTGTCGGTTTGGGTGGCGGAAAAACGCTGGATACGGTAAAAGCCGTTGCCGATGAACTGAAGCAGCCGGTAGTCATTGTTCCAACCGTTGCATCAACAGATGCACCGTGCAGCGCATTATCGGTTATTTATACCGATGACGGCGTGTTTGATAGCTACCGTTTCTATACTAAAAACCCGGATCTGGTACTGGTTGATACAGGCGTGTGCGTTCAGGCTCCGGTTCGTTTGTTTGCCTCGGGTATTGCCGATGGTTTAGCGACTTACGCTGAGGCGCTTGCGGTTAAACGCTCTCATGCCAAATCAATGGTGGGTGGCGATCCTACCGTTGCCGCAATGGCGATTGCCGAGGCCTGTGAAAAAACATTGTTAACTTATGGCTACAGCGCTTATCTGTCGGTTGCCAAAAAAGTCGTTACGCCAGCGGTTGAGGCCGTTGTTGAGGCATGTACATTACTGTCGGGTCTGGGTTTTGAAAATGCCGGGTTGGCGGGTGCTCATGCGATACACAATGGTTTTACGGCTATTCAGGGTGATATTCATCATTTAAGTCATGGTGAAAAAGTGGCTTATGGCACGCTGACCCATATGGTGTTAGAGCAGCGTTCTGATGAGGAAATTGCGAAATACGTCCGCTTCTATCGCTCAATCAAAATGCCAACCACGCTCAAAGATCTTCATCTTGAAAATGAAAGTTGGGACAATTTGGTTAAAGTCGGCACACTGGCTAACAGCGATGGCGATACCTTAAAGAATCTTAATCCTAATTTAACCGGTGAAGATGTGGCGAACGCCATACTGGCAGTTGATGCGTTTAGTCATAGCCTGATTTAGAAACCGGCCTGTTGGTATTTTTAGCTAAAACCTTCGGGGCAACGTAAAGCGTAGTCCCGAAGGGTAAGTGCTTCCTCTGATTGGCGCTATTTACTCGCCGAACAATCAAACAGATCCTTCTGCGTTATAAAGCGCATGGAACAGGGATTCCATCTTCTCATGCAGAATAAACTGCAATGACTCTTTTACCGGTGCTTCACTGATTTTGATTACCGCAGTGGCCAGGGCGAGGCATTGTTCTGCCAGCTCCAGCGGATCGCCTGGGGTTGAGTCGATAAGATTAAGCATGAGAGAACCCTCCCATTTTCAGGCAACCTGCTGAAACAGAGGATCGTTTTTCCGATCCGGATCTGAATTTTGATCGCGGGTAATGTATAAATTGGGGGCGAGTTTGGGTATGCTTCACGACAGCCATGATGTTACCTCTTATAACTTTGTGGTCAGAGACCCCGTTAGTGTTACCGCACTGCGGGGTTTCGCTTTTTTAATTACCCGCAACGCGGCGGGTAATCACCACACGGTATATTTGTACAGTGAACGGGTCAATGGAGGAGGGAAGGGATATTTGGAATTGTCGCGGTGGATCGCAAAAGTTTGAAAATGGGTGATACCAATGGTGCCTATGCGGAAGGAAAAGGTCATTAGATTATTAGCACCATAACGGAGTATGACGCTGGCATATACATTGAGTTTTCGGGTACCACCAAACCAACCTGCATTTAATCATCAAACAGAAACACATGTTTTGGAATCATTTAACTGGCTATCAGTTTGTCAGTTCTAATGATGAATCCGACAAGAATACTGACTGTATCCATTTCGTTTTTATCTATATCAATGGCCTGAAATTAGGTTATCTCATTGAATAAAATAACTTTATAACTATTTTTTTGTGTGTTAATTATGCTGTTTTAACTACAGAAGCTGGACTCATATGCAGTGCGATCTAACCCGTTAATGTATTTACAGGGAGAGGGTATGAAGACGATGGTCAGGTTGGACTCTGGTGAGTGGTTTTATTATGAGGAATGATTAAGGTGAGCATTAGTGAGCAACTAGGCTTACCACGCCGTTGATGTGTATTACTTGGTAAATAAAAACTGTAAAGGTAGAGTCGATGCTCTACGGTCGGATAGAAGGAAATTAGTATTATTTACTGCGTAATTGAAGTACGGGAGATCACAGATCGCTGGCTGAATGAATATAACAGTGAGCGACCTCATGAATCCCTGAATAGCCTGACACCGGAAGAATACCGGTTGACGGCTAAAAACCGGAAATCTCAAAAAGTACGTGGTACTAAAATGGGTGCACTTACAATACCTGAAAAACAGATTTAGACAAATTAATACCAATGACTTTGCTCGTGTTCATGATGTTGTTCCTCAGTTAATGAGATTGTTCAATTTAAGTGTGGCAGATCTCAGGTTAAGAAGGGACGGCCATCACATCACTACAAAAGTCAGCTACCATTTCTGATAACTGACTTTGATATTAACGATTCAAGCTAAGAATAGGCCTAGTTGTGCTCTGAGAGATGGGGTTGGCTAGCCAGTTTTGTGGTAGCAACTCCTGCGCTTTTAGTGGGGAATTGCTTTCTCTGGGTGGAGCCCAAGTGCCATTCAAATTACCAAAGTCACCAATTCTGGTTTTGAACAATAATTCCAGGTGCTTAATACGCGCAGGGTCTTTGGTCATGTAGCCAATGGGCAAACTCACGCCGCTATCGGTATTAGGTTGACCATGGTACTGAATTAGGCCAAAAATTCCGGGAATTATCAACAACTCTAGTCTATCTAGGGCTAACGGGGTCGAAAATCCATATGGAAATATGTTTTTCAAGTACTGTCGAACATTCCAGCGTGTCCCCTGATGGATTAGGGAGATCTTTGCGTCGTTATCTCTCCGCTCAAAAATGTTTTTTAGATCTTGAATAAAGCGATCAATATCTTCTGAGTTGGCCCCCCAAAATGGAACGTTACTCGGCATCCATAGTGCTTTTAGATCAGTAAGTTCGTCCTGCTCGTATAGTGTTTTACGAATCCATTCAAGTGCTTCACGCCGGTTTTCAAGTAGATACAAGGGCCCAAATACACCGCGCGTATCAGGCGAGCCATAACCTGTCTTACTCTCATCCCGCGCGACGATCCAACGTGAGTAGTCTACCTGATAACCTTTGACATAAGTTTTAAGAACATGATCATCAGCCAACCGGCAGTAAGTTTCCGCATCGGTACCTTTTTCTTCGATGTAGTTCGAGCCAAGAAAATCTGCGATATGGGCTTCGAGCTTACTACTGAGGGGACGGCTCTGGTTAGAGCTTAACCGTTCGACGGAGCGGATCCATTGTTTTGGCTCTCCCTTAGCCTGCTGATAGGTGAACTCAATATCGACCGCCAACTGGAGTACTTCACTAGCACTGCAGCCCATCACTTTATAAAGTTGAGTGCGTAGGCGTTCGTGCTCATTGTGGCGAGTGATTTCCAGATAGCTGCGAAACTGTCGACCAAATTCTTCAATGACTTTATCTATTCCTAATCCTTTTACGGATTCCGGCATGGGAAGCTCTGGTAAGCCGAACATCAATCGGCTCAGCCGTTGCTCTTTACGTACGGTTAAAGCAAAAGCATCTAGTACGACATGCTCGGTCTGCTCGTTGTAATTAACCAGCATTGGTACTCTACCCGCATGGCCGATCTGGCCTTGTAACAGAGGACTGGGGACTAGATAACCTAGGAGATCCAGTGCAGCTAGACGCTTATCTTCTAATGAATTTAGCAACTCTTCTTCTTCTCGTTCCGAGAGCCCGAAGAATTCACGGAGCTCAAGGGGCAACATTCGCTCAAAAAGTATAAGCAGCCGACATGCAAATAGCTCAATAGCAGGCATTGGCTTTTCTTCGGTCCAAGCGACATTCATGATGTACTTTCGCGCGGGAATCAGAATTGTGATGCGGTTCCCCACACGTGCTTTAGTGTCTGTAGAAAGCGGGATCATGCTGGTATGGCTTCCTTGTTGAATTCGAGAGTTGTAATTACCTGATAGTGGCTATTGTCTTGGGTTGATTGCTCAGCGATATATTCATACACCGAGCCCAATGCGGAGTCATTATTATCTTTACGCCACATGCGGCTAGCTCCAAGGACAACTAAACGCTCCTGTGCCCGAGAAATTGCTACATTGATTCGAGGTGCATCCCGCAAAAAACCTTGTAGGGTATTGGGATTATCCCGCACCAAGCTAAGAATAATGATTTTATTTTCCTGCCCTTGGTAAGAGTCTACGGTGTCGATTCTTACCAAGTGACGAAGCGGTCCCATCCATTCGGCTTGACTGATCTGAGTTTCAATCTCATTTTTCTGAGCCCTATACATAGTAATGATACCAATAGGATAAGGATGCTCATTTGTAACTGTTCGTTGCAGGTGTTCAACAGCATCCGCATCTACTAAAACTCGCAACGATTGTAATAACAGATTTATTTCATGTTGGTTAGTGTAGCCGGGTTTAGCTTCTTTCTCTCCCTGCTTAGAGGTGGTATCGATCCAGCTAACGCCCTTGTTCCATGGGGGAGGTAATTCATTATACCAAGGCTTGGCTGGCCCTCGCCCTGTGTATAGCTTGCCAATATCATCGGCGTAAAAACAGGCTGAGACTAGATCACCAATGGGTTCAATCATCCTGTATTGTGTATCTAGAGTGACTCCGCCACATGCCTTGAAGGCTCGCTCGAAATCAGATTCTTGAAAGGCTTCTTGACTAACTTCAAGTAGCCTGCTTGCGTGTTTTATATGCTCGTTCTGGTAAAACGGCGGTAACTGCTTATGATCGCCCACCAATAAGACGCGTTTCGCGCTTTGCAGCGCAACCATTAACTCACTGGCTTGAGCACGACCAGCTTCGTCGACGATAACCCAATCAAACTGGCTATGATCCAGCTCTAAACTACGACGTCCAACTCCCACTAGGGTACCGCAAGCTAATTGTTTAGTTTTCAGCATAAACCGTTCATAACCAGCTTCTCCAGAGCGCAAAACATCGAGCCACTCTTGACTTAGGGATAATAATTGATGCAGGCGCTCCACCTTGACGGGATTGTTCACAGCATGGTTTTGAGCCAACATCTGTAACAGTTTGTCTAGTAACAGCTCACTATCCGTTGGTAGCTCACCAAGCGTATTATTGAACTGCTGGCGCACGATTGTCTCAATCGTTTCTACCGTCTGGTTGCGTTGGTTCATTAACTCCGTTAATTGCCCCGCATTGTTCTCATTAGCCTCTCCGCCAGTGCGTATCAGCTTTTCTCGCTGGCGTTCGTATTGTCCTAATTGTACTAATAAAGGCGCTAGGCTACGGTGTAATCGTGTTGCATCTTGAACAAGTTCATGTGGTAGCTGCAGTCGAGTAGAGAGAGCACTAACTCGCATATCATATTCCCGATGAAACTTATGGCGGATCTTCTGTTGCAAAGCTCGGGCGTGGGTCGGCAACATGCGGTCATCAATTAGTGATTCATTGCCAATTCGGATAGTATCTAGCTCTAGACCTTTGTTTGAGCAAAGCTCAAGAGCTTTAATCGCGACATTATCCACCGCCGAGTGCTGTTGGCCCACCAGTAAGATGTTATTTACACCGGCATGTTCAAACAAGTAATGGATGAATTTACTGACAAAGGTAGTTTTACCGGTACCTGGTGGTCCTTGAAGAACACCGATAGGACCTTGTCCTACCAAGTACTGGAATGCGTCAAGCTGTTTACTGTTTGTTTCCTGCCCTGGTACATCGTATAACTCCCGAAGTTTCTGAGCAGTTGGACGCTCTGCCATTTCTCTCAGAGCTGGTTTTTGTCGGATATCAAAATAGTCGATCAAGTTTGGTATGACTGACTTTTTAGCCATAACCCGGTTCAACGCTTTAAGCCGTAGCTCCCTTGATGATTTACTGCGAATGGATTCAAGTTGAAGCAACTTGCCAGGTGTAAACTGCTTACTAGCCCAATGATTGACGGGATCTATCGCTATATAACTGCCAGTCGTTTCGTTAATCACGAGCTCGCCAAGTCTTTCATCTGATCTAGGCTGATAGATATAATAGGTCTCATCTATGTCAATTTGTAGATCTCGTCCATCCAGACACAGATAGGGATACATAGGATGCCCACTATCGCTGACTTTTTCCTCCGCGCTATATTCAATTTGAAAACCTTGACGAATTTGTTCTTCCGTATCAGCCAATGCTTTCCACAGTTTTTCTGGAGATAACTCACGGCGATCTTCATCCGTTAAGGGGGGCTCTGAAATGTCCTCTGAAGAACTAAATTCCTCAATAAGTGCATCAATAACAGTCTCCATACTTAGAATTGCATCAACCAACGAGCATCGTTCATCCAAAGTTCCATTTTTGAGAGCAATAGGACGTGTTAGCCGCCCTACAGAACGCCGTTGTGCGCTGACAACATCACTTAGAGGAATAGAAGTAATATGTCGGACTTTAAGAATTTTACGTGCTTCAACATCTAGGTTTACTTGCAGATATGAGGTATTGCCCGTAATAAAACAAGCAAGTTCTTTATCCCTACCGTGACCTTGACTCTTACTCCATTTGCAGTTGAAGTAATAACCGCCATCAATGGGTTCCAACAACGTAGGCGTTTCTGGAAAACTGTTAGCTCCCCAAGTTAGTAAGATAGGCTCCTCTTCTTTAACTTCAGGCTGAACAGTTTGTTCTGGCTCTAGGGCTGTTTGTAATGCATTGAATAATGGGGTAAGGGCAACTGGGATTTGTGTTTGATTGTCACGAGCACGAATGAGTTCCTCCTGAATGTTTGCAGGCAAATCTCCTGCGAATAGCTCTTCAACGATCTTGAAGACAGCAAACCGGTCACGACCATAAGCATCGGTGATAGCTGGATTTGCCGGCCCGTAATCAGTATTGAATGCCTCTGTTTCACTGCCGTAATCAAGCACGTCCAGAAGCATGACTTGCTCGACATTGCTGTCTTTCAGAAGAATATTCTCTGGATGTAGATCCCCATGGGCAAATCGCTTGTCGTGAAAGTCCATCACGGTACTAACTAGATTAATAGCCATACTTCGCTTGTCTTCTTGAGACAAGGTTAAATCCAACAAGAAACTTGGCCAAATTTCACCTTCCACATATTCAGTAGCTACAAATAGTCCTTGTGGATTCATTAAACCGAAGTCTAGGACCTTTGGAGTCGCTAGAGAAGTATCCTGAAATTTATCCAAGCGCTTTAGAAACTGTAGTATTCGGCGGTTAGACCCCGGTTGATTTTGCGTTATCTGAACATTTCCCCATAACTTCACAAGTATTTCTTGATTATCCTTCTGAGCCAGGAAAACCTTCTTATTACTCTCGCTAGACAGGGCGTTGATGGCATCCTGCAGTTTTTCTGCAGGAGGAGGGAAGGCCTGTAGGATCAAGTATGGTGTGAGATCTTGGCGTCGATGGGGACTGTGCATCAACTGCTCAAAGATCTGCTGGGACTCATTATCTTCTGCGGCGCTTGTTCCTGTGAGAGAATTGAACTCTGTCAGCATGCTATGGGCACCATTAAAGCGTTCAGCAGCATCCCAAGAGAGTGCTTTCTCAAACCACGAGGTTAAGAGACCATCGAAAGGATCGTTTACAGGTGGTGTCCATTCGGGGACTCCATCCACTAGTTTAAGCTTCTGATTGAAGCAAATTTGATAGGCTACAGAGGCCAGTAGGAAGACATCAATACGAAAAGCGTCAATGATGTCACCTGCACACATCGCATCTTCCGGTAGGGAAATTGGTGAGCTCTGCAGTAATTTTCGATGATCTGCCACTGTTCCGGTTTCCGGAAAGAATGCGGCACCAAAACCAGATGTCAGAATACTTTGGTGATTTTTGGCATACCAGAGATTATGTGGGTCAACATCACGATGAGCAATGTTTAATGCATGTAAGTCACCAAAAGGGGCCAGAAGAGCTCGTACTCGATCGAGCCGTTGCTCCCTTGACCAGGATGCGGAATCACTGGCGATGATTTCATCTAAACGATCGGTATTTCGAGGCAACTCATACAACTCACAGAAATCTTCTGTGACGTCATCGGCTGAAGCATCGTTGACGTATCTAAGTAAGTAATCACGCATGTTACTGTTATCACGAATAAATTTTCCAATCCGATTTTCACGCAGGGCAATATTAGACCATGTTGATTGTAAGGCATGCAGAGTACCCAGTTGATTGAAGTCCCAACGTCGTATCAGTCCCTTTGTTGCAGGCATTGACCGATCTTGAGCTGAGTATTCCTTGTAGATAGAGTTTCGGTGAGAAAACCAAGGTTTATTCGTATGAACCTGGAAGTTACCAACAACCAGTTCTTTTTTCTGAACCTTCGGACCGTCGAAAAATGTGTAGATGGTTGGTAGGGACTTTTCAGAGTTTGGCCTGGCTTTCCCTGTAGTGTTGAAGAAACCTGCAAGTTTTTTGTTTGCAACTAGAGAATCATACTTCTCAGGAGCTCGAATAGCGAGAAACTCATCCAGCGAGTGGACGAAAGGTCTCTCTATCAAGGGGAGATTGTCTGGAGTAGCATTGCCACAGAGCACAACATGGGCCTCTACAGCGAGCCAATAGCCGAGGTTGTGTGATAACTCTCTATCGAGTAACTTCTGCAGGCGTAGGGCATGTTCTCGTTTGATGGCAAAGGGGCTTTTGCCACGGTTTTGACCATTTTGGATCCACATCCCATTGTCATACTCTATCGTGCCATTCCACTCTTTGAGTTCGACCAAAAGCAGGCGGTCATGGGTAATAATAAGGCAGTCAATTTCCATTGGTCCTTGAGCATCGGATACAACCAATCCTGCGAATCCGTGCCAGCTTTTTTGGAATTGCTGTTCCATTTTACTGATTGCTTTAAGCTCACTTGCGTGAAGTCCTGCTCCACCTACCTTTTTTATTTCCATAGACCCTGAGACTCCATACCAAAAATATTATAACTTATTGAATGTAATTTGTATTTATCGCTTCTTATCTCAGCGGTTTAGAGGTATTTAAGCTAGAATTGTCATCTAAATCTATAGAGCTAAAAATTGATAATCGAATTGCTCCCCACTCATGTAGGTCTATCGTGGCGAAACTAATAAAATACCACTCAATAAAGCTGCCTATTCTGAATCTTAGTAAACTCAAGCGGACTTATCACTTTCACCCGATTTTCATCCAAATATTCAGCTTTATGGATACAAACGGCATGAATACTGTTACATCTTGATAACCACCTACAGAATAATAACAACCTAATAGTTCAACTTCATTGATTTACCTATCAATTTTATAATTACTAGTAATATTACTAGCTGTAATTTGCCTATTTTTCATATTGAATAAATTCTATTCTTATCAGGAATGAAGCTATGAATAATAGGGGTATGGAAAAAGGCCTGTATTTCTCATGTTATATAGTCGATCGACCAGATATTACCGTGTTGTTTTTCTAGCCGAATTTCAATAGGATGGTATGCTTTCGATTCTATCGTGTGGCTGCTGTAATTGAATGTAATGCTGAAACCTTAGAATGGCGTTCTATTACATTTGCTAGCAACGTAATCGAGGGATTAAAAATTGGTAAATCACAACTAATTGTTAACTGTGACACTTTTTGTTTTAGTCGGGTAGATTTTATTTTAATAAATACGGTTCATTGTCATTATTTATTAAAATAAAAAAGAGGCAGTAAAAGCCACCTCTAATATTCAGATAAAACTTAACATGCTGCTAATCAGTTCGTTTGGTTAATTTACCAAACTCAAACGGACTAACCTTATTCACCCGATTCTCATCCAAATAATCCGTCCACTACTGCACCATCAATCTCCGCTCATCCAAGTGCTCAGCCTTATGGATATACGCAGCACGAACCCCATTATGCTCCTGATGGCTCATCTGCCGTTCTACTCCATCCCTAGACCACAGCCCAGACTCAATTAATGCACTACAGGCCATTGTACGGAAGCCATGACCACAGACTTCTGTCTTGGTGTCATAACCCATTACCCGTAAAGCCTTATTCACCGTATTTTCACTCATCGGCTTATTGGCGTTATGGTCACCAATAAAGATAAGCTCGTGGTCACCGCTAATTTGGTGTATCTGCTTTAAGATCTCCATGGCCTGTCTACTAAGGGGAACAAGGTGAGTTGTTCTCATCTTTGAACCTCTGTGTGTGTGCTTAACACCTTCCAGCTTTTCACGTTCTCCCGGTATTGTCCAAAGCGCTCGTTCAAAATCGATCTCTGACCAACGGGCATAGAACGGATAAAGATAAGTAAGGTTAATTTCACTGCCAGAGTGGTTAAATATCTTCCTTGATAGTTATCTAAACGCGTAAGTAGTTCAAGAATACGATCAAAGGTGAGGGCAGGGCGGTGAACTTTCTTGCTTCTTGTTGGTGGTGATTGCGCCAACTAGGTCTTGAGCCGGGTTGTAATCAATGATGCCGCTTTGAACGGCATAACGCATAATTGCGGTTGTGAACTGTTGTAGTCGGGCTGCAATTTATAGACTTCCGGATTCTTTTACTTTCTTTATCGGGGATAATCGGTCGCGGGTATTTAGGTTGGCAATATCACGATTACCAATAGTGGGGAATAGCTCAAGCTCCATTGTCCGTAGAATTCTGGCTGAGTTTTTCGTTTTTATCTGTTTTGAGTTGGAATGCACAAAGGCCTTACAAAACAAGAATTCCACCCACAAAAAAAGACGCCCTTAAGCGTCTTTAAATGTCATTCTAATGGTGCTGAGGCCGGACTCGAACTTTAATATAACTTAATGATATTAATCATAATTGATAATTTAATTAAAAAAGTTACCCCGTTTTTTACCCATATTTGCTTTTATGTGATTTGAGTAGGTAAGTTCAGTTAGTTAGAACTTAACTAATTTACTGTATCTATACTTTTTCAGCAAACGATATGCACTAACTACAACTAACGATTAATTAGCCTAGTAAGAAATGGTTTCAGACTTCATTGGTTCCGACCACAAATAAATAAGATAACGGCTTTAATGCAGTCATATTTAGCGATAGGTGTGTTTGACACCATTCAGTAAAACTAGATTTATCAAAATCCAGTTGATGGTCACGGATAAACTCAAGGTCTAGTATTACATATTCTGCATCAGCAGAGCTTTGTGTCGCTGGGTAGAAAATGCCTTCACTACCAAACGTGGTTAAATTATTAAATGCTGACTCAGTGACCCGGACGGTGTGTATCAAATCAACATTATCCAGTGATTGCAGTGACAGCAAGCTAGCTATCAGATTCATGGTTGTACTCCTGTAAATATTTCGGTGGGAAGTGCTATCACTATTGCCAGTTCTGCTTGCAGCCAGTCGGCAACACGTTGCCATTGAGTGCAACTGACATCAGACGTGATTTTCCAGACAGTCGGGCAGGTGTAATGGGCCAGTAGTAATACTGCCATGACCATAAAACAATAGGGGTGACCATGGGTATGACAATATCCCCGGTCGTAGGGATGACGATGTTGATTTAGAATAAAGGTATCACCACTGAGTTGGTGGTGATGCTCCCCGTTAAACACGATAACACCGAGCCCTATTAGGCTATCGTCAAAGCGCAGTGGCGTGATACCCGCACCGTTGCAGATAATAGGGATTGGTTCAATACCGGTTGTTTCCGGCTTCAGGCGGAGTTGTCGATGGGCTTGGGTGACCAGACGACACAGAGTGAACCAGTCGTCCTGAGCGATATCTCGTAATAAAGTAAAATGAAATACGCCGGTTTTTAACGTCGGTGATGCAGACATCTAAAGATCTCCTGTTGGTAAAAGGATTATGTGATTGATTGTTGCGTTATATAGGAGGAACTACATTGAAGACTGAACTGCTAATGCGGTATAGCGTATTGGAACCATCTGACTTATAACCAACCTCGCTCAGCAAATGAGACTAATTCACCATGACCAATAACAAAGTGGTCGAGTACCTTTACGTCGACTAACGACAGTGCCTCTTTCAACTTATTGGTGATTGAGCGATCTGCCTGACTAGGTTCTGCCAGCCCGGAAGGGTGATTGTGAGCAAGGATTACCGCTGCGGCATTAAATTCTAAAGATCCTTTAATGATTTCTCTGGGATATATTGATGTTTCGTTAATTGTGCCTAATGCAGTGACGTCACTAGCGATAAGCCGGTGCTGGTTATCCAGATACAAAACCATAAAAACTTCCCGTTCTAATTGTTCTAGCTGCAAACGGAGATACTCTCTGGTTTGTGTTGATGAAGTGAAAGAATAAGGTCTCACTTTGATCTGTTTTTCTAATAGCTGTAACGCCATGCTGATAATGCGCTGTTCGCGCCGAATGTGATTAGACATAGTGGTGTTCTCGTAATAAAGAATAACAAGACGGCAAAAAGGACAGGACACCAATGACGGTGCGCCTGTCCTGAGCTGAATGAATTAAATTGTTCCTAACATGATGATCCCGAATAGAATGACCCAGACCCAGAAATAACTCGGGGTCTGTCCTAGAGACTTTGCCCGTCGCCATAAATAGACGGGCACTAGCCAGGTCATGGCACCATATCTGGAAGTATCGATACCCGCTTTTTTTAGGTTGTGCTCATCGCGATAGCTGAGTGCAATATTCAAGATAACGGAGAGGTACCAGAACGGATGAGTAAAGAGCAGTTGATATACCGAATAGCCAAGGCCTCGTCGGCCATAAATCAGAATGGCGATAACGCTTTCCAGCATAAATCCTAATAGTGGGGCAAATGCCAAGAACCAGACCACCGAATTGTTAAGCCGGTAGTTAGGTTGTGGGGGCGGTTCATGTTCAGATGTTGTGGGCAACGCTGCTGCCAATAACGTGGTGTTCAGAGGCATCCATGTTATTTGGCCCTGATGCCAGACTAAGGTATTGGCGTGAATGTGCCGTTGGGTGATAAGCGTAGTGATTTCCTTTTTGTGTGAAATTAAGCAAACGAGATTGCATCAGTGCTAAAGCAGACTGATGTCAGTGGTTTTTTAGGTAATCAGGGCTGAAACGAGCTAGAGGTTACTGAGTCTGGATGTCGTTATGGATAAGAGCAGGGATCGCGTGTGGGCTGATAAATATATCTCTGGCCATATTCCCGATGATGTCGGTTGTGATGCTGTCAAACATGCCACCGATTAGTCCGCCGACCAGCGGTATCAGCTTGATAGCATTGATACTGCCTTTTTGGCCGACTTGCGCCATCAACTTAACGCCGACAGAGCGGTTGATACACTGTATTGCTCCTGATGAGGCTTGACCGAACAGTTGCCGAGTTGGTCGTGTACCTAGCTGGATACCGACATTCTTCAGGATATCCTTTGCTGTATTGCCACATAAGCATAAATAGACACAGGTTTTGACGTTATCGTCCTTCAGATTATGGCCGCTCAATAGAGCTATAGCTGCAATCATCCTGATTTGGATAAACAAGATACTGGTCATATTGAGCGGTATCATGACTGGCAGTGTCATTATGCCACCTAATCCAGAGAGGAAGCCGCTGGTCCCGGCTTTGGTATTCTGCCAGCGTATTAAAGCGTTCACACATTCTCGGCGGTCTGGGTGAGTATACCGATAAGCATCAGCCAGTGTTTGAGCGGAGTCCAGTCCGGCAATACCGTTGATAGCCCTGTCATACAGCCAATCAAGCGTTGACTGTAGGGTATTGATGGTCAGTCCATTATCATGAGTCATATTATCTATTCCTATTGATTGATTCTCTTAGTGGTACATAGTGGTGTCAGGCTAAATGCTGGCGCATATTCTCAGCCATCATCCACAGGGCGCGATTAAGCTTGATATCACCATCAATACCATTGATGGCCCTAGTCCGAGCGCGTTTACCTTTGGCTGAACGACCAGATAGTCCGCCTTTGATCAAGTTTTCCTGCAGCCGTTGGTACGTGGTCCACAGGTCATCTTTTCTGTCCTCCCAACGCCGGGGCATCAGGATCTGTTCTTCGGTTATTGGTTGATGCTCTTCACCGTAGCGGTAGGCTAGGGCGGCATGAGCAAAGGCTTGTTGTGCGGGTTTTGGTAGCGAGATACCTTGCATGGTTTCTCGCTGTTCTTCTACTCGATCAAAGATATCTAATACCTCGTAGGCACCTTCAATCACACGATCAACAACATCGCCTTTATGTGGTACGCGGACTTCACCAAAACTGTCACCACAGACCATTCCATTTGCACACACGAAGCGGAATAGGCCAGGGATCATCTGATAACTGCTGGAACCGTCATGGCTATTCAGTAAGATTATTTCAGGGACTTCTTTCCCGGTTATCTGACCTTCACGACGTAGGCGTAGCATGTGTTTGGTGTGGTCTTGTTTATCAAGATTACGGACGCGAGTTTGGCAGGCAAAGAACGGTTGGAAGCCTTCTTTACGTAGGTTATCTAATAACGTAATGGTGGGAATATAAGTGTAGCGGTCGCTACGGGAGATATGTTTTTCTTCCGATAATATACTGGGAACGTGACGAGCTAATTCATCGTTGGTTAGTGGTCGGTCACGGCGAATAGTATTTACAGTACCAAAACGGGAAGCAAGACGTGTCATTGATTTATTTCCTCAACATAATAATCATTGTAGGCTTGCGGGGTGTATTCCATCAGCCTGAATAAGCATGATATAACCGATAGGTGATTGATATCCGGATTATGATGTATGTCTAAAAATATTTAGAATGGAGTTTATTCTATTCAAAATAATAAAGGCCTTAAAAAAGACCTTTTTAGAAAAATATAGGTTAGAAGATAACACAGTGTGGAGTTTATTGCTCTGGTGGCAATGTGTCGTATGCTTGATTGATGAGACTATCAATTATATCAACAATCTTTTTATCCTGACGACGAGCTATTTCATTTAGTCGTTTTTTTGTCTCAATCTTTAAATAGGTATTAAAGGGTTTACTATCCGCCTTTTTTATTCGGTGCTTCTTCTGACTGAAGGCTTTATTAATATCTTTAAAGAAGAGTTTCTTGGTATCCGGATGTGCTCGCCATAAATTGACTGCTACATAAATAGCGAGTTTAATTTCATCAATATTAGAAGGGTGAAGATAAAATGTTGGAATCTTCATTTTATCACTGTAGGCTAGGGTATATGCAAGTTTCGGTTTCTGAGCCTCGGAGATATAGTTCCACACCCATTTGCATTGTTCGTCATCATTAATATCAAGCCACTTAAAGGGTTTTGGTTTGACATTGATTGCTTCCCATTCGCTCTCTAATTTTTTAAGTAATGAAGTTTTATAATTGAGTGGCGCATACCAACTATCAAAAAAATCAATAATAAGATTGTATCTGTGCTGTGTATTTACTGGTGATGTATTTAACCCTAATTTTTCATAGTCAGTTAATTCATTTGTTACAGTATTATCGGTTATATAGTAATTATTTAGCATGCCATTGTCAGCACTCCTTAAATATGTCCATAACCAATAACACGCGTGCTCATTGTTCTTGAGCCATTCAAATTCAATATCGGGTATTAACGTGCCAGTGCACGTTAATACCATCGATTGAATAAATTGCTGTCGCGTTTGGGGATTCGGATAAGCCAGTGCCAATACTTCATTAAACACTTTGCAGCAATGAGCGGGTTTATAAAAATCTACCTGAGGCGTATTGATGTTCTTAGACAATAGATAGACGTAATAAGAGCGGCAAACACGTCTGTCCTGTTCCTTTATGACGATAGGGGTTGAACTCACGATTAACTCCATAGCGATTAGCTGTACAATCTTTAATGAAAAAAGATTACTATGTAGTATTTTTGAAGTCAATGTGATATTTATTGGTGTAGGTACTCCATATATTTTTAGTATTCTTGAGTAATTCTACCTGATTTTTTGCTGTTATCTTGTCATGTTCTGGATGTGCATTTTTACATTACTAGACTGCTTCTTCATGTGTCACCTGTCGTTATTGCTGTTATATAGCCCTTTTCCACCTCATCGCTACTACCGTCGTCATCTCTTTTTTATCTCAATATTGGCGGTTTCTTACATTCTGCTGATCGAAAACTGTCTTTTAACGTTCTCCCCATTAGTCTGTGTTGTTGTTGAAAGTCAACGGTTGGTGGGTGAGAAACCAGTATCTACCCTTCCGTTAAAAGTCAAATTCAGCCCCTGACCAACGTAAAATCGCCAATGTAGGTGGTGACCACCAACTCAATGTCTAACTGCTATTTAATATGATGCTAAAAAGCCCACTTACAGATCACGGTACTGAATAAAGTGTACTGCGGTGATGTATTACTGATTATAGAGAGTGGTTTTCAAACTTTTCTTTATTAACGTCAACGGGCCTCAAGTAATTTTTTACGCGGTTGCAACATGTGATGTAGAGAATGCGTTCGTCCCTAATTGAGTCATTGCTGATTGAATCTGATTATACGTCCTTAGCCTTACGCTAAGCGACTGAATAACTAAGAGGTGCCTATCATCGAATAACTTAAATTAACAGGCGCCTAAGGTGTCTGCGACGCACGGAATTCTCCTTACTCAACTTTAACGGAGAAATATCACATGAATAACTTACCAATTGATTTAATGGATGACCAGCTAGTAGATATGGCTTTTATTACGCAATTAACGGGCCTAACGGACAAATGGTTTTATAAACTGATACAGCTAGGTCAGTTCCCCAAGCAAATTAAAATGGGGCGCTCTTCTCGCTGGTTAAAAAGCGAAGTCGAAAATTGGCTACGTCAACGTATTAAAGAATCCAGAGGTGATGTTGCGGTTGAATTAACCACGGACGCTGGAATGTAATCGTTAGTCAATCCCGTTACTAACACTTTTAATCTTCACTAAAGAATTTATCAATCTGACAATGCTTAATGATTAAATCTATTCATGGTGCACCAACATTGATTAAGACTTAATTCCAGAGTGAATTATAATGAATAAATAAATTCGAATTTTACCCCCGCTATTTATTTTCGCTATCATTCATTGATGAATCGTATTAATTATTCAGTGCAATAGATTTTATTAATTAGCTGGTTATTGTCGGTTTGTTTAGTATTAATAAAGAGAGTGTTAGTAGCTGTAGTGGTGCCAGTAACAAAGATACTTATATTATCAATCCAGATAATAATGTAAGGGGGCATCTAGCAATGCCCCTTTATCTATTCACTATTGATTAATGCCAGTTAATAATTCATTGCTTATTATCATAAATAATAAGCAATGAACTCTCTATGTGTGAAGTAACTAGATTTATAAAAACCAAGAGTGGTGGTAGCTGTTAATTATATATCATTGCTGACTTATCCAACCTTAATTATTTACTGAGGAATAAACTATGAACGCTGAAGATATTATCAGAACCTATGGCCCACTTAATTCTGATTATTTAAATAAGATTATTGACGTTATTCAGTCTGCGTTAAATGAACACCCTCGAATACTAGCTTTACGGTTTGATTTAAGGCTACCTGACAATGTACTAGCCAGAATTGATTCTGCGGTTATCTCTCGTTTTTTTGACTCATTGAAAGCAAAGCTTAAAGCGGATTCAAACAAGAAAAGGTTAGCAGGGAAAAGAGTCCATTCTTGTACGCCTCGTTACGTATGGGTCAGAGAGTTTAATCAGCCAGAAGAGAAGAAACACTACCATGTACTGCTTTTGCTGAATAAGGACGCCTACGCCTTTCTGGGGGACTATCGTAAGTTGAAGGGGAATCTAGCTGCATTAATCACACAAGCTTGGCTCAGTGCGTTAGGTGTGAATGATGAACGGTATCAGTCACTCGCTTATTTTCCAGAAAATCCATGTTATTACCTTGACGAGAAAACGCTGAATGCGGATGGCGTCTATGCCAAGTTGATGACTCGGGTTAGCTACCTAGCTAAAGAGCGTAGTAAAGTCAGTGTGGAGGGGGAACGTAACTTTGGATACAGTTTGAAGTAAATACGCTGAACCAGCCCTGACCGTTAATCCAATTTGGGGCTGGTTAATTTCTATTAGGGGCTATGATCAATTACTCTTCAATCAAATAGTCATACTCGGCCCCGTCAGCATCGACATAGACATGTTCACTGGCATATACGTAGGCTTCTCTGTCTAATATTACGTCACCTACACAGACTCTGTTCATCATAAGTTTGCCACCATGAAAGACGGCTAACCCAAGTTTTACATCATTTCGATTATAGACAACATAAGAATAAGTCCCTTTCTCAAAACGGAAATATTGATAAGACCAGTTTACCCCCAAGATTTTTGCATAGTAAGGGTCACTACCAATTAACGTTAACTCCGATTTGCTTTCCCCGGTTTTTTTATAGTCGTAGACCAATCCTTTTTCGCTGCTTATATCGAGGGTTATCGTGTGATGATTGTCTAAATTACATTGCAGCATGGTTGAAGCGCTGGTTACACCACTGGTGCAAAGGAGCAAAAGACCAGATAGCGCCATAAAGCAGTTTTTACGCATAAGACATTTCCTTAATTTCTGAGGGAGATAATTCTTAATCATCGTCATATTCCTTCATCAGTCATCAATGCAGGCGCTATTGTTCTTTGTTTCGTAACGTTCCGTATTATCATCGTCCTTAAGGAACTGATTACGAGCAGTATTGCCGATGATATTAGTGGTCACTCCATCCAGCGTACCGCCAATAACCCCTCCGACGACAGGAACCAGTTTCCCTAAGTTGATAACGCCTTTACTGCCGAACTTTGTCAGTAAACGAAATCCAACGGCTTGATTTATTTTTGTGATAATTGCACCTGACATATTTTTGATGGTTGACAGGGTCAGTTTCTTACCCACATCAACGCCTGCTCTTTTTAATATGTCACTCACAGCGCTACCACATAGGCAGGCATAGACTATCGTTCGAACCTTATCGTCTTTTAAATCGTATCCCCCCATATAAGCGATGGCCGCAATCATGCGGAGTTGAATATACAGCACGCTGGTAATATTAGCGGGAAGCGCCACGGGCATGACCATTACGCCTCCCAGACCCGTAATAAAACCGCTGGTTATCGCCTTGCTATTTTGCCAACGTATCAGTGAATTGGCGTTGTTGATGGGGCTATTACCTTCTTTCATATAGCTTTCTGCTATTTCTTGAGCGGTATCAAGTCCTTTAACACCATTGACTGCTTTGTCGTAAGCCCAGTCTAGCGCCTGTTGAATTGTCGCTATTGTTAACGAGTTCTTCATATGATTTTTCCTAACCTTATCTTTTAGTTGTTCTTTTTAGGTGCTGACATCCGTTTAATCAGAAAAACAATGAGTACAACGATGAGAGCAACAGGTAATGCACAAATTAAAAGTATTAACAATTCAATGATTGATATGCCACCCATAGTGCGAGTCCTTAAGTTAATGAGTAAAGTGCTTTATTTTCATGGCTTAATGCCATCGGAATGATTTTCTTATCTCGGTAAATGTCACAAAATAATCCTTTGTAAATAAAAGACTATTTTGTTTTTTGACAGATTGAAGAACACTACCAGAGCATGCAAAGAGAGTCAGATCGTTATGAACGATCAATGCTGTTGATTTTGATCGTCGTAAACTATGATTGGAATAAAATATACTTTTATGGGGGTAATTCGAAGTAACTCACTGGTTTATGGTTGTGATTTCAATCAACGTAGCGTTGTAGGGGGTGTAATTATGTCTGTTGTTGTCATTCAATGACGGTGTTTTAGAGAACATAGTCACCGCTCCCTCATTGATGACCGGTAATCTTATCGCAAAGTAAAATTTTACTATTACAACCATCTTTATGTATCGGATATCAACAGACCTGATGTCTCGCCGTCACCGCTGAGCGAGAACCCCTATCGCCATACCTTCGCACCCGATTATCCACTTTTTGCTTATATTAAACGACCCTGATGGTGTTATTCGAAGCCTTATCCCCGAAAGCGCAAAGGGTTACCTGTTTAATCCTATCGTCGTGAGACTATTATGACATCATCACTTATCACGGATGTGCCGGTAGCCGCACGTCCTCAGACCTGCAATATGTATGCTTTCAGACATTACATTGCCCGACAGAACCGTTTTATTGATCCGGCAGTATTAGGTCAATTAATGATATTAAAAATAGAGGCTCAAAGCCGGCTTAATCAATACACTGATGTCGCTATAGATTTAGAACCCGAAGTGAATCGATTACGCCGTTGGACCCAGATTGTACTCTGTGAGCTACCTAGTGGTTTCAATAGTATTGAAGGTACTCGAGCAAGCGGGATAATCGCTCCTGAACTCATTATTAAGGTGTTGATAAAGGAAAATATCATCCGTCACCATCCACGAAGACTCGCTTATACACAAGGTTCCGCAATAACACGAACAAAAAGTCCGTTGGAACACTATCCGCAAGTCCCCCCATTCGTTGAGCTCTTTAATGACGAGTGCCATCGCTTGGGGCTGAGTGAGTTACAGCACACAGTCTCTCAATTATCATCAACGCTGATGGAGGCTTCAGAACGGGAACGTTTTGCATTAGTCTGCTTTCATGCGTTATTGAGCGGAGATATTGATACCGTATTAAGGCAATCTGTTGTCACGCTCAATGCATTGATGTTGAGTTATTTGACTCAACATCCGGAATTGCAAGTCCTAGTTGAGGAATATCTGTTCTTTGCTTTCTATTCAAGTTGGCCAGATAATCCAATCTCAATATAAAGACATTGATGCTGATGGGGTGATGTTTCTCAGGAGTTGGATTGATATGTCGAATATACGAAGGAATGGAAGGTGAATTCATGAAAGGGCGTTTGGTTGTATTAATTTTTGTTATTTTTATCGCGAGTAGTGCGCAAGCTAAGATTGAAGATATCTCCTTTTCTGTCGGTGATGAAACAGTTTTCATTCCGACAGATTGTGTCGTGGAAGTTTCTAAAGTTGAGCCAGAGTTGGTTGGCCGTGAGGGTGTTTTTTTTCGGTTAAATTAAGAGTGTGCAGATCAATTATCAACATTTACTAAGATAAAAATTGGGAAGACTGTAGTGTTACGCTACAACGATAATGTTGTGGGGCAAGTAACGATTGCCAGCCGGATTAGCTCTAGCTTTAGAATTGATTCTTCTGGTGTAGAACCGATGATGATTCGCCAAATACTCGTGGATGCAGAAGCTAAATGATAGTAGACCCTATCCACGGGCTTTATCTTATTATGTTAACTGTATGGGACGAATGCTTTTCTATATTGAGATTCTTCATGGGGTTACTGCTTGAGAATGGTTTCTAGGCTGTCGGGTTGCCCATCAACCATCACTACCTGATAGTGGGTCTGGTCGATATAGGTAAAGCAAGCTAGCTCTTCCAATAAGTCATATCGAGCGATACGGTAAGTCAGTGCCTCATTGGGATGACACATCTGCGCATGCTTTAGCAGGTAATTCAGGGCAACGTCTTGAGTAAGCATTAAAGCCAACGGGTTAGTTGATGTTAATCCTTCGCTATTATTACGAATGATCGGAACGTAAATACTGAGAGCCATGAGATTTAATCCTGAATCGATTGAAGATTTATTGTTTTTTTTAATCTATCAGGTTTCCTATCACTGATTGATCGTTTGTTTCGATCGGGATTTGAGTATCGATTGTTTTTGACGATCAATGTTTAATGACAGAGTACTATCAATACACTATAACTTATTATAATAAATAAGAATTATTTACTATAACTTGTATTTTTACTTGAAGACATGCTTAATGATGCACCTTTGACCTAATGACGTAAGGGATAACGTTTTGTGGTATTTTATCGTAAATTACGTAAAATATAACGTAACTAGGTTTAATGAGATTTCATCTCAGTGGGTTATGGCAATGGCTAATTTTGATACAGAGTACTGTTACTCATTTCCTGCTGTACGGGGAATACAAGCGGGGCGGCCTTTTTATATAGCAACTTGCCCTATGCGTATCATACCCAAAATTTTTAGTTTTGATGAGACAGAAGTTCCTCCTGAACTTAGAGCACAGCGAACATTAAATAAAACACGAATTCCAGAAATGGTTCGTTATTTGCTTGATAATCCAAAAGAATATGTCTTTTCTGCTTTAACTGCATCGATCGCAGTTGATGTTGAATTTGTCGAGCATACTGGTTCGAATAATCTTGGAATTTTAAGAGTTCCAATGGACGCACAGATTCTAATCAATGATGGGCAACATCGGCGTAAAGCGATTGAACAAGCTTTAGAAGAGAAACCAGATTTAGGGCAAGACAATATTCCCGTTCTATTTTTTGTTGATGAAGGCTTAAAACGCAGCCAGCAGATGTTTGCCGATCTTAATAAATATGCGGTAAAACCTAGCCCATCATTAGCGACCCTTTATGATCATAGAGATATGGGGTCTGAACTAGCTCGCTACCTTGCCAATTATGTTGAGCCTTTTATCGGCCTTACTGAATTGGAGAAATCTAGTATATCTATGCTTTCTAACAAACTTTTCACTCTAAGCAGTATCAAACAAGCAACACGAGCTTTACTTGGACATGGTCCAAAAGACGGTTGTACCGATAAAGATAAAGAGCTGGCAAGTCAATATTGGCTAGAAATTTATAAAGTCATGCCCGATTGGCAAATGGCCGTTAAAAAGGAAGTTTCTCCAGCCCATCTTCGCCAAGAATATTTACACGCGCATGGAATTGGTTTACATGCTTTAGGGTTGCTTGGGCGTAGTTTATTTGCTGAGTATCCAGAGCACTGGCAACAGCAACTAAATCTTTTAAAAGAGATAAATTGGCGTAAGACTAATCCTGAGTGGGTTAAACGGGCAATGCTACATGGTAAGCTGAGCAAATCAACCACCGCTATTCAACTTACCTGCAATGCACTTAAGCAGGCTTTAATGCTGCCTCTCAGCGTTGAAGAACAACAGCTCGAAGCACAAATGGTCGTATCATGAGTAAATTGATTCAAGCCCATGATTTGGGTGATTACGAAGATTTCATCAATGAAGAGTCTTTTGCTGGCCGTCCTCTTTTTGAGTATGTGTCAGAGGTTCAACGTATCTATTGTGCAGATAAACGGCCTTGGGTAATTGGTTATAGTGGTGGCAAAGACTCTTCTGCAGTTGTTACATTAGTATATTTGGCATTGTTAGGTCTTCCTCCCGAAATGCGGCAAAAGGATGTATTTGTTGTCTCATCCGATACGCTAGTAGAAACTCCGGTAGTAGTGGACTTAATTAAGAAAACCATGTTGCAAATTGAGTCTGGTGCAAAACGTGACGGATTACCAATAACACAGCATGCTGTCACACCTAAAACGCATGAAACATTTTGGGTAAATCTGTTAGGTAAAGGTTATCCTGCGCCAACACGCAGTTTCCGCTGGTGCACTGAGCGAATGAAGATCAATCCTGTAAGCGATTTTATTAAAGATAAAGTCAGTCAGTTTGATGAAGTAATTGTGGTGTTAGGTTCACGCAGCAGTGAAAGCGCCTCTCGTGCACAAGTTATAGCTAAACATAAAATTGACGGTTCACGTCTTGCCAGACACACAACACTATCTAATGCCTTTATCTACACGCCGATTGATACTTGGGATGTGGAAGACGTATGGAAATTGTTAAGAGGCGCATTCCGTTATGCACCTGATGATATTGATGAGTGGGAAAGCCCGTGGGGGGGAATAATCGCCCTTTATGGACGTTATATATGGATTCTTCAGCGCAGGGTGAATGTCCGCTGGTGATTGATGATAGCACCCCATCATGTGGTAACTCACGTTTTGGCTGCTGGACTTGTACCGTTGTCACCAAAGATAAAGCAATGGAAAGCCTGATTCAAAATGGTGAAGTTTGGATGTCTCCATTGCTGAAATATCGTGATCTGCTGGCATTTACTACCGATCCGGTAAATAAAGATACTTTCCGTAACTATAAGCGCCGTACTGGCAAGGTTAGTTATCAGTACGCCAAAGATGGTGAAGACACTAACGCTGAACGTAAGCATGTTCCAGGTCCTTACTGGATGAAATACCGGCAGCAATGGCTGAAAGACTTACTGGAAATAGAGCGTGACATGAATGCGCAAGGTCATACTATCACGCTAATTACTCAACCTGAGCTGCACGCTATCCGTCAGGAATGGTTAAAAGATCCGAATGAGCCTGACTGGTATGATGCATTACCGGGCATTTATCGTGGGGTATATCAGAAAGATTTAGACTGGATAGTAGATGACCAGTCACGTTTTGATGCCAGTGATGCTGACTTACTTGCGCAGATTGCTCAAAGTTTCGACGTTGTGCCTGAAATGGTAATGAAGCTGATTGAACTGGAAGTCTCAATGGAAGGATTAAGCCGCCGTCAGGGGATATTTGATAAGCTCAGTACGATCCTGAAACAAGACTGGGGTAGTCTGGAAGAGATTAAGCAACAGCAGGCAACGTTACAGAAGCGTAACGAGCGGGATGTGCATCAGGAAGGGGTTGAAAAACTGGAGAAGGAACTTCAGGATTTACAACGCAGAATTATCAATGCCGGTGAAATATCTGTATTTACCAGTGAGGAAAACGAACGTGCTAATTAAACAACTGGTGCTACATAATTTCCGGGTATTCAATGGTTCTCATACTATCGATTTAGCGCCTAGAACACGACACTATGAAGATAACTCTCGTCCAATTGTATTGTTTGGTGGTTTAAACGGTGCGGGAAAAACTTCTATTCTGTCAGCAATCCGGTTGGCACTATACGGTCGATTAGCATTTGGCTCTGCGACTCAGCAGCAAGATTATATTAACCAACTCAGTGAGTTAATCCATAACGGTGTCGATACCTCCGAACGTCCGGAAGATGCAGCAATAGAGCTGACATTTACCTACAATAAAGGCGGACAGGAATCAGAGTTTACTGTGACGCGTAGCTGGAAAAGAGGCAAAAAGGACCAGCTTTCATTGCAACAAGATGGGCAACCTCGTAGTGAACTGGATTATGAGCAGTGCCAGGGTTTTCTTAATGAATTAATTCCTCATGGTATTGCCGATTTGTTCTTTTTTGATGGTGAGAAAATAGCTGAGTTAGCTGAGGATGAATCCGGGAATATTTTACGCACTGCTGTGCGCCGTTTGTTGGGGTTGGATCTGATTGATAAGTTACGTAATGACTTAGTAATATTTGTTAAGCGGCAGCAATCTAACCAGCTAGAAGGCTCTCAGCAACATCATCTCGCAGAGTTAGAGACGCAAATTAAAACGTTAGCTAGTGAGGCAGAAATTCTGCTGGAAAAAGCAGATTTTACGAAAACGCGGATTGATGTTCTGTCTAAAGATATTACTCGTTATGAAGGCATGCTGAATGCGCAGGGGGGGGCATTTGCCCGGACTAAAGCACAGGAAAAGCAAAAAGTCGAAACGCTGTTAAAAGATAAGGATCGGTTGGAGAAAGCACTACGCCATGAATGTGATGGTTCATTACCCTATGCACTAGCTCCAACCATATTATCTTTGCTACTAAAGAAACTTGCCGATGAAGCACAGATCAAACAGGCGAGGAGCTTTGAGAAAGAGCTAAATCAGTTTTTAGCTCAGCTAAGAAATGATATTGCTTTACGTTCCAGCAGTGAGAGTAGTACCAGAGTTATTGCTACGGAGGCAATTGCCGACAACCTGAAAGATTACATGTCGACTAAACCTAAAGGCGATTTATTGTTTGATATCTCTGAACGTGAAGTTGGCATGTTACAGCAGTCCATCGAGCAAGATAGTAAAAAAGCATGGGAGCGCTTTGATCTTTACCGCAAACAGCTTACTGATATTGAACAACAGTTAGAACAGGCAGCGGCCAATATCGCTCGAGCACCGGAAGACGATCAATTGCTTGATATTTTTGAGAAGCTACGAGATCTCGATCGACAACGAGAAACTGAGCATCAAAAATATCGTACTGTGCTGGAACAGGCTAAACAGGTTAAACAGCAACAGCTAGACTGCGTTCGTCAGGTACAAAAAGCGCATGATTCCACGAGGAATCAACATAGTTTTAGTAGTGCGTTTAAGAACGCACAAGAGACGATTAATTTGCTTGATCGCTACAGTGAGGTACTAACTCAGGCTAGGGTTAGAACACTGTCGACTAATTTTGAAATGGCCTATCGGAAATTAGCCCGCAAAGAAGATTTACAGCTTTACTCGCATATAAATCCGGAGACGTTTGACGTTGAGTTAGTAGATGAGAAAGGTTCTGTCATTAATCGTAAGCTGCTTTCTGCTGGAGAAAAACAGATTTACGCAATTGCCATTCTTGAAGCACTGGCAAAAACTTCTGGGCGTGACCTGCCGGTGATTATTGATACTCCGTTAGGCCGCTTAGATTCTCTGCATCGAGATAAATTGATTAATCATTATTTTCCGTATGCTAGTCATCAGGTAGTGTTGTTGTCTACTGATACTGAAGTGGATGAGCGGTATTTTGTTGATCAGCTGCGTGATGATATTTCGCATGCTTATGAGATTGTCTTTAATGCGAACACTAAATCATCATCTTTAAAACCCGGCTATTTCTGGGAATTAACCAAGGAGGCGGTTTGATGCTCCCGAATAGAATGCAGCTCAGTCGTCAGACTGAAGAACAACTTAGAAAATTGAAAGGTTATACTGGAATCACCCCCAATGTTGCAGCACGTTTAGCATTTTTTCGTTCAGTCGAAACTGAGTTTCGTTATTCACCTGAACGGGATAATAAGAAATTGGATGGTTCTTTAGTATTGGATAAAATTACGTGGCTGGGTGAAACTCTACAGACTACGGAGCTGCTATTAAAAATGCTTTACCCTCAGATGGAAGATAAGGAAATGGGGAAGGTGTGGGCAGCGCATGTTGAAGATGGGATTGCAGCATTAAGGAATTATCGTAGTTTGACGCAATTAGTAAATAGCCTTTAGCTAGATAAAATGCAGAAATCGATTGCTCAAAAGAGCAATCGATTTTGCAATTAGTAACTAGTTATTAAGCATCTTCATCTTCATCTTCATCTTCATAAAGTGCTAAGTTATCACAAATCATGTCATAGATTATTTTAGCGCTTTTAGATACGGCATCTAATTGCATGAATTCTTCTTCATCAAGATCTCCACCATCAATTATTTGATAATAGTCGTCTATTGATAATATCCTTAAAGCATTGACACCGTATCTTTCATTCATATAAGACAGAATGTCTTTTAGAACTCTAAAAAGAGCTATTAATCCTATGGTTTTATTTAAAGATGATGCTTTATTTGATTTTTCCCACGCATTTGGCCAGAGGGACATTACTGCACTGAAAAAATTAGATACATTTGCTGCTATTACGGAATCTTTCTCAGAGATGAAACTCTTACGTAACGGATATTTAATAAAGTTTTTTTCATCAATTTTTTCAAGGTTATAATCCTTGGAAGCTTTCCCTCCTTTTTCTTTAGCTAAGAAATAGTTACGATCTGATTTTGCATCAAATGTTATTAATCTCAGAAGATTTTCCACAAAAGCTGCTTGTGTTAGCGTCTCATTCAATACTTTCGGTGTAGCGACGCCTAATCTCTTGATTCTTTTTTCAAATGGGCCCTGTTTTTCTTTGTTTAAAAGAACTGCAATATCATGGCAAGTTTTTTCCGGACTTCTGGAATAAGCTAAAGACTCTAAATCATAGACTAAACTCTTATTAACTTTAGTTTGAGCCAAATTAACTGTAGAGAAGACATTTGCTTGTGTTGAAATATCAGCATCAACAAAAACTGTAACTAATAATTCGAATTCTGATTCTTCTCCAACTTCATTTACAAATGTCACATTGTCTTCATCAAACCCAGCAATCCTATGTTGTCCATCTAATATTTTGGCTAGTTTATTAAAATCACCATCATCATTAGGTGTAATAATAAAATCACCATTATCTTCATTCCAAGAAACATTATCAGAACTCATTGCTATTATTATTGAATTCGGAAAGGATGAGTCAACGCCTGAAATGAAACTTCGAATGGCTTTAACTCTAGACTCAATTAATGGACGTTGAATGCCAATATAATCATCAAGTTCACGATTTTCTGAGTCAGACATACGCCGAACATCTGAAAAAGTGATTCTGACTAGATCACTAGCTTTAATTTTACCACAATAAAACTCACCAATAGGCTGAGAGACTTTCAATGCTTTTATTTTTATGGATTTCATCTAATTACTCCCTAACTTCACTATATTCTTCAGACAATTTATCAGCCTGAGAATTTCTTATTTTAGAATATGCTTTTGCAGATTTATTACTCATATATGCAGAGTAATACCATACTAAAAGAGAAGCGAAATATATTGCCCATGCCCATCCGCCGAGTCTGGCTGAAAATATATCCTGCATCCTACCTTGCTCACTTGTTGCTAAAATGGCACCGGTTCTGTAATAAATAAAAGCACCCAACCCGGCTACCAATGAAACGATAGTTAAAGCAAATATATATCCTATATAAGGAAGTTCTTCATTTTCCTTGTTATTACTTGATAAGTTTTTAACTAAAAAGAAAAAGAAAGGGGTAATTAGTGCCGATGTAAATAGAAATACCTCTCCACCTTTTATATTTTCAGATAAAGCAGAGAGTAATGTTATTTTTAAGCACCAAACCCTAAATATAGAGTCTACAATGATAGGAAGAAAAGAACCGAAAAGCATCCAACGGCACTCGCACAACGTAATCGTATGAGCATCTTTGTTAGCTACAAATCTTTCTATTTTATTTTTTAATAAAAAACATATTTTATCAATTTTTGTTAGAGTGGTAGTTGGTAACTGAGAAACATCAACTTCCTCTAAAACAGTATTATCTAAATTTATATATAAAGCATCCTTCCCTTTTCCTGAATGTATTTTGAAAAACTTACGCTGACTTGCACTTGGAAAGTTTAATCCTGAAGTATGAATTCTTAGTTTTCCCCTTACTATAGATTTAGGATTTTTAGCTCCGAACTCATATAGATTCTTATCGAGAATTTCTTGATAAACCTCTTCATATGTTGATGGTTTACCTAGAGTAGCTAAAGCAGATTTTATCGCGTTAACAATAGTCATTTATAGCTCCCAAAATGCCTTATCCCGCATTTTCTTCACCTTCTTATCACCATCAATATACAGGCTAAAATGCTTATCTAATTGTCGAACTTGGCCCATTAATGATTCTTGTTCATTCTTATCATCAACATTAAATACCGCCTTAATATCGGTATTTTTAATCTCTGATACTCGGTGGATAACCCAGGTCAAAATATAAGAGGCGTAATTATTATCCCCAGTCTTAAAGTGAGTGATCTCCTGTGTAGATAGAATTACTCCTACGCCATACTCACGGCCTTCTTTAAGAATTTTACGTAAACTAGGGAAGTCTTGACGCATAAAGTTATCGGCTTCATCAACCAAAATCATTTTTGTCATCTGGCGGTAATCGCCTTGGATTATCGGCTTGCCGCGTTTTTGCATCTGGGCATAAAACAAATCTAGAGTTAGGGCTACCACTAGATTTTGAATTTCCTCTGAATAACCAGACAACTCAATAACTGTAACGCCAGTGAGCAAATCATATAAGCTCACCATATTCTCTGGGTTTGTTTCAAAAATCTGGAAATCAGCAAGGTTGTATAGAGCTGCATACAGTGAATCTTCTTCGACTTTATCCTGCGTGATATACCGTTGCCAGATATCTTCAATTGTTGGAGCTGTTAAGCCCCATGTAGAACTGTCTTTAGCGGAAATTCCAGCAGCTTCGTAACATTCCATCACTAGGGTGATGAGCTTCATTCGTTGTTTAACACCCAAATTGTAAGCTCGGCCCATCGTCTCTGCGAATCCCATCGCTGTATGCCTCGGTAGCATAGGCATATCGCCAAATAGAGATAACGGATTATAAGGTAGTAAAGACAAGCGATATTTTTTTGCTCCAGTTGCTGCTATAAACGCTTCATCTATATAGTCTGATTTATAGTCAAAAATGAGTAGACCAATAGGCGCTCCAGCAACATTATTTGGTTGGCTACGTATAAGTTGTGTAACCACTGATTTAGTGAATTGTGTTTTGCCAGTACCCATTGTGCCAATGATGCCGGTATTGGTATTCATAAATTTGGCGGTATTCGTTGGTTCCCAATAAAGAGGGGTTTGATGTAATGACTCGTGGCCAAATAATACCTGCAGTGGCTCATCAGATATTACAGTTGGTTGCGGCGATTCACTTTTATCTACTGGAATGTTAACTTGCACTGACTCAGAAATCGGTTCAATTTCTAGCACTGCCAATAATTCATCAAGTTTTGCCTCGAATACACTCATTTCACTGTTAGGTTTAAGCTGATATTTCTCTGGAACGTGATAGCGTTCCATTAGCACTTCCCATTGTGTATTAGTTCGTGCTGCAATTAAGGATGAAAGTAGCGTATAAGGTAGCTCGATCTGTAAGATTCGATCTTCGGTTTCTTTCCAGGATGGTTCAAAACAGCTGCCGTTACTGACATGTGCCAATACAATACCGTTAATATAATCCGGTAATTCACCTAGTTGATATTCTCCTGTCAGCCACCATTCGCGATTAGCAAGGAACGGTTCAAGAGCTGAACTATTTAATACACCATAGATCTGCAATTTCTCTACTTGCATTAATATCTGGCGAATAAATAACGCGCGATACAGCTGTGATGCTAACGTTGTTTTGCCCAGAATATCTTGCTGTAAATAACGTTTTAGTTCGCGGGCTTGCTGACCTGCATATTTATAATCAGGTCTAACTCCGGTCTTAACTTCTAAGGGGAGTAAAAATAGCTTGCCATCCTTAAAACCAACAAATAGAACATCATCTGAGATGGCACCTTTGCGGTAACCATGTAACTGGCGAGAGAACTCGCTTTCTTTCATTCTAAGCCCTACGTTGCCAGATACCCGGATCATCTCAGCTACGGAAAGTGGGATCCAGCAAATATCGGAATGGCGTAGCATTGCTTGTGTAAATTTGTAGGCACCGATAATGCCGTGCTTTTCTTTGCGTTCTTTATCATTGGAGCGCAACATTCTCAGTAACCACTCACCATTGAAAGCATTAAATTCAGAAAGTAGTTGCTCACCATCGATTTTACTTTCCTGCTTTTCGGTGTTTTCCATCTGGAGTAATTGTTTAAACAGGCTTACCTGTTTAGTTACGGTGACTGCATCATACCCAGCACAGCTGGTGTATTGATCGGAGTAGTGGATAAGCACTACTCCTTTTTGGTTGGTGAAAAAATCAAGAGTGACTTTAGGGTCTATTATGGTAGTCCAAAGTGAGCTGTCATAAGACCGGGTTAATAACTCTTTGAAGTTGGCACTAACCGCCAACCCTAGGCTTTGACCTTGGTATTGGCTATTGCTCTGGCGAGCCGGCTGCCATAAGGTTCCTAATAGCTTCGCAAGCCGTAAAGTTGAATAAGGCTCAGTATTTACTTGCCGTAAGCCAAAGGCGGTAAAATAGGCATCAGACTGTGTCTCTGAACCTTCTCCAGCGATGAGTCCATGACATAAGACTCCACTTGGTGCTTTGTCTATATTGATACTTCTACAATCTACAGGCGCAATGTTACTGAAAAATGCTAAATGAGCATAAGCTAGCTTTTCATTTTCTGGTGGAGTGGTGAATTTGCTGAAGGTTAGGCGACTACGCATTAGGTCAATTAGCATATCAGCATCAGTTCGCCACGCGCCACTATTCAGGCCTAAGTTATCTTTTAGCTGCTCATAAGACCCGCTTTCTGCAAAATCATCAAACGTATTCTGTATTAGATGTTCGTCATAGCAGTTAACGTGTATTGGTGTCGCGTTTTCTTTTTCTTGTTTAAAATAATCCACTAAACCTATAAATAATTCCTTAGCTTTCCCTTGATTGATTGCATTAATTATTAGAGCACTATTACCCGCACCATAAAATAGCCGAGCATACGCATCAGTAAATTCATTAAGCTTATCTTTGACTAACCGTTTCACATAGTCATGGCTCATACCTCGTTGCGGTACAATATCAATCCAGAAGCGGTTTTCAGCAACGGGTTGTAGTTGAGCATATTCGTGCTCACTGTGATAAACAAATGGCATTAGTCCTGAGGCGATTAAACGATCCAACGTTATGTCGGGTAGTTCGGCAAAAGATGTTGATGAATGCTGCTTAAATTCGGCTCTGATAGCTTCTACTAGTTGTAGATGATAAGCCAAAATCAGTGGATGCAAAGGTGAAAGACGTTCTCTATGTTCAAAAAAATCAGGGTCTTCATGATAATAAGTACCTAAGCGTAACAGTGATTTATCTTGTTCACTGAGTACCTGATAAGGCGCAATATTTAGTAGCACTTGTTCATAGGCTACCAATACCTTGTTGATTAATAGGCAGTAGCTTTCTGACCATGAAACTAGACTAGGCAAAGAGTTATAACGTTGATAATAAGCAAATAGTTCTTGGTAGGCATGATATAAATTTGGATGATCAGTTTGTATGTCGTTAAGTGTAAAAGAATGGTGATTTTTACCAACATAAAGAAGCTGTTGTTCTACCATTGTAGCTTCCAGCTCTAGTAGCTGCAGACGGACACCTACGATGCGATGTTCTGTGTTATCAAGAATGATGCGTTGCTTAGTTCGATTATATTCGGCATGTCCATCTTCCCGGAAAAGCTTGGATATGCGGTTTTGATCAAATAGTAGTGGTAAAGTCAGAACTTCTTCCGCACTTAAGCCTTCAATATTGAAACGTAGGCGGTCTTCTCCTGAAAGTAGCGTGAATTCAATAAGTTCAGACTCATTTGCTAATGTATCAAAATCTAATTGCGCGTATTGTGAACAGTCAATGTCGTTGATGTTTTCATCTAACGTACAAATTTCATCACCGGATTGTGCAATACGTAATTTATTTTCTTCTAATTGTAATGTTAGCCGTCCGTTTCCTGGCTCTATACGGTAGCAATGCTTAATATCTTCTAACCAAAAACTGCCTTTTTGGACGATTAATAGACGAAATTTATATTCTTCAGCACGGTTTCCTCGATCGACTAATTCAAGACTAAAGAAACAGGGATGTCCATCGAATGGTACGGCTACTTTCATTCGCGAATATTTTCCACCGGCACGACTTATTTGCCATAAGCGCTGTTTCTTTAGTTTGTTGTTATGTGCAATTCTTACTTGCTTATCTTGTAAGTCATTACCAATGAAGGTAAATGATAACTCCGCTTGTTGTTGCCCTTGAGGGACTTGTATTAGTAAGCTGAAATCACGTTGTCCTGCCTTTGTAGAGCTTTTTGCTCGTTGCCACAAAATGCCATCTATTATTGAAATATCATCCAGAACTAATTTTTGTTCATTGTTGGTTTTTATTTCTTCACGATAAACGGAAAAATCAAGTGAACGCCAGTCGTCATTTTCAACGAAATGTTGTTGGATAAATTTAGGGCTAAATTCAGACAGTACGTTTTCTAGTTGGTCGCTATATCGTTCAACGCTTTCTGTAATTGAACTATAAAGTTTACGATTTTCGTTTAGTCGGTTTCGGAGCTGCTCTTTATCAAAGTCCAACAGCGCATCATCTTTAAATAGTTCTAATTCAGTGAAGTCAAGATTACCGTCATCTAAGAGAGGATATAATGGTGCAAAGCTAAAAACCGTAGCTCCTTCATCAAGCGTTATCGCTAGTTGGTCTTCAAGCAAACAACAAGATAATGCATAATCTTTACGACCAGGCATAATTAACTCTTTGAGTTTGCAACTGAAGGTTTCAGGATGCCAAATTGCCCCTGATGCTGCGACGTCTTTTGCACTATTAAGCAAAGTATCTAACATGCTGTTATGAATAATCAGCAATGCTACATCTTTGAATGATTCGTCACTATTAGAAAATTGATCGCGTAGATGGGATATATAATTTTCAGTAAATGCTGGTTCACTATCCCCATGTAATACAGGAATAAGTCGGATGTCATTACACAGAATATAATGGAAATTCTGCTCAGCTAACATTATTGAATTTTCACCGGATAACTCAACAAAGGCCTTATAGAGTTTTAATGCATTATTGGCATCTGGGGATTTAAAGTCATATCGTTCCCCGGCTTGAATATCACGGCTAACCCATTCAATAAATGTCTGGGCTAAATAGGTTTCATATAGTTTTACGGACATATACAGCGTCTCCACTATCACTCATTCGTTCAACATTCCCCATACGTTCATAAAACGTAACCAGTGTTTGTGTGGATTGGTTATCGAAATAAAACCCGCGTTGTTTAAAACCGCACAATAGTTCATGGAGTCTTAGTTTCTTATTTTTTCCAATAGTTAGATTCGTGAGTAAAAGTAAGCGATCTTGATTTAAGACCAGTACCTTTCCTGCTCGTCCACGCAGCTGAATAAAGTCACTACAAATATTATTTTCTAATTCTTTGATATATTTACGGTTTACGTCAGCACGGTCGGATTGCTCAGTATTGAACTGCTCTTCAGCCACTTGTTGCAATTGACGGAAAACGCTTTCAACATCCATAGCTGGTTTATCAATAGGATTAAGAGCACGGTCTTGAATAAATTGATTTAGATATTCATTGAGTTTTTCTAAAACAGAACCTTGATCAGGATAGGCTAACGTGTCCTGATAGACCTGCCACAATGGCCGTTTCTTTTCTTTGTCCCATTGCAGCACTTCAAGCATGGATAGAATAGGAAATAATCGTTTGCTGTTATTGGCAAATACCTTATAACCAAAGCGTTTTATTTTTTCTCGTTCTGAACTGGCTTTTTCCGTATCAAGAATAAAAAATAGGCCTCTACTTCTAGGTTGACCTCTTTGCCAGTCATCCAAATTTAGTGCTAGTTGGGTACAATAGGTAAAAGCATATAAACGAAGTGTATTACCCAATTCTTGTAATAGGTATTGGGGATGCTCTGATAGAAAAGTTAGATCGTCCTGAAAACATTTAGCCAGATAAGGTAAATAGGGCTGCTCATCAATAAAGGGGTTTTTCTCAAATGGCTGAAGATTGTCTTTTAGTTCATCCAGCATCTGTTGTTCAATAAAGTTGAGTTGATCCTGAATTGGCTGTTGCAGGTGAAAATTCCCCATTAAGCTGGCAAAAATAGAACTTAATCGCCAGTTTGCTGCGCCTAGGCTGGATTTACCCGAGCCAGTAAACTGTTGCGCATGAAATAATAAAAAAAGAGGTGATACACGGAGAATATCTTTATTAGTGAAATACATGCGTTCTAGTACAGGCCAGAAGTTGGGTTCATCTAATTGAGAGGTAAAATGTTCTTCACATTTTTCTTTAAACTGATCCAAGTCAAACATCTTCATTTGCAGGCGTAACGCATGACTTAAAATAAAACCCGTTACGACATCCCAGTTAAAATCATTATTTCCATTGCGAACAGGTAAATAACTATCTAATAGGTTGCGGCGTACTATCAATTTTTCTGCAATTGGATATATCATGCTACTCCGCCTAAACCACTAATGGTAATTATGTCATCATCAGATTTGGCGGTATAAACACCTTGTCCTTCATCATAAAAGCGGAGTTCGGAGCTAGATTTTGCCAGTTTAGTGATGTGTTCAACCATTTCATCTAACAATACAATGGCACTTTTATCGTATTTATTTGGCCGGTAGCCATGATTGAGCTTGTCCAACAACTCAAATAAATTCATGCTGATATTGATAGAATACAATGAATGCTCCCCAATTTTTAGATGAGCTTGAAAGCATGTTTTATTGGTCGAATTTTTACGTAGGATGCCATCAAAATCGGGTTTCAATTCGACAGGTGCCGTTATTTTTATACCGCCGAACTCACCTAAAAATAATTCATCTTTTCGTGTAATTAATTCGGGGGCTTTACGGTTTGCATACCGCTGGATTCCTGAAATCAACTCTGTAACATAAAATCGGCGTAGAGATTTTTTCTGCTCAGTGTTACCCGTGTAATTCATGTGCAAATGCCATATTTGCGCATAACGTTCCAGTAGTGTTTCGTCAAAATATCGAGCAAATCTCTGATGGTAATTATTACCTAATGATTCTGCTCGCAATAAAAAGAAAAGGCGAATTAATGAGGAAGCATGGGCTTGATGAGGTTGTTGACGATTAAACTCTATGTGTCTCTGCTTGAGCATTACCAAAAAATCTTCAAGTTCTGAATCAGGCAAACCTAGTTCATAACTTAATATAAACTGATCGAGTTCTTGAGTATGTATCCGAGCTGGATCAAAGCCTGAGATCTTCCGAACTAGTTCATTTTCTTCACCTACAAATAGATTATCAAATAAATAACCGGGGCCGAGTAGTAGATGATGTAGCAGGTCTAATAAAGCTCTGGTAGTAACAAATTGATCTCTTATCAATCTAGATTTAAAAAGTTGGGTTATTAGAACGTCCTGAACACAAGGTTCACTTAAGAGCCTAAAATTTGCAGTAACTTTAGGCTCTATACCTGCTTGTTCGTCGTTTCGGGCAATGGCATAAAACCGGTTTGAACTATCAGCTGTTGTCAGATTTTGCAGTAGACTTTTGATGAACCGTGAATAATTCTTCTCCTCATCAAAACGAAATTTTGGATAGTGTTCAAAATCAAAGAAATTATAAATTTCCTTAATGTACGGGCTACTAGCAGTTAATTTTTCTGATAAAAATGATTCAATCGCTGAGCGAATAACTCGATGCTGTTCAGCGCCTTCCACTGCATAATTTGCTAGCATCCCTGTATTAATACCGATAACTAGAGGGCGTCCATCCTCTCTATGATTATCAAAAAGTTCGTCCAATGCATCAATTGCTGATTGTCTTGGTGCAAAGCTATGGGTTGCGTCAAGATGGAAGTGCAATCGTTGTTGAAAACGTTCACGACAACGAATTAGGATTTCTGATTTGCCATCGCCACTACTACCACAAAGAAAGATGATCTCGCCTTGTTTTAGAGAGTCCATACACTTAACGAGAGCTGTCTCAATATCTTGTTTTACAAAGAGTTGATCTTTTAATTCGTCAAATATATCCCTTTGCCGATTAGTCACCGTAGTTACTGCAAATGAAGATGACTTAGCCAGCACGCTTAAAGCTTTCCTGAGCGTGAGTGAACCCATAGCTTAATGCTCTCTTATTTATGTTTTACAGTATCTTATACAATCAACAACATAACCTCTATATCTATATTGATATTTCGAGCTTTCTTGGTCAGTAAACTAACGCTTTGGTTTTAATGATTTATTTATTTTTTATATGTAAAACAGTTCATAAGGATACCTTGTTATTTTCAAAGCGTTGTTTTGGTTGTATTGCGACTATCCCTCAGGTGTGCATTGAGTTCGATAAAAAACTATTACAGCTAAACAGTGCATAGAATAGTAGGGCCCCCAGAGGGGCGTTCAGATCTGATTAGTCATCAATTATTCAAGTATAATTTGTTCTTCTTTTAGATTGAGTTGAAGGTATCTTATTCTTACTTAGTAAATATGAACAAAAAAAAGAGGCAGCACACGCCACCTCTAATATTCAGATAAAATTTAGTATGCTGCTAGCCAGTCCGTTTAGTCAATTTAGCAAACTCAAACGGACTAACTTCCTTCACCCGATTCTCATCCAGATAATCCGCCCACCACTGCACCATCAACCGGCGTTCGTCTAAGTGCTCAGCCTTATGTATATAAGCGGCTCTGACGTTGTCACGCTCCTGATGGCTCATCTGCCGTTCAACTCCATCCCTAGACCACAATCCAGACTCAATTAATGCACTACAGGCCATAGTACGGAAGCCGTGACCGCATACCTCTGTCTTGGTGTCATAGCCCATCACTCGTAAAGCCTTATTTACCGTATTTTCACTCATTGGTTTATTGGCGTTATGGTCGCCAATAAAGATAAGCTCGTGGTCACCGCTAATTTGATGTATCTGCTTTAAGATCTCCATGGCCTGTCTACTAAGGGGAACAAGGTGAGTTGTTTTCATCTTTGAGCCTCTATGTGAGTGTTTAACACCTTCCAGCTCTTCACGTTCTCCCGGTATTGTCCAAAGAGCCCGCTCAAAATCGATCTCTGACCAACGAGCAAAGCGAAGTTCGCTGGAACGGATAAAAATAAGTAAGGTTAATTTTACTGCCAGAGTGGTTAAATATCTTCCCTGGTAATTATCTAAACGTGTAAGTAGTTCAGGGATTCGATCGAAAGGAAGTGCAGGGCGGTGGACTTTCTTGCCGGTAGCGATAGCACCAGTTAAATCCTGCGCTGGGTTGTAGTCGATAATGCCGTTCTGTACTGCATAGCGCATGATTGCCGTAGTTCGTTGTTGCAAACGAGCAGCAACATCTAATCGACCTGATTGCTCCACCTTCTTTATGGGGGCTAATAGGTCGCAAGTTTTTAAATCTGCGATATAACTATTACCAATTGAAGGGAAAATCTCTAATTCAAGGGTTCTAATGACTCTTGCACTATGAGCTGGTATCCATTTTTTATTGCTGCTATGCCAAGCTCTGGCGATTTCTTCAAAGGTATGCGTATTAGCCTGTTTAGTTTTCGCGGTTTTCTTCTTTTCGCTAGGATCTATACCGTTAGCTATCTGCTTCCTGCTCTCATCCCGTCGATTTCGTGCTTCTGCAAGGGTGATATCAGGGTAGGTACCCAGTGAGAACATCTTTTCTTTGCCGCCGAAGTGATAGCGTAAGCGCCAATACTTGGAACCATTCGGATAAACCAGAAGAACTAATCCTCCGCTATCTGGAATCTTATACATCTTTTCCAGAGGCTTTGCGCTACGTACTTTTACATCGGTTAGAGCCATAATCCTTGCTCCTTTCTATTGTTTTCATGGGTAACTTATTTATCGAACCGAGGTTACCCAGCTTTTTACCCATATTGAGAGCTTGATGCTGGTCGATGTGAGTATACTGAAAATGGATATAAAAGCATCAAAAGGCTGGTGGAATGCGGATTTCAGACATAAAAAAAGACCTCAGTTGAGGTCTATTTACATTCTAATGGTGCCTGAGGCCGGACTCGAACCGGCACACCCGAAGGCGGTTGATTTTGAATCAACTGCGTCTACCGATTTCGCCACTCAGGCACTGAGAAGAATGCGGAAAACTTCGGCATTATACCTGTCAGACAACACCGCGCAAGCGTTATCCCTTAAATTTCATCTGACTGGTTCGAAAATAGCCGAAAAGTGGTGGCCTTTCAGCCACCGGGTACGGCTTTGGCTTAAATCACATTCAACTGTCCCATCATGCCCAGCGTTTCATGTTCCAGAATATGGCAGTGGTACATACGCAAGCCTTTATGCTGCTGGACCTGCTTGATGCGAACGCGTTCATAGGGCTTCAGGTTGATGGTGTCTTTACGGCCGATATATTCCGGCAGGCGTGACTGACCGTTGAGCTGGTAGTTGACCACGGTAAACTGCGTTCCGTGCAGATGGAAGTTATGGTCCATATGAGAGTTATTGAAAATCTCCCATTCTTCGACTTCTCCCACTTTGCTGGTGAGATCGATACGTTTTGGATCGTGCTTTTTACCGTTAATCAGGAAGTTCATTCCTGACATGCCTTTGCTCATATCCATGGTTTCGGAGTATTCCAGCGTTTTTATCGCGCTGGCTTTACCCATATTCGGCAGGGTTGCCAACTTCTGCGGTAACTCAGGTAACTGACTCTCTTTCAGGTTAATGGATGCCAGAGAACGGGTGACCTCTTCGGTGGCGCAACCCATTTTACTGCGATCGTAGGCCAGAGCCTGAAGGCTTTGTTTGCCCGTTTTTCTCGGTACAATCAGAATCTCTGCCCGTTCACCGGGCGTTAGCAGCAGGGTGCTGAGCTTATAAGGTTGTTCCAACAGGCCGCCGTCGGTGCCAATCAGATAGATATCCGCATCATTAAGAGACAGATTGAGATAGCGGCCCGAACAGGCATTCCATAGCCGGGCACGGGTTGCCTGGTCCAGTGTGATGTTTGGGTGTGATGCACCGTTGATCAGAACAAACTGTCCTTCTCGACCGTTCATCCAGTCCATCATGGAGTTTGGTGCAATTTGACCATCTGCATTGAGTTTTAGATCGGAGATAAGCCAGTTCTGTACCGGAATATGTGCCAATCTATCTTGCTTAGGTTTAACGATAAATACCCCAGCCAGACCCCGGAACGCTTGTTCAGCTACGGTATGATGCCCATGGGGGTGATACCAGTAAGTACCGGCACAATCTTCCGGTAGAGTGAATTTATACACGCGAGAAGCGCCTGGTGCGACTTCGTCTTGTGGGTTGCCGTCCTGATCGGGTGGAACCGGCAGTCCATGCCAGTGCACGGTGGTCGGTTGTGATAGCGCATTTTTAAATAGAATCTCTACCGTATCCCCTTCAAATACTTCGATAGCGGGGCCGGGGATCTGGTCGTTATAGGCCCAAAACTCGGTTTCTACTTGTGGGGTGAGCTGTACCCGAACCGGCTTGGCCGTGAGGGTTGCGCTGAAATAGTTTGGTTTATCGCTGGCGTTAAGCAGCTTTTTCAAATCTGGCAATGGAAGGTTTTTCGGCAGTGCTGATTCTGGCAGCAGGCTATCGTTGTGCATTCCTCCCATCGGCATATTACCCATGCCGTGATGAGGCATATTTCCCATATCGTGTCCAGAGGGCATCTTTTCTATATGGTGGGGTTGTGCCACGACTTTAGCGGCGGCCAGTGTACCGACTGCGGCGGCTAACTTGGTTAAAAATAGTCTACGATTCATAATATTCCCCTTATCTTATTCATCATCAAAGATGAACAGAGCAATGATGCGCCTGTCGCTGCATCATGCGATTGAAATCTGAATGTTAAGGCGAAAATAGGGACAAAGGTCCAATAAGTCGCTTCAACAGGTTTAAACAGGATGATTTAAACGTTGAGACTTCTAGGAGGATGCGGTTCTGGTTGAAGTGAGCGCGAGTGCCAGGCCGTGACAGAGACACGATAGGTCTCATGACCGATTGAGGCAGCAACAGAAAATGACATGGAAGGAACAACGGAAAAACAGAGCATGCAGTGTGCGTTATCGTCGCAGTGTTCCATTGGGGCATCATGCTGTGACATAGCGGTATGGTGTTCTTGAGTAACGGATGTAGGGGCACAGGCATCATGGTTTGTAGCCATTGCAAAGCCCGGCGCGCTAAATAGCACGGCCAGAATCAAAAGCAATTTGGGCAACAATGATAACGTCATGATGATAAAGGCGCTTTCCCTATTAGTTAATCAACCGTGAGTAGCGGGTATGTTACCTGTGAGTATAGGGTGTTTCAACGCTCTTTAATCTTCTTTAATGATTAGCAGGAAACGCACATGGCGGTGATATCGGTTATCACCGCCATGTGAAGAGGTTTAGCGTTTTTGTTTAAGCAGAAAAATACTGATAATCAAAAATAACAGGCTTGGTAATAACGCACCAATAAATGGCGGCACGCCATATACCAGACTGAGGGGGCCAAAAATTTGGTCAAGCATATAGAAAATAAAGCCGAAGCTGATGCCGGTAACTACCCGAATCCCCATTGGTACGCTACGCAGCGGACCAAAGATAAACGATAAGGCCATCAGCATCATCACGGCTACGGATAGCGGCGACAGCACTTTGTTCCAGAAGATGAGTCGATAACGTGCAGATTCCTGACCGCTTTGCTTCAGGTATTTGCTGTATTCATACAGTCCGCTGGCGGATAACGATTCAGGATTCATGGCTACCACACCCAGTTTGTCCGGCGTTAGGTTAGTTTGCCATTCTTCGTTTAGGGTTTGAGTGCCAATAATTTTATTCGGTTGGCTAAGGTCCGATTGGTCGATCTGATAGAGCTGCCAAGTGTTGCTGTTTTTATCGTAAGTCGCGGTACCCGCGTAGCGCACTGACAGCAGCTTACTCTGTTTATCGAAATGATAAATGCTGACGCCGGAGAGCTCATCTTCCTTCACGACGCTTTGAATATAGATAAAGTCATTTTTATCTTTTGCCCATATGCCATCGCGAGTAGAGAGCAGTGAGCTGCCATACATCATTTGGGCTCGGGTATTACGCGCGGTTTGTTCGCCCAGCGGAGAAATCCATTCACCAATTGCCATGGTCAACAGCACCAAAGGAATCGCGGTTTTCATTACCGCAGAAGCGATCTGCATCCGGGTAAATCCGGAGGCCTCCATGACCACCAGTTCGCTGCGGGTTGCTAGTGCGCCTAATCCTAACAGTGCGCCCAACAGTGCAGCCATCGGGAAAAAGATTTCAATGTCTTTTGGTACGCTTAACAGGGTGTAAAGGCCGGCACCCAATGCATCATAGTTCCCTTTTCCTGTTTTACGCAGTTGATCCACGAATTTGATAATTCCGGACAGGCTGACCAGCAGAAATAGGGTACTCATGATGGTACTGAAAATCGTGCGGCCGATATAACGGTCTAAAACGCTGAACATAGATTAAACCGCTCCTCTCAGCCGGGCACGTAGACGGCGGGAAGGTAGGCTATCCCACAGATTTAATAAAATACCCAGTGCTAAATAGCCTAAGTTGACGACCCAAACCCAGATCATCGGATCGATTTTTCCACGGCCGGCATTCGATTTTAATGAGCTTTGCAGCAGAAAATAGATCAAATATAACAGCATCGCCGGTAGCATACTCACTACTCGGCCCTGACGTGGATTTACTTCACTCAGCGGTACGACTAGCAACGCCATCAGCGGCACAGAGATGATTAGCGTTAAACGCCAGTTCAACTCGGCTTTGGCTTGATGACTGTCTGATGCTATCAGTGAAGTTATGTTGGCCTGTTCTACGCCGCTGTTATCAAGCATCGCTTCCTGATGTCCGATAAGCGCTTGATAGTGGCTGAAATCGGTAATGCGGAAGTCACGCAGTAGCGCGGTGCCTTCATAACGAGTACCCGTCTCTAAAAGAATACGCTGATTACCGCTGGGGTCTTCAATGATATGGCCTTTATCCGCCACGACCACTGAAGGACGCTGGTTGCCTGAAGGGCGTAATTGGGCCAGAAAAACGTCGGTAAACGCATTACCTTCTACTTTTCCAACAAACAGCACGGCGTTGCCATCCTGAGAGGGCTGAAACTGCCCTTCAACCAGCGCCCCTAAACTTGGGTTGGCTTTGGCATTGGCAATAATCCGCTCTTGGCTTACAGCAGACAAGGGCCCTAACCAGAGCGAGTTAATCCCGGCAGCTGCGCTGGTCAGTATCGAAAGGGCCAGTGCGGCAATCAATAATACGTTTTTGCTCAACCCACAGGCATGCATCACGGTGATTTCACTCTCCGAGTACAGCTTACTGAAGGTCATCAAAATGCCTAAGAATAAGCTCAGAGGCAGAATGAGTTGCGCCATCTCGGGAATACCGAGGCCAAGCAAAGAAAAAACTAAGTTCGTCGGGATGTCACCGTCAACAGCCATCGACAAAATCCGCACCAGCTTCTGACAAAAAAAGATCAGCAGTAGGATAAATAGGATTGCGATTTGACTCTTGAATGTCTCCCGGATCAGATATCTAATGATTATCAAGTTAATTACGCCTGTGAAAACTTGTTTTTTTACAGGAAAGCCGATACTTTCATCGTTAATTCGCCATTTTTACTAACATCTACCATAATGGCAGCCTATATTGCTAATAATAGTATTAATGGGCATAAAATATTAACACTATTTGTGTCACGTTAATAAAAACCGCAGGGGCGTTACGGATCTGTCTATTCTATCCATAACTCACCTGCCTTGTCTCTTTAAGATTCAGGAGAGTGCATGGAGTTCAGTGTAAAAAGTGGTAGCCCGGAAAAACAACGTAGCGCTTGTATCGTCGTCGGTGTTTTTGAACCTCGTCGTCTGTCACCTATCGCCGAGCAGCTGGATAAGATCAGCGATGGCTATATTAGTGCGTTACTTCGCCGTGGTGAACTGGAAGGTAAGGTTGGTCAAACTTTATTGTTACACCATGTACCCAACATACTTTCAGAAAGAATTTTATTAATCGGTTGTGGTAAAGAGCGCGATCTTGATGAGCGTCAGTACAAGCAAGTGGTGCAGAAAACGATCAATACCCTAAACGATACTGGCTCAATGGAAGCGGTCTGTTTCCTGACTGAGCTGCACGTAAAAGGGCGTAACACCTACTGGAATGTGCGTCAGGCCGTCGAAACTACTAAAGAAGCGCTGTATATTTTCGACCAGTTGAAAAGCAATAAAGTCGAGCCACGCCGTCCATTGCGTAAAATGGTACTCAGCGTACCAACCCGTCGCGAGCTAACCTGCGGTGAAAAAGCCATCCAGCACGGTCTAGCGATTTCGGCCGGTATAAAAGTCGCAAAAGATTTGGGCAATATGCCGCCAAATATTTGTAACGCTGCTTATCTAGCTTCCCAAGCTCGTCAATTGGCTGATGCGTTCAGTGAAAATATCATGACTAAAGTCATTGGCGAACAGCAGATGAAAGAGCTAGGAATGAATGCTTACTTAGCGGTAGGTCATGGTTCCCAGAATGAATCGCTGATGTCAGTGATTGAATACAAAGGCAATCCGGTCGCGGATGCTAAGCCTATCGTGTTAGTGGGTAAAGGACTGACGTTCGACTCGGGTGGTATTTCCATCAAACCTGCCGAAGGCATGGATGAGATGAAATATGATATGTGCGGCGCGGCGTCAGTATATGGCGTCATGCGCGCAGTGGCAGAGCTGAAACTCACGCTCAATATCATCGGGGTGCTGGCTGGCTGTGAGAACATGCCGGGTGGACGAGCCTACCGTCCGGGCGATGTGTTGACCACCATGTCCGGGCAGACCGTGGAAGTGCTGAATACCGATGCAGAAGGTCGCTTAGTGTTATGTGACGTATTAACTTACGTTGAGCGCTTTGAACCCGAAGTGGTTATCGACATCGCCACCCTGACCGGTGCCTGCGTTATTGCCTTAGGCCACCAAATCACAGGCCTGATGTCGAACCATAATCCATTGGCATCCGAACTGATCGGCGCATCCGAACAGGCCGGCGACCGCGCATGGCGCTTACCGTTGGGAGATGAGTATCAGGAGCAGTTAGAGTCTAACTTTGCTGATATGGCCAACATCGGCGGTCGTCCTGCGGGCGCGATTACTGCGGGCTGCTTCCTCTCCCGCTTTACCCGCAAATACAGCTGGGCACACCTAGACATCGCCGGCACCGCATGGCGCTCAGGTAAAGCCAAAGGCGCAACAGGACGTCCGGTAGCCTTACTAACCCAGTTCTTGCTTAACCGCTCAGGCCAAAGCTACGACGAGTAACAGGCACTGATATAAGCCGTACGTTGTTTATTTCTGTTACCTGTATGACATGGTATTATCATGTCAATCTATGTGATTAAAGGAGCACGCCACGCGTGCTCCTTAAGTTATTAAGTTATAAATAAAGCTAATCGAGGGAGAGGCTGCCGTGGGGTCGACTTGGCGTAAGCCAACGACAAACAGGCTTTGCCTGTTTGAACAGCGCTAGCGCTGGCCCGAAGGGCAAAATACCTTCGGTATTTTGTAAGTGCCCGTAGGCAGACTAGGCCCGACGTGCTCCGATGCTAAGTACGGGCGGTCTTCCGGCTGGGCACAATGCCCATATGTAGACATTGTATTTACGGCCGGAATATCCTCTGAAGCTAACTTATCAACTCAACAATCACGGTATGCCTTAACGACTAAACAAAGTGATCACCCAACGCCAACTATGAAAACAGCATCATTTTATCTGCTCGACCACAGCAACTCATCACAGGGGCTCTCAGCCTGCGAAGCGCTGACCTGTAGCATTGTGGCTGAACGTTGGCGCATGGGGAAACGCGTACTCATCGCCTGCGAAACCCAACAACAGGCAGAGCAGTTGGATGAAGCACTATGGACGTTGGATACCGATCGGTTTGTTCCTCATAACCTGGCCGGTGAAGGCCCTAAATATGGAGCGCCGGTGGAGCTGTGCTGGCCCGGTAAACGCAGCAACGCACCACGGGATCTTCTGATTAATCTACAGAGTCAATTTCCAGATTTTGCTACGGCATTCTATGAAGTGATAGACTTTGTTCCACATGAAGACGATTTAAAGCAGTTGGCGCGCGAACGTTATAAAGTTTATCGCAGCGTCGGTTTTAATCTGTCTACGGCAACGCCGCCAACCATCTGAATGATATAAAAATACCATGGAAAAAACATATAACCCGCAAGACATCGAACAGTCCCTCTATCAACATTGGGAAGAGAGTGGCTACTTTAAGCCGAATGGCGACACCAGCAAAGAAAGCTACTGCATCGTCATTCCTCCGCCGAATGTAACCGGTAGCCTGCATATGGGACACGCATTCCAGCAGACCATCATGGATGCCATGATCCGCTATCAGCGCATGCAGGGAAAAAATACCCTTTGGCAGACAGGAACTGACCACGCAGGTATCGCGACCCAGATGGTGGTGGAGCGTAAAATTGCTGCTGAAGAGAACAAAACGCGTCACGACTACGGCCGTGAAGCCTTTATCGACAAAATCTGGCAGTGGAAAGCCGAATCAGGTGGCACCATCACCGGCCAAATGCGCCGTTTAGGTGCTTCCGTCGATTGGGGGCGTGAACGCTTTACCATGGATGAAAGCCTCTCTAATGCGGTAAAAGAGGTATTCGTTCGCCTACACAAAGAGAACCTGATTTATCGCGGTAAACGATTGGTTAACTGGGATCCAAAACTGCGTACGGCGATTTCCGATCTGGAAGTAGAAAACCGTGAAACCAAAGGTTCCATGTGGCACCTGCGCTATCCACTGGCCGATGGCGTAAAAACCGCGGACGGTAAAGATTATTTGGTGGTTGCCACCACGCGTCCTGAAACGGTACTGGGCGATACCGGCGTAGCCGTTAATCCAGAAGATCCTCGCTATAAAGACCTTATCGGCAAGTATGTTGTCCTGCCGCTGGTAAATCGCCGTATTCCGGTGGTGGGTGATGAACATGCGGATATGGAAAAAGGTACCGGCTGTGTGAAAATCACCCCGGCCCATGACTTTAACGACTATGAAGTTGGACGTCGTCACGCTCTACCAATGATCAATATTCTGACCTTCGATGGCGATATCCGCGATAGCGCAGAGATATTTGATACCAATGGTGAACCAAGTGAAGTTTATCTCGATGCGTTACCGTCTGAGCTGCGTGGGTTAGAGCGTTTTGCCGCACGTAAAGCCGTGGTTGCCGCCTTTGATGGTCTTGGCCTGCTGGAAGAGATTAAACCGCATGACTTAACGGTTCCTTATGGCGACCGTGGCGGTGTGGTTATCGAACCTATGCTAACCGACCAATGGTATGTACGTACTGCTCCTCTGGCCAAAGTTGCCATTGAAGCGGTTGAAAATGGCGATATTCAGTTCGTGCCTAAGCAGTATGAAAATATGTACTTCTCTTGGATGCGCGATATTCAGGACTGGTGTATTTCCCGCCAATTATGGTGGGGACACCGTATCCCTGCGTGGTATGACGCAGAAGGCAACGTATACGTTGCCCGTAACGAAGAAGAAGTGCGCCAAGAGAATAACATCCCGGCTGACGTGGTGCTGACTCAGGACGAAGACGTGCTGGATACTTGGTTCTCCTCCGGGTTATGGACTTTCTCAACCCTAGGCTGGCCGGAAAATACAGAGGATTTACGTACCTTCCACCCAACCAATGTATTGGTTAGTGGTTTTGATATTATCTTCTTCTGGATTGCCCGCATGATCATGCTGACCATGCACTTTATTAAAGATGAAAATGGCAAACCACAGGTACCGTTTAAAAACGTCTACGTGACAGGCCTTATCCGTGACGATGAAGGACAGAAAATGTCCAAAACCAAGGGTAACGTTATTGATCCGCTGGATATGATAGACGGTATCTCTCTGGATGGCCTGTTAGAAAAACGCACCGGTAACATGATGCAGCCGCAACTGGCGGAGAAAATCCGTAAGCGCACCGAGAAGCAATTCCCGGACGGTATTGAAGCGCACGGTACGGATGCCCTGCGTTTTACGTTGACGGCGTTAGCCTCAACCGGTCGCGATATCAATTGGGATATGAAACGTCTGGAAGGTTACCGTAACTTCTGTAACAAGCTGTGGAACGCCAGCCGCTTTGTATTAATGAACACTGAAGATCAGGATTGTGGTCAAAACGGTGGAGAGAAAGAGCTTTCGCTGGCAGATCGCTGGATTCTGGCGGAGTTTAACCAGACGGTGAAAGTCTATCGTGAGGCACTGGATAGCTATCGTTTCGATATGGCTGCCAACATTCTGTATGAATTTACTTGGAACCAGTTCTGTGACTGGTATTTGGAGCTGGCGAAGCCGGTGATGAATTCAGGTTCTGAAACAGCGCTGCGCGGTACTCGTCATACGCTGGTCCACGTATTGGAGTCATTACTGCGTTTAGCGCATCCAATCATTCCATTTATCACCGAAACTATCTGGCAGCGCGTGAAACTGTTGAAAAACATCACTGCGGATACCATCATGCTGCAACCAATGCCGGAGTATGATGCAGCGCTGGACGATAAAGCCGCTCGGGATTCACTGGAGTGGATCAAGCAGGCCATCGTTGCGGTGCGTAATATCCGTGCCGAGATGAATATTGCGCCGGGTAAACTGCTAGATGTGTTACTGCGTGAAGCCAGTCCGATAGCTCAAAGCCGAGTGATGGAAAACGAGAACTTTATTAAAACGCTGGCGCGTCTGTCGTCGATGACCATTCTGCCAGCCGGTGATAAAGGCCCGGTTTCTGTAACCAAACTGGTGGAAGGTGCCGAGCTGTTAATTCCAATGGCGGGTCTGGTAGATAAAGCCGCTGAGTTGGAGCGTCTGGCGAAAGAAGTGTCGCGCATCGAAGAAGAAATTGAGCGTATTGAGAGCAAGCTGGAAAATGAAGGTTTTGTTTCTCGTGCTCCGGAAGCGGTTGTGGCTAAAGAGCGTGAGCGTTTAGCTACCTTTATCGACGATAAAGCCAAACTGCTGGATCAGAAGGCGATCATCGCTGCTTTGTAAGCTGATGAAGTTTTCTGATTAATTTTTCGGAAGATATAAAAAAACGGCCCCACCATAACTGGCGGGGCCGTTCTATTATGCACATCAATAACAGCGATAACGACGAGGCTCATTAGCTGTTACTGCATCATCCCGATTGTGCAACGTATCCTTTTAATCGCTTCCTGCTTGTAACATAGCCGCTTCCCTACGGCTTTATTTTAGGGGATATATCTTCCCTGATTACTGCGATTACCATCCAAATCACGCAGCGAGTTTTTCCAGACAGTCCCTGTCTGCTAACTTAATACTTCCATTATGATACGATGAGTGAGAACGGAGCTATTCGGACTTATCGTTAACATCCTGACTATACTGCGTGCCCTTTCATATAATCAGGTTGTTTTAACTTCACGGTTTCCATGTTGCCTTTATTACGCAGATGGATCCCATCCTTATCAATAGAGTCAACAAACACGTCACTGTAACCTTTAAGCATTTCACCAACGCGATAGTTAATTTCTTCACTTCCTTGCTTGAGCGTGGCCATCGATAAATCCGTATCACTGCTGTAGACAATGGCGCTAACTTCTACTGCGACCGGTGGTGCCTGAACGGCATTTTTAGGTGCGGTGGTTGCCTGGCTAAACAGCGTCAGATTTGTTGGCTCGGCAACAACATCCATTTTTGCTTTATTCGCATGTTTGGTGGTACTGCTTAAGGTGTAGCTTTGGTGGTTGTCATAAGTGTGATAAGCCTGAAAAGCACCAAATCCAAAAACAACAGCTATCAGGCCAGGAACAGTATATTTATTGATAATATTCAGTTTCACTATTTGGTACCTCTAAGACAAAATTGGAATAGTCATCGACTCATTGATGAAGCGTTAACGCTGCTGAGCCATGCTTGCTTGGAAGGTATTTTGCCGGGGGATGACCGCTAATTCCACACACTTTCAGTCCTAAAAAAAACCGGTAGATTTACTTATTGTTATACCTGTTTATCGCATTTTCTTAATATTACTTAGATGGTTTTTTTGGGGAGAACTTACCAATAACCTTCTATTATGGAATGGTTATTGGTAAGAAAAACGTGGTTTATGGGGTTTGTATCGATGAAGATGATGTATGAATGCACTCAGTTAAATACTGTTCATCTTGCAAAATATAGCTTTTGAGTAACCGAAGCAGTGATGAATAGAAGCCAAATTTATCTCGTTGTTGACATAATTTAACCAAGCTAGGTAACCAGCTAAGTAAACGCTCGTTGAGGTATTGACGTTGTGAAGTAAAGGAAGGCGACAGGTCATCGAGTGATTCAATCAATAATGCCATTACGGCAAGTTGCACGGCCAGATGATCCGCCGCCTCATTGTTGCTGGTTTGCTGTTTCAGACGATTTAGCCATTGATCCATCAGGATCCGTTCTTCCGCCGGGGAGCTATGCGGATAGTGTCCGGCGTAGGGAGAAACCCCACTCGGTGGAGCCATCAGAAACAATTCTGCATAATCGGCAGCCAGTTCAAGCTGATTGTTCGGGCGGTTGGCTAACGCCTTCAATTTACGCCGAAATAAATCGGCAGGAAGGTGCAGCTCAGGAATCGATTTCAGCCCGCGCAGTAGTTGCTGAAGTTCCGGTGAGTTCAATGACGCTATATCCGTAACCGAGAGCTCCTGAAACAGCAGGCAAGCAAACCAACGGTAAATATTGGCCCGTTCCCGGGCCAGATTATCAGTTCTTATCATGCATGCGTACCTTGAACCTGTTGAGGACCACCAAAACCGGTTACGGCAGGGATGGTTCCCTGATAGCGTTCAACCTGTACAATGGCCGTATGAGCGGAAGGGCCTTGAGCAAGCTGAGATGTTCCTATATCCGCACTCAGTACGTTAGGGTCGCCATAGGTGCAAAGCGTACCGGCTTTGCCGCCTTCTAGTGGGGAATACCAGGCACCTTCATGAATACGAACCACTCCCGTCACGTAATCTTCGCTGATAACTACGCCGGCTAATACCTGCCCACGGGCATTAAATACTCTGGCGATGTCGCCATTTTTCAGCCCACGCGCTTTTGCATCAGCCGGGCTGATATACAGCGGCTCACGCCCGTTGACAGCATAAGTCTTGCGATAGTTATCGCTGGAGCAAATTTGAGAATGTAAGCGCTTATCCGGATGGCAGGATTGCAGGTGAAGTGGATATGCTTCAGCCTGTTTGCCGCTGTGGCTGCGTTCAAACGGCTCCAGCCAGACTGGATGGCCTGGACAATCCTGATAGTTGAATCCGGCGATGGTCTTACTGTATATCTCTATCAGCCCAGACGGGGTGCCCAGCGGGTTGAGATCCGGTGATTCTCTGAATTCACCATGACGCACCCACGGCGTTCCTGCCGGATATTCGATGTAACCTTCACCATTCCAGAAGGTGTCAAAATCAGGCATGGTTACACCCGTATCTTGACCTTGCTTACGGCCTTCGTCATACAGACGTTTAATCCACTGCATTTCTGTCAGTTTTTCGCTGTAAATTTCATTCTGATTAAAACGCTTACACAAATCGGTAAAAATATCGAAGTCGTGGCGTGCTTCAAATTGTGGTTTAACCACTTGGCGAATGGCCATCAGTCCTTTATTGGAATGGGTACCAAATTGCTCGATATCGTTACGTTCATAGCGGGTGGTAACCGGTAGGACAATATCGGCAAAGCGACAGGAAGCCGTCCACTGGTGGTCAAGGACAATGATGGTTTCAAGCTTTTTCCAAGCTTCTATCATGCGGTTGCGATCTTGCTGGGCATGGAATGGATTAGCGGCGGTGAAAATAGCCATTTTTATATCTGGGAAGGTAAGTGTTTCGCCATTGAAGGCCAGTTTTTTACCCGGAGAGAGTAAACAGTCCACCATGCGGGAAACGGGAATGTGTGGCGATGCGCCACGAAAATCCGCGGCATGAACCGCTTTTGGTGGGTGGCTTAATCCACCTAGGCCAGACAACACCGGCCCTTTAGAGGTGACCGTGCCACCACCGTTATAGTGCCAGCCAAATCCCACTCCGCCACCGGGCAAGCCAATTTGACCCACCATAGTTGCTAGAACCACCAGCATCCACGGATATTGCTCACCGTGATGCATTCGTTGTACACACCATCCCCCCATAAATTGGGTACGACCTTTAACTAACTGATGGGCTAATTCACGTATTTTTTCTGCATCAATACCGCAAATGGCGGCGGCCCACTTGGCATCTTTCGGCTGTTTGTCAGTTTCACCCATAAGATAAGGCAGGAACTGATCAAAACCAACGCTGTATTCTTTCACAAAATCTGCATTGTAGAGTTTTTCACTATACAAGGTATGGGCCAGACCCAGCATGAGTGCTACATCCGTCTGCGGATTGAGCGCCAACTGCTCGCAGCCCAGATAATTTTGCGTTTTGCTGCGCACCGGATCGATGCTGATCACCTTCATTTTCCCCTGAGACACTTTATCTTTGATTTGTTGCCAGTAGCCAAAAGGCTCGTGGTCAGGAACCAGATACTCAATCTGCAGATTTTTTATTGGGTCACAGCCCCAAAGAATGATGGTATTGGTATTTTCAATCACCAGCGGTAATGACGTTTGCTGTTCATACACTTCAAGTGAACCAATCACATGTGGAAGCACTACCTGAGCCGCCGCCGCAGAGTAGTCACCTACGGTAGTCACATAGCTGCCGTGCATACCGAGCGCTCGGTCTATCGCACCGCCAGCTTTGTGTAATTTACCGACCATCTGCCAGTCGGCAAGACCAGTAAATACGCCAGATGAACCGTATTGCTTCTGTACTCGTTCCAGTTCTTGCCAGAATAGATCCAGCGCCTGATCCCAAGTAACACGCACGAAACGATTATCACCACGCTGTGAGCGATCGGATTTTTCGCGTTTGAGCAGCCAGTCAAGGCGAACCATGGGATAGCGAACGCGAGAGGGGTTATAGACGATCTCTTTTACCGCCTTCAGCATGTCACAAGGAAATTTGTCATGTTTAAATGGACGTGTATCAACCCATTCACCATTCACCACTTTGGCTTCAAACGCACCGAAGTGAGAGCCGGATTGAATCCACTGTTCTGGGCTGGCTTCGGCCGCCCAAGCCCGGCCCATTAATGGACCGGTGGTGATAGCACTCAGGGCTCCGGTGGCCATCATGCCTTGAATGAAACGACGTCTTGATGAACTAATTTTTTGAAAACTCATAGAAATATCCTCATTGTATTTTTATTCTTTGGTATCGCTGGCATGGGTTTGCAGGTATTTCAGCAAGGTGCTCTCTTCCTGCTTGGATAATCGGTAATAGGTGGACATGGCTTTTAATCCAGCAATCCAGCCGTTGGCGTTATATTGAGTCGTCGGGGGTGTGCTGTGACAGGAACTGCAGGTGGATTTCAACATACTCTCTGCGTATTGCCACACGGGTTGTAGATTGGCGCTGAATCCTTCTTGGGATGTCCAAGCGGTAACGCTAATCTGTTCCCACTGCTGGTGGGAAACTGGGTCTTCCTGTTGGCTAAGGACTTTTACTGCCGGTAGGAGCGAATCATCCAGTACGGCGCTGAATACGCGCTTGCCGGGATATTGGGTGATCACTCTTCCCCGGCCACTGCTTTCACGCCAGCCGGTGATTTCTATTTGTACTTGCTGATCCTGATGTGCCAGTACGGTGACTTTTGTGGCTGGCATTAGCTGGGCTTTACCGGCTTCACCATTGACCGCCGCGGTGATCTTTTTATCGCTCAGCGTGAATAGCTCATGGCTTTCAGGTAATTGTTGTGCCTGTTGCTGAAGCTTATTGAAATCATCACGAAAACCGCTACTGATATCCGGTTTACGGTGTGCAATGCCTTTATGGCAGTCGATACATTGGCTATCTTTCCCTGCTGCGGTGGTCATTTGTTGTGCGGCGGCGGCGGATTGCTTGCCATGATCCATCGCTTGATAACTGTGGCAGGATTTACAGGCAGCAGAATTGTTTGCCGCCATACGAGACCACTCTTTATGGGCCAATTCGGCTCGTTTAGCTTCAAATTTCTCTGGAGTATCGATAGAAGGGGAGACCCATTGATAATAAAGTTCGCCTACTGCCTGAGTTTTACGGACCAGTGTCGGAATAATTCCGGGCGGAATGTGGCAGTCTTTGCATTCCGCCCTTACGCCGGAAGCATTCTTAAAATGGACACTTTCCTGATACTCTTTTGCTGGTATGCTCATGGAATGGCAGGAGAGGCAAAACTCGGTTTTGCTGGTGTAATGAATGCCCTGATAGCTTCCCCAAATTAATAACAGCATCAGTAAAGCACCACTGAACATCAGTGATATTGTTTTTTTATTTAGCTTACACATAGTTATCTCTCTGTTTTTTAATAACGTTAACGGGAAACGGTCGTCAACAGATAGAGACAGGGAGATGTTGTAGATAGGAACAGATAACACTATAGGGTTAGTATCAATTTTTTCGGGATGTTTCTCCCTTATGATGCGACTATGGCTTTTATTCGATCTTAATTTGATGAAAATGGCGGTTTAGTATGTTGGATATTCATCTGGACCCATCATCGGGTACTCCTTTACAGCAACAGATATTTCAGACCATACACCAGGCTTTGCTGCAGGGAGAATTACCCGTTGGCTATCGGTTGCCATCGATTCGCGAGCTGTCCCGCAATTTGAATGTGGCACGCATTACGATCGTTATGGCTTATGACAAGCTGATTCAAAATGGTTATGTTAAAAGCCGCCCAGGCATTGGCTATGAGGTGGTTTTCAGTAGCGCAATACAAAAAGCGCCTCAGTCTGCGCGCATAGAGAATGCCAGAGAGCCGGTTAAGCTCATGCCAGCCAGCGTAGGCCAAGATGTCTATTCTCCGACGACGCCTGAACTTTATTGTCGATTGGGCGTTCCCGATCCTCATGCTTTTCCATGGCCAAGTTGGCGAAAGTGGAATAATTCAGCCAGCAACTCTAAACATCATTTGCTAACTCGTTACCATTCTCCTCAGGGATTGATGTCGTTACGTACAGAATTAGCCAGATTTCTGCGTCTGACTCGCGGTATTGAAACCCAGCCAGAAAATGTGATTGTGATTAATGGGATTCAGGAGGGGCTGGCTTTACTTACCCAGCTTTTTATTCTCAATACCAAAAGTTGCAGAGTTGTCACCGAGTCCCCTTGTTATTCCGGGGCGTGGCATTTATTTGATTATTATCAGGCTGAAGTAGAAACGGTCGCGGTCGATGAACACGGGATTCAGGTTGAGCATCTTCCTTCTCGTCCCACTCAGCTTTGCTATGTCACACCTTCACATCAATACCCGGTTGGTGGAACCCTTTCTCTTGAGCGCCGCTGCGCTTTACTGACTTGGGCGCAAAAGACCGGAGCTTATGTTATTGAAGATGATTACGATTCGGTTTTTTCCTATAACAGTACGCCTTTGCCTGCATTGAAAGCCATGGATGAAGACGACCGGGTGATCTATATCGGTACTTTTTCTAAAACGTTGGGGCCGGGTATGCGAATGGGGTATATGGTGTGTCCAGACGCGATTTTGACATCCGTTCAAAATATGAAAGCGTTAAGTAATAGCGGAAGTAATTGGTTACAGCAGCAATTTTTGGCTGATTTCATGCATGACCAGCGTTATTACAGCTATTTGCGTAAGTTGGAACAGGAATACGCCAATCGTCAGCGCATACTGGTAGAGGGGCTACAGCGCATTTTCCCACAGGGACGAATTCTGGGTATTGAAAATGGGTTGCACCTCACATTGGTATGTCCTCTCACGGTGAAACAGGTCGAACAACTGCGTGAGCGCTGCCTGCTAGAAAATATTCGTTTTGATACTCTGGTAGAGCTGGCGAATGGTTCGGAGGTGGCCTGGCTGAAAACGGTATCCTCACCGCTGCTGTTTTTTGGCTTTGGTGGGTTAAACCAGCAGCAATTGCTTCATGTATTGGCCGTTATTGAACTACAGGTGGCCATCATTCAACAGGAAGCAAGTGCTGAATTGGCGGTTACACCAGATGATATGCTGCCTGTATGACGCCAAAAGCAATGAGCCCCGCAATAACATCATCAATCATGATGCCAAAGCCCCCGGTGCAATGGCTATCAAACCAGCGGATAGGCCAGGGTTTCAGTATGTCAAAAAAGCGGAAGGTAGCAAACGCTGCGATCATCCAGATAAATCCTTGGGGTAGCGCAATACAGGTGATCCACATACCAACAAACTCGTCCCAGACAATGGCACCATGATCGTCCATCCCGATGGCGTCCGTTGCAGACTGGCAAGCCCAGACGCCAAGAGCAAAGGTGAGCACTAGCATCACCAAATAGGCCTGCATTGGTAACATCTGCAGCAAATAAAAGAAGGGGATTGCTGCCAGAGAACCAAAAGTGCCAGGTGCTTTTGGAGACAGGCCAGAGCCAAAACCCGTAGCAATCCAGTGCAGGGGGTTAGCCATCGACAGTTTGTATAATTCCGGTTTAATCTTGATGCTCAACGTTTAACATCCAAATGTTTAAATGATCCGTCCCTTATTGGGCAGTGAATCAGTGATAATAATGGTAAAAATTCTATCAGAAGATCACATAATTTTTTCTGCTAAATGTTGTTCATATAGAGAATGTGGGACTTCATCCGTAAAACCATAAGATTGAGAACGAGCAATAATATTTTTCGCCCACATATGGTGAGTGGCTGGTTCACACATAGCACCGTTGGACTGGAAAACGGCACTGTTACTATTGAGGATTTTTAGAGCATCAAGGTAATCAGTGATCTCAACCTTAAACGTATTATTGATATGCTCTATTTGCTTGGGATGAATAGCGGTTTTTCCAACCAGTCCATGCTCATTATCAATTTCCAATTCGGCCAGCAGCACCGTTGGGGAATCGATAATTTCACATACTGGAGCCGTCATATAAAACCCTTGAGCGCCAAATATACAGACAATCATTTTGATCACATAGCCTAGTGGGCCATCGTACAACGTTCTGGAACGATTGCGACGAATGCCCAAGACATGCATCAAGTCATTACCACCAATCCGTAACACAATGGTTTTCTTGGAAAAATAGCCATCGTTACGCATGGTGGTCGCCAGAATATTCATCTTGGTGGCATCAAAGCAGTCTGCTGTTTCCAGCGTTGGCATAGCGAAAAGATGTGTACTGGATAATGTTTTACTCCATTCATCAACCTGTTCAAGTTCGAATTTAGGCAGAACGAATCCAGTAATTTTGCTGAGATCCAGCCCAGCTATCAGCATATTAGCCATAGAAATATTACGCGGGCGGATAAATATCAGCGGGGCATCTTTCAGAGTGAGATCTGCGATGTTGGCCAACAATTGGCTGAGGTTTTCAATTCCCAGCTTAATCTCTTTCTCAATAACCGCATCTTCAAGACAGATAACCAATGACTTTAAATTGGGGTACTTATTTTGCGCGATCACCTGAAACAGGTCGTTTCTGGTGGCGGGCATATACAATGTTGCACCTAAATCATAGGGAGTAATCATTCTTTACCTACTTTTTTAATAATGGTAATAGCTCGATAAGGGGCGATAGCATCTCCGACTTCCTGTACGGGGATGGATAATTTTTCGGTCAGATACATGAGGAGAGAAACATCACTATCGGTTTTAGAACGCACTAAAACATGGTCGGGGAGCCGTCTCAATACGGCGCGCGTCGCTTCCGCAATACCCGGCTTTATACGATTAAGATTTCTGATTTCATACTTGTTAGCCAGTGAAGTAACGGTATGCTGGCTCATCTTTAGTAGGGGATAAACTGCGGGATCGTCACATATCGCTGCTTTAATCGCAGTGATATCAATATCATTCCATTTTTGCGTTACGGTATTAATAAAAGAAACACTGCAGTCAAATTTTGTTAAATGATTACACAGGACGCTGCCATGATAGTCATCACTTGACCAAATTGAACGCGATATCAGCCCGGAGATAGGGGCTCCCAGAATGCCAAAGGGAATCAGCCAATCATCAGTAGATGCACTTAACCATGCGCTACCACAAACATCTGCCAGCACCACTAAGCGGTTGCGTTCTGGATAGCCTGAGCGCATGGATAGTGAGCGATGTAGCTCTTGGGTAATGGCACCTTTACCGGTCCAACCATCGACAAATACGATACCTTGCGTACCATGCTGTTGTTCTATTTGCGTCATGGCTACGTCATCAATACCCCGATCGCGGATGATGCTGATGCCATAATGAAATGAACGAACACCTAATTTTTTTAGCGCCAGATGTAGCAAAACGCCGAGAGGAACACCGGCTCTGACCAGGCTAACTAATACAATCTCCTGGTTTGGCAGGTTTTTGACCAGCGCTTTGGCTAATGTCATCACTTCAGTGGCCAGCCGATAACTTCCCGCCTCTAGCGCGCCTTGGTAAAGTTCAAGATGAAATGCGCTGGGCTCAGGTTCTTCACTGAGCATATCTGAATAGTGTTTCTCTCCGCTTTGAATCAATCGCTCTTTTTCTTCTACTGACGTCAACTCAGTAACGACGGTGTTTAAGAGAAAATTTATCCATTCGGTGGGATAAGATCCGGAAAATCCGCGTAATGTCACGTTAACTCCAATTTACGTAATTAAAGATGATAGAAATTGTGATAACTGACTATTTTTAGGCATGCCAAACCAGTCACATAAATGCAGAAAACGATGGTCGCTGGTGCTATCACCCAAGCCTAATACTGGGCGATCTGGCGCCTCGGCCAGTAACCTACCGAGCAGGTGTTTTACCGCCTCACCTTTATCAATACAGTGCGGCAAAAAGGCAACATTATTGCCATTACGGTGCAGATAAAACTCAGAGCAATCCTGTTCTTTGAATAATCGATCGGCGACCCGATAAATTTCTTCCGTTTTGGTGCTATCAGTGTGTTTCATCACAAAATAGATGGGCTGTTGATCGTACTCATAGTTGATTCTGGCCCAACCGTTAACGTGCATTTTGTTTAACAGTTGCTCACAGGCATCGCGAAGTTGAACGATCAGTGGAGAGAGCGGTTGCAGTCTGTTAAGTACAATGTTTTTCCACTCTTCATCTGGCTGTTTGCCTTTATCAAGGAGCACCGCGCCGTGTGTGGTAATCGCCCAACTGGTAAACGGTACTTGGACTCTTGATAGTTCTTCGGTACCTCTGGCTGTGACGGGAATGGTTTCTGAGGTGCTTAAGAGCCAACTTATCAAATTGAACTGTTTTTCCGACATAAAACTACGGGGCTGATATTCCCTGTCTAGAGCCCCTACGTGTTTTGGCTCAATATTTAGCTCATTCAGCATTTTGCGCTTGGTTTGAAAAATGGTGTCATCCAAATCAATCAGGGCGATAGGTTGTGAGGTGTTAATCATGGACAATAACCTCCAGCGTTGCTTTACCACGACTGAGATAGGCCAGCAGTTCAGGGTCAATAAATGATGCAGGCGTTTCGCTACACAGCAAGATGTGCTGGTACTCATCAGGAACAATGTTATACATATAATTCGCAATACCCAGCCCGTAGTTATCGGAGAAGGCAACGCCGCATTTGATCGCCATACCAATAGCAATCGGTGAGCGTGTGGTAGAGCTGAGATATACCTCAGCGCCGGCAGCTTCCAACTGTTCGCCTAACAGAAATGGTTGCCACATAAATTCACCGGTACCTAAAACCAGTACTTTTTTCCCAATATACGAAGAGCCATCCTGCTTGAGCGTTAATCTATGCTGGTTGCAGCCTAATCGCCCCCAGTTTTGTTGAACGGCCATTGGGGCTAACCCACGGGCCGTTACATTAACTGATGGCATCACCGGGATGGGAGCATCTTCTTTAGGCTGCCATGACCAAGCGCCAGATATCAGGCTGACTTCATTTACTGGGATATCTAACCGTTTAGCTAATGCACCATCACTCCAGTTGGTTAGCGTTACTGTAATGATTTGCGACAGGTTTGACAGGCCTGCGGTCAATAATGATTGGTAAAGATTACCGAAGGTATTACCGGTAGTGGCTTCATCATCAACGAGAATCAACGAACGAGCATTCAAAAACATCTCACGGAGCTGTGGGTCTTCAGGAAGATAAATCAGATGGTCGGTAGCATGGCTGTGATTCTCTTTGAATTCACAAAACAATTCGCCGTCGACCGGATGGCGCGTAGAGGTGACCAGACAGGCCTGACTCCCAGACCGCGTATATTCCCGATGTACGCCCGCGGCTAACCCCACGGCAGTTTCAGCCATGCCGATAAAGAGTATGGGTTGTGGCAAGTCCGTAGGGATTTTCGCCGCTAAGGCATGATGACTAGCCTTCATTGCTGACGGAGTTACCGGGATATGTTTTCCCAGCACCTTACTGACAAACAGAAAAGAACGTTTAGGATTGCTTCTTTCTGCCATTTCAAACAGAGCACTAAAGTCTGTGGATTGGTCAGAACGGACTGAAATGATACCGGTTGATAACTCAATTGTTAACATTCGATTCCCTGATGATATGAAGAGAAAACCATTCCTGTCATTAAACAATAATGGCCTGCGTTAAAGGGCGAACTTTGATATTGGGCAGGAGAGGGTTTGTGGCACTCACTGTTGGTTTAATATCAAGATAGGTTTGGACAAACAGTGCAGGCAGGCTGATACCTGAATGGCCTAAGTAGCCAATACCGCCTGATGGACGGGGATTCATCTCCAATAAAACCGGGCTTCCATCGGGTGCATTACGGGTTTGGACATTAACAATACCGTCAGCTTTGAGTACCGAGGCGCAAGTGATAGCTAAGTCAATCGCTGCCCCTGATTCTTCAAACGTTTGATAAGATCCATTTTTAACCCGAGCAACGGCTTTAACGGTGACGCCTTGCCTGACAACCATATCAACTGAGCGTTCAGGGCCATCTAAATAGGGCATTAATACCAACGGTTTAAAGTCATTGGTTTGTTTCATGGCATGCAAGAAGATGCAGGTATTTACCATGCGTGAGTCTGTGTCGTAAAAGCATCGTGCTGCGGGAGTCTCATCTGAAAGTTTCCAGAAGCCCATACCGTAAATGCCTTTGACAGGTTTAACGCAATACAGAACATCGTTACCAAAAGGACGGGATTTAAGTTCAGCTTCTAACTGATCCACATCGGTAATTTCTATTGAAGGCACAACCGGAAGTTGGTGTTGCTTCATCAACTGAGCAAAGCGAATTTTGCTGTCAGCAACGTTAAACATCTCTGCATCAGAAACGCCCGTTACCAACGAGACACCCAGAGATTCAATGATATTACGATGTGCTTCATACCATAAGGTATGCTTGCCTGCATGAATCAGCTTTATGCCATATTTGTCGATAACATCACGTAAAAAGGCCAGACGGAGATCGGCACTTTTAGGCTCTGCTTCTGTGCGGTCAGAAAACGCATGAATTTCGGGGCGCTCTTGGGAGTGCGTGGACACAACGAACAGAGATGGAAAAAGGGCTTTTATCTCAGCAATGATTTCTCTTTGTGACGATAATCCTTCGGTAAATAGCAACATGAGACGTTTCCTTAATCACATTGATCTGAATTTGTATTATTGCATTTTTAGATAAAAACCGTGGGTATATTACATTATATTGCGATATTGATAGATAAAACTTTTAGTTCGTGGGCAATTTTCATTGAAAAGAGTATTTTTATACATTGGAGTGAATTTATCATCATTTTGTCAGTCAAAGATTTTTAGCACTAATCAGTAAAATTATATCTTAACCAAAGCGTCATTTTGTATAGATTACATTTCATTTTTTTACAAAAGAATGAATCTTTAATAGTGAAATTTTCTTTTGTTTTATTGGGTTATGTTTCTTTTGGGGCGGGGGTTTAATAGGCTGATTAGTTTATGATGAAATTATTCGACAAGTCAGTTATTTTCTGGCTGATAGTCCGACAAAAACCTACTCGCTTTCATAAATGAGATAGATTAGGCTAGTAACATGATGAGCGGGTGAGATTAATATTAATATTTCTTGGGGTGAATTCTAACAAGATAACGTAATATTATACCTCTTTGATGCTAATTTTCTTACCAACAGTCATATTTTTAATATTATCGTAAAACGGAAAAAGTATTAGGCTGAACGTTGCTGTATCAGAAACGGTATATATTTGAACTATATTTTTTAATTGATATGAAACAGTAAGTTATACTATTCAACATTGTGATAGTCAGTTGGCTATAGCTGATTCAATAACATTGGAGCGTTACTTAGTGAAAGAACTCATCGCAGGAGGCAATACTTCGGTTCCATCCTCCACTTTAAGAATCAAAATAATCTCTGGTAAAGCTGCCGATATTTCTGCCTATAGCTTATATGATAACGATAAAGTATCTGGCGATTCCGATATGGTGTTTTACGGTCAGAAAACCAATGATGACCTTAGCATCAACCTGATTGAAGAGGGGTTGACCTCCGTTTTTGAGGTTAACCTGACCAAAATGCATGCAGAGGTTAAAAAAGTTGCTTTTGCTCTGACCTGTGATAAAAACGAGACAATTCAATCGTTAGGGAAACTGGGTGTTCAGGTTGAATGTGCAGGTGAGTGCTTAATTACTGCCAATTCAGAGCTGGCTGGACGTAGTGAAGCAGCACTTATTTTAGGTGAGCTGTACCGCCGTAATGATGAGTGGAAATTCCGGTTTATTGCTCAAGGATTTAATGGTGGTTTGAAGCCATTGGCTGAACATTTTGGCATTGAAGTGGCGGATGATGAACCTGCAACAGCGGCCCCGACAGCTGTTCCAACACAAACACCGGTTACCTCACCGGTTGCCGAACCCTCGGGTAAAGTTTCGTTAACTAAACGTCAGTCAGTATCGCTAACGAAAATGTCTTCTGCGTTATCGAAAGTTGACATCGGATTAGGTTGGGATCCCGTATCATCAGGCTCTGGAGGTTTCTTTGGTAAGCTGATGGGGGGAGATAGTAGTATTGATTTAGATGCGTCCTGTATTTTACTGGATGCGAATAACCAGCTCATTGAGAATGTCTGGTTTATGCGGCTTCAGTCTAAATGTCGATCGGTGGTTCATCATGGTGATAATCTGACCGGTGAAGGAGATGGTGACGATGAAGTCATCACCGTGAACCTGACACAGCTCCCGGCTAATGTGAGTACCCTAGCCTTTACCGTTAACAGTTTCAGAGGTCAGACTTTCAACCAAGTCGCCAATGCTTTCTGCCGGGTGTTGGATTCCAACAGGAAAGAATTGGCTCGTTATAACCTGACGGAACAGGGTAGCCACACTGGAGTATTTATTGCTTCTCTTAGCCGTAATCATGGTGATTGGACGTTTAAAGCGCACGGTGTTGCGATTAATGGCCGGACAGTGAAGGATATGATTCCACAAATTAAACGGGAGCTTTCTCAGTGAAAGAATTAATAGCAGGAGGTAATACCTCCGTCCCATCATCGATTTTAAAAGTCAAAATTATCGCGGGTAAAGCCGCGGACGTTTCTGCCTATCGCTTGTATGACAATGATAAAGTATCTGGTGATGCGGATATGGTCTTTTATGGTCAGAAGACTAATGATGATGGCAGTGTGAGTCTGTTAGAGGAAGGGCTCACTTCCGTTTTTGAAGTGAATTTACCCAAGGTTAAAGCGTCGGTTAAGAAAATCACATTTGCCCTTACTTGCGATAATCATGACACCATCCAAGCATTGAGTAAGCTGGCTATTCAGGTCGAATGCGATAATGAAGTGATTATTGTCGCTAATGTAGGTATGTCTAGTCGTGCGGAAGCGGCGCTAATTCTAGGCGAGTTATATCGCCGTAATGATGAATGGAAGTTCCGCTTTATCGATCAGGGGTTTAACGGTGGTTTAAAACCGTTGGCAGAACATTTTGGTATTGAAGTTAACGGTGATGAAGCACCCGTTGCACCTTCATCACCTGCACCGGCGTCTTCTTCTGGAGCATCTTCTGGGCAGTCGACTGTAAACTTAAGTAAAATCTCATTAACGAAAGAAAGTCCTCGGGTTAATCTCACTAAGAAAGATGATTTTGGGCTGATTCGGGTGAATTTGAACTGGAATCAGAAAGCCGAAAGCAAGGGCTTTTTGAATAATCTGTTAAGTGCAAATAAGTCGATTGATTTAGATTTAGGTGCATTTGTTCGCCTAAAAGATGGCGAGAAATGGGTTATACAGGCATTGGGGAATACCTTCGGGTATTTTGATTCCGAGCCTTATGCAGAATTACAAGGGGACGATCGGACGGGGGCCGTCACTGAGGGTGAATGGCTGCATATCAACGGTTCCCAATGGAAAAATATAGATGAAGTTCTGGTGTTTGCCTTTATTTATAAAGGGGTACCTAACTGGGCTCAAACGGATGGTGTTGTTACCATTCATATGCCCGGTCAGGGGCCGATCGAAACACGATTAACGGAAGGTCAGAATAGAAATGGTATGTGTGCGATAGCCCGTCTTACTAATCATAACGGGTCTATTAACATTGAGCGTATTAACCAATATTTCAGCGGACATAAGGATATGGATAATGCCTTTCGGTGGGGCTTTAGCTGGACTGCGGGTTCAAAATGATGGAGACAAAAACATGTTAGAAAAATTGAAATCAGCCATTCTGGCGGGTAAAGATACGCTGACTAAAGAGATCGGTAAATTTAAAAACCGCACTTTTATGGAAGCAACCGTAGCAGGTTGTGCTTTAGTTGCTGCCGCTGATGGTTCTGTAAGTAGTGAAGAAAAACAGAAAATGGCAACCTTTATCAAAAACTCTGAAGAATTAAAGGTTTTTGATATGGCTGATGTTATTGCCTTTTTCAATAAAACCGTTTCCAGCTTTGAGTTTGACCACTCTATTGGTGAAGCTGAAGCGTTAAAAACGGTAGGTAAGTTGCGTACTAACGTTGATGCAGCTCGTTTGATGATAAGAGTGTGTATTGCTGTTGGTGCCAGTGATGGTAATTTCGACGAGTCTGAACAGAAAGTCGTTCGACAAATGGCAAAAGAATTGAACCTAGATCCACAAGATTTTGGTCTGTAATCCTTAAATTGGAAGGTAAGTAATTAGAATGGAAACAACTTCACTAGGGTTCCCTATTGAGACAGTTCTGGTCTTTATTGGTATTGCTCTGGCCGCAATCATTATTGATTTATATGCACACCGCAAAGACACAGTAATCAGCCTGAAGGGTGCTGTACTGTGGTCAATTTTTTGGGTTGCAACGGCATTGGTATTTGGTGGTTATTTATATGTTCATCACGGCGAAAGTGTGGCTAGCCTCTATATCACAGGATATGTGTTAGAAAAGGCGCTCTCCGTTGATAACTTGTTTGTCATGATGGCCATCTTTTCATGGTTTGCCGTACCTGATATTTATCGCCACCGCCTGTTGTATTGGGGGATCATCGGGGCGATCGTTTTCAGGGCTATTTTTGTGGTTATCGGTACCGGTTTGCTGGTGCTGGGCCCTTGGGTTGAATTACTGTTTGCCGCCATCGTTGCCTTTACTGCTGTGATGATGTTACGCAGTGGCGGTGATGATGATGAAATTGAAGATTATTCATCGCACTTCGCCTATCGTTTTGCAAAAAAACTGTTTCCCTCTTATCCGAAGCTGTCCGGTAATCGTTTTTTACTTAATAAGCAAGAGCTTGATACCGAATTGGCTAAGCCAGAAAACTCGGATTTAGTGGGTAAAATTGGCAAAGGCATGTTTTACGCGACACCGCTGTTTTTATGCGTAGCTGTTATTGAATTAAGCGATGTGATGTTTGCGTTCGATTCAGTACCTGCTGTTATTGCCGTTAGCCGGGAACCTCTGATTGTCTATAGTGCAATGATGTTTGCGATTTTAGGCTTGCGTACCCTGTATTTCGTTCTTGAGGCGATGAAGCAATATCTGGTGCATTTAGAAAAAGCGATTATTGCACTGCTGTTCTTTATTGCGGCAAAACTGGCGTTAAATGCCACCGCGCACTTATTTGGACATGGTTACACTATTGACCCAACAACTAGCCTGTTTATCGTTCTGGGAATGTTAGTACTTGGCGTATTGGCGAGTCTGATTTGGCCTGGAAAAGAAGAAAACGATTCAGAGTCAGTATCTTAATTTACAAACGCTAAATTATTAAAGGAGTAAGTAATGGGTGTTAGTTTATCAAAAGGCGGAAACGTATCCTTAAGTAAAGCCGATCCACAAATGACTCGCGTACTCATTGGTTTAGGATGGGATGACCGTTCGACTGATGGCGCAGATTTTGACCTGGATGCTTCTGCGTTTTTGCTATCTGCGAGCGGTAAAGTTCGCGGTGATAATGATTTTATTTTCTATAACAACCTGAAATCTCAATGTGGTTCTGTTGAACATACTGGCGACAACCGTACAGGTGATGGCGATGGCGACGATGAATCATTGAAAATTAATTTGGCAAGCATCCCTGCTGATGTAGAAAAAGTGGTGTTTACCGTAACCATTCATGATGCAGATGTTCGCCGCCAAAATTTTGGTCAGGTAGCTAATGCATTTATCCGCGTTGTTAACGAACTGACCAATATCGAAATTGCGCGTTATGACCTGAGCGAAGATGCGTCAACGGAAACCGCGATGGTGTTCGGTGAGCTGTATCGCCATAACGGCGAATTTAAGTTCAGAGCGGTAGGTCAGGGTTATGCTGGCGGTCTGGCAGCAATGGCTACCCAATACGGTATCCATGTAGGTTAATAAAAAATAATGGGTACCTGAGAGTGCCCGTTTTTGTAACATCTTACTCAATTAATAGGAATTAATACTATGGCAGTATCATTAAGCAAAGGCGGTAATGTTTCTTTAACTAAAGAAGCACCTACAATGACTAAAGCAATGATTGGCTTAGGTTGGGATACTCGCGTTACTGATGGTGCAGACTTCGATCTGGATGCATCTGTCTTCATGGTTAACGAAGCAGGTAAAGTGATTAGCGATTCTGGATTCATTTTCTTTAATAACAAAACCAGCCCATGTGGTTCAGTGGTTCATCAGGGTGATAACCGTACGGGTGAAGGCGATGGTGATGATGAGAAAGTGCTGATCACAATGGATAAAGTTCCGGAAGATGTGAAGAAGCTGATTTTCGCAGTAACCATTCACGAAGCTGAAAAACTGAAGCAAAACTTTGGTATGGTTAGCTCCGCTTATATGCGCGTCGTGAATAACGATAATAGTCAAGAAATTGCACGTTTTGATCTGAGTGAAGATGCCTCAACTGAAACTGCCATGATCTTTGGTGAACTGTATAAGCACGGTGCAGAGTGGAAGTTCAAGGCAATCGGTCAGGGTTTTGCCGGTGGTCTGGCGGCCTTAGCTATTCAGTACGGTGTAAACATTTAATCATTTGTTGATTACTGTTTAATAGAAAAAGCCGTGAAAATATTCGCGGCTTTTTTATGCTTAACGAGCAGATAAATTAGTTATCGACCATTTGGACCACCACTAGTCTGCCACCTTCTTCCGTTGACAGAACAAACTGAAGCCCATCGATGAGTTCCAGCTTATCGCCAATAGCAATTTGGCGTTTGTCCGGCAGAACTAATAGCGCCTTAATCCCTTCATTCACCAGCCACCATTGATTGTTATGGAACTGAAAGTAACCAACGCGTTTTTTCTGTTCTGCGGTAGTACGTTCATTCGGGGCAATCAGACGGTTAACGTGCCACTGGTAAATCGACTGCCCGGTCCATACCATCAGGCGATGATCGTCTGGGCGAAACGATCCTTCTTTACGTGATGAATACAGATTGAGGATAGGCAACTTACCTTTGTATGCCGTTCCGCAATACGGGCAAGACGGTTGAGTCTTTCCGGAGAAAACATACCATTTCTGTTCGCAGGCCAGATTTTGACAGGGTTGAATCAGGTCGACCGTTTTGACCAGTGCGGCTTCCCATTCATCTGCAGTTGGTCTTTTCGACGGCTCATGCAGGCCGGTAATGAATGCCTTTTCAAACAACACAGACAGATAAGGGCCCATTAGGGTGTAAGGCAGTTTATTGGTATCGGCCCATGGCAGAGAAGACGCTTTAACCTGATTCAGTTTTACCGCATTGCTGTGGTCGGTTGGGTTTTCAATAAACAGCGCTTTTTCCCCCATAGAAAGGGATTCATCACGCAGTTCATCATCAATATCATGAATCTTGCCGCCGCGCAGCGGGTGTCGATAAAACAGATACATATAGATCAGTACCGACAAGGCATGACGGTCAGTCAAAATGCTGGGCAGGAAACGGTTTTTATCTTCTTTTGGTAAATGGCTGGTTTTCACCACTTCCGGCGCAATAAAGTCAGGTGTACCCACAACGTCAGGTGGATATTTACCGGGTACTACCAAACCATCAATATCGATGACGCAGGCATGTCCCTGTTCCGGGTCAATTAGCACGTTTTTGTAGCTCAGGTCACTGTGGCACAGCCCGGCTGCATGCATTCTGCGAACTGCCCGTGACAATAAAATACAGACCTTCAAATAATTCAGTGTGTTACCACGCTCCCGAGGATCGAGGAATTTATTCTGGTTGTTGGCGCTGGCGAACCATTTTCCCTCTTTTTCTCTTCCTTTAATGGCGAGAAAATCGTCATTTTTCGAACCATATTTGAAAAAGAAATGGTTTTGATAAGTTGGTACGACAATCCCCAGTTTGCCATTATGCTCAATCATATCGGTTGGCCAGCAGAATAAATCTTTCCAGTATTCACCGCCGACTTGTTCAAAGATGCTTTGCTTAAACCTGCCGGTGATCATCTGAATACGATCGACGGCCTGTGCATCTTGCGGGTTTTTGTAGAAAGCCACCACATAGGATTTATCGGGTGAAAAATAGACATCTTTCATGGCACCGGAACCAATGATGTCGTCTACATACTGTACGGTCTTACCGTCTACCGTTTTACAAGTGATGATATTTGCCATGTAAACTTATCCTTTCTGCATTACCAGCTAATAGCGATGGTGCGGTCGTCATGATTACCCGGCGAGAAGAAGTTTAACCATTCTGTCAGTTTCTCTGCGGTTTCGTCAGATTGAAGGCAAGGTAGAATTTCATTAACCAGAAGATCCCATTTATCGCTGGAAGTCAGCCCGTTATCCGTTTCAAAATAGGGGTCAGATACGCCATCCGTCATCAGGATCAGGTGGGTAATTTCGGTCCATTTCCCAATCATGATACGGTTATTAAAACTACTGTCATTAATCGCATCATTATCCAGAAAACGAGTTTGGCCAGCGTATTCACCGCTGTCCGGCATCCCCAATAAACGCACTTTTCCAACTGGGCCGTAGGCAGCAATAGCGCCGTCGCCCATCCAGAATGCCGCAGCAAACAGTTCATCGTTGATACGAATAGATACGGTCGCCAACAGCGTCGTAGAGTAAGATTTGGTGGTTTGTGCCATATCGATCGCTTCGCTTTCGATCGCATTAACCGCTAATTTTGCCGCATTCTTGTATAACTCTGAGAATAGGGGACCGATCTGTTTTTGTGATTCGGGTTGCCAGTCTTGAATCAGGGATTTTAATTTTTGGCCTGACTCTCCCTGCATTTGCTTACTCAGGTAGCTACCTGCCGTCTCGGAGGCCAGCTCTGAACCACGCCGGGAGTTTTGGGCGCTGCCGGCACCATCGGCGACGATCATAATGCTCCAGCCCGTTTCGCTATCGTGGGAGATAAAAAAGTCATCGTCTCTGAACGAGCCAATGTGTTCATGAGAACGCCCGCGGCGGCTGGCGGCGGCGATGTTAACACCGCTCTGATTAATCATTTGATTATCAGTGTTGGGCTTAAAATACTTATCGTCTGCCGGTGGCTCGATAATTTTCCACAGGCTGCGCGGATCGGGATTAACGATCATTAATGCTTCTGAGAAGTGCGATGATTTTCCATCGGTCGTCCATTTGATAAACAGTTGATAATCACCATCGAGGGTTGGTGTACCGTATAACTCCTGAGTTTCAGGATTAAAGCCAATACCAATATCATGGCTGAACTTAATTTCCTGAATGGTCACTGCCTCACCGTAGTGGCTGGTGGCATCAACTCTGGATAGATAGGCGCTGCCCACTTTCGCATTGGCGAAGGCAAAATTAACTTTTGGCATTGATGACTCTTTAGGTGCAATGGCCGGAGCCGCAGATCGATCTGGAACCTGACCCGGTCTCAGCGGGGTTGCGTTATCATTTTGAGCGGGTGCGGCGAGATCGTTATGAACGGCAGCGATCTCACTCTCTGTTGCCGCTGGTGTGATTTCATCCGCTAAAATGGTTTCAGGTGCGGGTTCTGCTTTCTCCTGCGTATTTGTAAACAGCGGGAGCGCCGCATTGAGCTGCTGAACTTTTTCATTAAGCTCCTGGCTGAAGCGGCTGAGAATATGCTGAATCTCAGCTTGTTTCTCGAGATGGCTGAGTTCGAGTTCAGATAAACGTGGCGTTACATTGCTTAGTCCGGCGGTCAGCAGTGCTCGCGTATTATTTGTCATTTAGCCTTTCCCTCTGTTTACGTCAAAGTCATGGTCGCTGCCGTGATCGTTAAACTTGATGGTCTGTTTACACCACGGACAATTGACGACTTCCGGGCCATTAACGCAGATTAACTTTCCACAGCCACAAACGGCAAACGCCGTTGAGTTGCCACAGTGTGGGCAACCTGGAACCCCTTCCAATTCAGAGGTGTTAACTTGTAGGGCTGATACAGAGTTATCACTCCACGAGAAATACTCTTCATCAATAGGGAAGCAGCCGGTTAAGTTAAAACGATTAAGATTCAGCTTAAAATTAAGCGATGAAGTATTCACGTTAGGGCGCTCATATTTGATCAGATAGGGCCGTTCTGTTTTATTACAGCGACCAACCAACGTAACGCACGAATCATCATAAGCGCGTGCGACTTCATCTTTGGCTAAACGCACGATTTCATCGGTTTTAGACAGTAGTGGAGGCGGCTCTTCACCCACGCTGCGGCTATGGGCGACGACGGAAGCCGTTATCCATTTTACAAACTTAGTAAAGTCACCCTCTTGAGTATCTTCAAACAGCAATACGTTATCGGTTAGCTGCCTCAATATGTTGAGGTCTGCCGACTGACCAAGCCCAATGGCAATCAGGTTAGCTTTTTTCGCGTGCTGCTCTTTCCAACGTTTAATCGCATCGGTGTAATTATCGGTAGGGCGGCCATCTGTCAGCAAATAAACGATAGGCTTCCAGTCCCCTTTGCGTTCGGCGGTGGTTTTTATCACATTGCGATCGATTTGGTAGGACAGTTCATTAAGCGCTCCGCCAAGGGAGGTGCCGCCGCCAATCGGTAATCTCGGCGGATAAAATGAAACAACTTCAACTAATGGCGCAATAGTTTTAGCGATGCCAGCAAAAGCAATCACAGAGATATAAACGGTTTCTAACGCGTGGGGATCTCGTCTTAGATCGCCAATGATCATTTGTAGACCATCATTGAGCTTTTTCAGATTTTCTCCAATCATCGATTCAGAACAATCGAGAACGAAAAAAATGGGAAGTCTTCTCATAACCAAAATCCTTTATGTTAATTTGAGTGCTATTTTTTAACTGAAGACCATCAACGGTAATCGAAATGACCTTTAGGTAAAAAATGGCTGATAGCGCTAAACACAATGTTCAGCTTGACGGGCGTAAATAAGAATAGCAAAGCTTCGCATGAGAGACTCTTTGCCATTCGGGTTTTACAGAACCAGTTGAATTTCCGGGGGAGGTGGTGGGAGAGTACGTTGTGTGTCTGTAATCCCTGCACTACTGCTACCAACAGAAACGCTTGCCGATACCCATTTGAAGAAGCTGGAAAAGGCAGTGGAATCTAACGTATCGAGAGAAACCACCCGGTCGGTTAGTTGGGTCAAATATTCATGCTTGGCTTTAGGCCCCGCGGCACAGGCAATAATTGAACCAAAAGGACGCTTCTTGATTTCCTCAATGGCCTGAGTGTAAGCATAAGCATCCGATGGGCTACCGTCAGTCATCAGGAACACCAGCGGGCGCCAATCACCTTTTTGATCTTCAGTTGAACGCTTAACGTCACGATCTACCAGCTTAATCAGTAATTCAAGGCCAGCGCCCATAAAGGTTCCACCGGCACTGGGTACTTCAATATCCGTAAACTGGAAGTTTTCCAGTGCGGTCAGTGGAGTATGCTCTCTGGCTTCATTATCAAAGGTGATAATCGAAATATGCACGCTTTCTAAGGCATAAGGATCTTGCTTGAGCGCATTGAGCATTGCTTGAATACCAACATTCACTGAATGAATCGGCTCCCCACGCATTGAGCCTGATGTATCCAGCAGAATATAGACGGGTAGCCTTCTCATTAAACGTAGTCCTTCAGGTGTGACACAAAACTGTCGGAAGGCGATGGTTCACCGATTGCGTTAAGTTTCCAACCGCTATCTTCTCTGACTAATTCTGCAAACAGCAGTGAACACTGGTTTGCATATTCAGCACCACCGGACAGATTGAATCGCGCCATTTCGATATTTTTTGCATCAACGGCGCGAATATAGGCGTTTTTCACTTTTCCAAAGTTTTGTTGTAATTCTTGGCCTTTGTAGATCTGTACGATAAATACAATCTTGGCGTATTCCGGGCCTAGGGTATTTAATTTAGCAATGATTTGTTCATCATCACCATCGCCTTCACCCGTACGGTTATCGCCGGTTAACCAGATTTGACCAGACTTATGTTTTTGACTGTTAAAGAAAACAATGTCGCCATTGACTAACGTTGGGCGGCCATTAGTTTGGTTACCGAGATCTTTAACTTTACCATTCTCATCACATAAGAAGGCGGCAACGTCTAAATCGTAATCTTCGCTTTTTTTGCCCATCAGACTACCAAAGAAGCCTTTTTTCTCTTCATTGATATCCCAGCCTAAGCCGATGGTGACTGAGGACAAATCAAACTCATTTTTCTTTAAACTAACGCCTTGTCCTTTACTTAAACTAACAGCCATAACTTCTCCTTAATTTTAATCTCGTTACAGTACAACGTTAACTTCAGGTGGTGGTGGCGGTAGATCATCGAGGCCGGTCACCTCTTTTTGCCCAGAATCAACTTTTTGGCTACCGACTGAAATACTGGCGGATACCCATTTAAAGAATGCTTTGATGGAGTTGGAATCCGCGGTGTCGAGTTGAAGCACCACTTCGGTGACTTCTCGTAGCACAGAGGTGTCAGCATGTTGACCTGCGGCACAGGCAACCACCACGCCAGTACGTGCTTTCTTAAAGTCAGCCAGACCTTTACGCCAGTCATCGGTTGGTGCGCCGTCGGTCATAATAAATACCAGTGGACGCCAGTCACCTTTAATTTCTGCTGTGGTTTTCTGAACTTCGTTCTCAATACTGCTGGATAATAGTGATAAGGCTTCACCGAAGGCGGTTGTACCGGTCGCTACTAAATCAGGGGATTTAAAGTTAAGCAGTTCAGTGAGAGGGATGATTTGCCGGGCAGATGAATCGAAGGTGATAACCGACAGATAGGCGGTTTCTAATGCATAGGGATCCTGTCGCAGAGTTGATAACAGAGTCTGAACACCATTTTTTACTGCTTCAATGGGTTCTCCGGTCATTGAACCGGACGTGTCCAGCATTAGGTAAATTGGAAGTCTTCTCATGAGTATCCTTACTGAATATTACGATAAGTGTTATCAAGTGATGCCAAGATATTAATTGATTTAATCAGTAACGCAACCACTGATCTAAAACCTGTTGTAAATGTTGATAAGTATGAACCGGTGACTTTTTTTCGGCAAAAAGACAGGGCCAGAGTCGCAATCAATTATTAATATAATTTGCTGATTATATTAGTTTAATTAAAACTTCAGCGAACGGATTGCGATTGAAATAATCACGGGCGAATAAATGTGTCAGCCATTTTATTCGCCCTGATTATAGCGTGTTAAAGCATTTCCAAAGGTTTCTTCCGCGATGGCGGTGGGAATGCCGCATCTAGCGTAACGTAATCCTCATGCTCCAGATGAATACTTAAACTACCAATATTCTCTATCATATGTTCAACAGTAGAGGCTTTAGGAATCGTAATAATATTGTGATCGCGCAATACCCACGCCAGCGCAATTTGCGCTGGCGTAGCGTGATGACGTTTTGCCACCGTCACCAGCGCAGGGTGCTCCAGCAGGCGAGCCTGTTCAATGGGCGAATAGGCCATGACGGGCATACTATTACTGCGACACCATGGCAGCAGGTCGTATTCAATCCCCCGACGGGAGAGGTTATACAGCACCTGATTGGTGGCAATTTGCTCATTGTCCACAAGGGTCATTAGCGCTTCCAGATCGTTGACGTCAAAATTGCTGATGCCCCATTGGCCGATTTTCCCTTGTTCCACGAGGTCTTCCATTGCGTTAACCGTCTCTTTTAACGGAATATGGCCTCGCCAGTGTAGCAAATAGAGGTCAATGTATTCCGTGCCCAAGCGTTTTAAGCTGCCTTCACAGGCAGCAATAGTCCCTTGTGCACTGGCATTACTAGGAAGTACTTTACTGACCAGAAACACATCGTCACGACAGCCTTTAATTGCTGCGCCAACGACGCGTTCGGCACCACCATCAGCATACATTTCTGCGGTATCAATCAGTGATAAACCCCGCTCAATACCATGACGCAAGGTTTGAATTTCGCGTTGAATATCGGAGCTGCGTTCCCCCATAAACCAGGTACCCTGACCAAATACCGGGACATCGTCCCCGCTAGGCAAAGTGATATAACGCATGCGCTGTCTGGCCATGCAATCAACCTCAGGTTAGTGAAAATTAATGACGCGTTCCGGTGTCATCCTCATCATCCATAGGATATTCGCCGTCATCGTCCTCATCATCGTCATTACCGTTAGGATCTTCAAAATAGGTGCCCCAACCGTCGTAATTGATGTCGAAGCGATCCGCCAGTTTGATCAGTTGTTCAACTTGTTTATCAATGATCTCAGCATTGAGGGAAACTTCGCTGACCACGTCACAACAAAGAACAACTAAGCCATCTTCTACTTCTAATTCTTCCGGCTCGGTGACTTCATAGCCGAGTTTGAAAGCTTCTACCGCTGCTTTTTCCAGCGTGTCGAAATCTTCCGCAGAGAGGTGATGTTCGATGGCGTACAGCGCATCAGGGTCGCTGCCATCTTCCAGTAATTCTTCAATAATCAGGCGGGTTTCTTCGCGTTGTTCTTCCAGCAGGATACTTAGTTCGTCATTAGCCATGATATTTTTCCTATTAGGATAGTCAGTTAACGGTATTCTCACATAGTGCAACCGGTAGCTCCACAGGAAAGAGAAAGTTTTCTGTATTATCGGGTTGATTGTGAATATTAATTCATATAAATTGATTTTTAATTCAATTTATTGCGATACTTTCCATTTATGCTCAGGGAGACAGTCTAATGCCTCAGTTTTATCAGCGTCATCTACTCCGGTTACTTGATTTTAGTCCAAATGAAATTGCCGCATTGCTGGCTTTATCTGCCAAACTAAAAAAAGATAAAAAAAGTGGCGCAGAGCAGCCGCTGTTGAGCGGTAAGAACATTGCGTTAATCTTTGAGAAGGATTCCACCCGTACCCGTTGTGCTTTTGAAGTGGCGGCCTTCGATCAGGGTGCCAGAGTGACTTATCTTGGTCCGAGCGGTAGTCAGATTGGACATAAAGAATCAATAAAAGACACAGCCCGGGTATTGGGCCGTATGTATGATGGTATTCAGTATCGTGGTTTTGGTCAGAAGATTGTTGAAACGCTGGCGGAATTTTCTGGCGTTCCGGTATGGAATGGCCTGACGGATGAGTTTCATCCAACTCAGATTTTGGCTGACCTGTTGACCATGCAGGAGCATTCGCCGCAAAAATCCCTGTCTCAGGTTAAGTTCGCCTATTTGGGGGATGCCCGCAACAATATGGGAAATTCATTGCTGGAAGGGGCGGCCCTGATGGGGATGGATATTCGGCTGGTCGCACCAAAAGCCTGCTGGCCGCAGGAGTCTTTAGTCGAAAGCTGTCAGGCGATTGCTAAAAAGACCGGTGCCCGCATTACGCTGACGGAAAGTGTTGCTCAGGGCGTTGAAGGGGTTGATTACCTGTATACCGATGTTTGGGTGTCGATGGGAGAGCCAAAAGAGGTATGGAAAGAGCGTATTGCTTTACTCAAACCTTATCAGGTTAATCAAGCTATGATTGAGCTAACTCATAATCCACAGGTGAAGTTTCTGCACTGCCTGCCAGCGTTCCATGACGATCAAACCGTAATGGGCAAACAGATGGCGGAACAATATGGATTACATGGCGGTATGGAAGTGACTGATGACGTATTCGAATCAGTCCACAGTGTGGTGTTCGATCAGGCGGAGAACCGGATGCATACTATCAAGGCGGTGATGGTGGCGACGTTGGTACACTCATATTAATTTTTTGTCGAACAGGTAAAAATTTAGTTGGGAGCTGGTTTCGTCCACTAAATAGTGCAGAGTCTAAATTGTCTATCGTGCAAGTGGCCGAGTTAAGTGGGTTGGCGAACTCCCTTAACAATCCCGCGCTTTCGCACCCGAATTCAGGTCGCCTGTGGCGACTACCCTCCGCCTTCGTTCGGGTTTACGCACCGGCGCTGATTCGCTCCCGGCGAAGCAGCGCCACGACCAATATTCATGTTGGTCGTGCTCCCTCACTCAGTTGTCGGCTGAATTCCAGTGCTCAACAAATAGATCAAGGGATAAGGGCGAAAAGCGGTACCAAAAATTAAAATCACCCCATCTTATGCCAATCGGCAACCAAACAGGGCGGTTTTGTATTTATGGCTTTACAGCGCGCTCACCAACATTTTAACCACAGCCTTACGTACGTGAGCAGGTTTGCCAACGGCGCACAGGGGTTTGTGTACTTCGCCAGGGTAGAAAACCACGAAGTCGCCTTCTTGCATAATCATTTGTCTTTCTTGTTTGCCAGAAGGTAAAAAGGCGATGTCTTTATCTGCTAGCCAATTATCGGTAGGCGTACCAGCCGGTAGGTTACTGAATACCATACCTTCTTCACCTTTTAGTACGATCTGAATATCTAGGTAGCGTTCATGATACTCAGCGCGGCGGTTTTGCAACTCATCGGTGCTATCGTTGGAAATCAGTACAAACACATTATTACCATCAATATCATGCTTACCTAATGGCGTATCGTTAGTGATGTTGCTTTTAATGTATTCGATAGCCTGTTTTAGCTTGGCTGGAAGGTAAGGGACAAGCTCTAAGTGGTGGATATTTCCGGCGATCATGTTTACTCCTTATTCAAAATGAAATCATGTTTCATATTCTATTACATCAGGAAAATAGGCAAAGTATTTTATTATCAATAGTCGACCATCACCACATTAGAATGACGTATTGAATAGTTAAGAATTATTGGATTTACTTTCTTTGTTTAGCGGCTTATGGTGCATCTTTCTGTCAGCGCCTTATAATGACTGGCGTAATTGATCTCAACATGACAAAAACGACACTTATAAACTAAGGAGAATCCATGTCCCACATTATTAATACTGACAAAGCACCAGCGGCAATTGGTCCGTACGTACAGGGCGTAGATCTGGGCAGTATGATTATCACATCTGGTCAGCTTCCAATCGATCCTAAAACAGGTGTATTTCCTGAGGATGTAGCGGCTCAGGCTCGTCAGTCTTTAGAGAATGTGAAAGCGATTGTGGAAGCCGCCGGCCTGAAAGTAGCTGATATTGTAAAAACCACGGTATTCGTTAAAGATTTAAATGACTTCGGCACGGTTAATGCGGCATATGAGGCCTTCTTTACTGAGAACCATGCACCGTCATTTCCGGCGCGTTCTTGTGTGGAAGTGGCCCGTTTACCCAAAGATGCAAAAATAGAAATCGAAGTTATTGCGGTTCGTCGTTAATACTTACGGATAATGCCTCACCGGTAAGATTCTTTTACTATCAGAATCCTACCGGTTTAAATTCCGCTATCAATCTTCCCTCAATGAGACAGCCCTGACGGGGTGTCGGCAGGAAATTTCACGCCGGTAAGTGCGCGTATCTCAGTCAATATTCGGGATGTACTGCGCGAGACGGGAATACCTGCGTGGTCAATACTCTGTTGTTCAATTAGCTCGGCAAATACATTTGCTTCATAGAACATGGTGTTTTCATGCTGTGGCAGCGAGATATCCTGTGGCTGGCCGCCCCGTGGGGTAAAGGTAATCTTATGGCACTCGGATATTTTCTCGATCACCAGCGTTCCTTCTTCACCCTGAATTTCACTGGGAATATCAGAATTACTGACCTTGGAATGAAACAGAACTACATCAAAATTGCCATAGTTCATCCAAACCGTGCCGTGTCCATCAACGCCAGAGTCCAGTAGCCCTGCGCTGGCGTCTAACCCTTTAGGTTCTCCAAATAGGCTAATGGCGCTGGCCAAACAGTAGTAGCCGATATCCATGATTGAGCCGTTAGAGAAAGTGGGATTAAAGGTATTCGGGTTTTCACCGTCGAGATAACGTTGATAGCGTGAAGAGTACTGACAGTAGTTAATAAATGCTTTACGCACTTTACCGATACGCAGCAGCATCTGTTGCAACAGGATAAAGTTAGGTAACCAAGCGGTTTTAAATCCTTCAAACAACACGACCTGATGCTTCTTAGCACAGGCGATCAAGCTTTCTACTTCCTGAATGTGTGAAGCCAGAGGCTTTTCACATATCACATGCTTGTGGTGCTGTAGCATCAACAACGCTTGTGAATAGTGGAATGAGTTCGGGCTGGCAATATATACCGCATCAATCTCTTGGCTTTCAGCCAACGCCTGAAGATCGTCAAACAGCAGCGTTACCTTATTAGGGTCTGCGAAACCGCGGGCGCTTTCTAGACTGCGGGAGTACACCGCAGTGAGTTTCAGCTTTCCGGTAGCATGTGCAGCGTCAATAAAACGTTGGGTAATCCAGTTGGTACCAATAACAGCAAATCGAATCATAACGTGCCCCGTTTAGCGGAGGGTTAATTGTATCCCGCAATCTGGCGACAACAGTGACGAGCAGTGGGTATAAAGCCAGATTCAGGGGGAAAAGGTTCGAATTAATGATGCGATAGGGATCCCTTAAGTATATAGCTTAAGGGATCGATTGTTTATCGTTTCTTTGTTGCTTTTTTATCTTTCGGTGCTGCTGACGGACGGCCTAATATGGACTGATAGACTTTGAAACGACCGGTTTGTGCCAACACTTCATGACTGCCAAAGGTCGCATCTAGAAGATCGGGATAAGGCAGGAAGGCATTAGCAACAATGCACAAACGCCCACCTAATTGTAGATGTTTTGTCGCACCACGGATCAGGGATTCAGCCGCGGTCAGATTGGTTTGTAAGCCATCATGAAACGGCGGATTGGAAATAATAAAGTCAAAACGACCTTCAATATCAGAGAATACATCGCTGGCAATCACTTTTGCCTGTAACACATTCGCGCTGATAGTGGCTTTACTGGATTCGAGTGCGGCTGCGTTAACATCGCTTAGGGTCAGATTCAGGCCCGGGTTTTCATGGGCAAGAATCGCCGATAGCACACCTGCACCGCTGCCTACGTCCAGCACTTTGCCTTTTACATTTTCCAACGCAGAAAGGAGCAATTGACTACCCACATCAAACCCATCACGGCTGAATACGCCTGGCAAGGTTTTGACTATCACATCATCAACCTGATACTCATCCCACCATTGAGATACATCAAATTGTGCCTGACGCTCTGAACGGAAGTGATAGAGGCTGCAGCGACGAGCGCTGTCCATTTTGGCGATGGGGCCAAAATCTGCCAGCAGGGTTTCTGCACTGCGTACGCCGCTGCGGTTTTCTCCGACGATGAACAGGTCGGTACCAATGGGTAACTGATTGAGCAGGGCATTTAATTGAAACTGGGCTTCCTGCTTACTTTTTGGCCAGTAGAAAATCAGCGTGTCGCAACCATCAATCAGTTCCGGCGGTGGCAGTAAACTAAACTGGGCTTTTTCCCCCAGAGTACGAGCGAGTTGACGCCAGTGGTGATACTGAGAACAGTGAACCCGAACTTCTCTCGCTTCAAACTGGCAGGGAAGATCGTCTTGCAGATCGCCGGCAAACAGTACGCGGCGCTCGGTAAATTCATCGGCATGGCGCAGCATCACTTCACTGGCCGGGCAAAAAACGGACATAGTATTCTCCTGTGAGGCAGGCGGGTGAATCAGTTATGGAAATGCCTCAAATGGTATTTGCGCCGAATTATAGAGCTTTATTGGCGGTTATTCGATGGGTTTGCTAGCATAGCGCAGCTTAATTATGAAATTGATAGCGAGTAGTGGGTAATCATGACGACATCACGGCGTGACTGGCAACTGGAACAAATGGGCATCAGGCAGTATCAACTGAGGCGTCCGGCTGCGTTGCAGGGGGAAGTTGCCATGGTTTTGCCGGTTAACCTTAAAGTGATTTTATTGGCAGAACTGCTACCTCCGCTTTCTTCACCGTTGATGCAAGATATTTTGCGCGCCATGTTCCTTTCGGTAGAACAGGTATATTGCCTGACTCCCGAACAGGCCATGATGGTGCCGGAAGATACCCGCTGTGTATTCTGGTTGATGGGGCTAGAGCAATTCCCCGATTTACCGGCTGTACTGGCTGAGTTACCTGTATTAAGCACGCCAACGCTGCCTGAACTGGCGGCTAATCCTGAAGCAAAACGTACCTTATGGCAGCAGATTTGTCGCGATGAATACCATTTCCTTCCTCAAGCCGGATGATTTATCGGCAGTCTGGCAAATTGAACAGGCAAGTCATGCATTTCCCTGGACAGAACAGACGCTAAACAGTAATCAGGGTGATCGCTACCTGAATCTAACATTGAGCATTGATAACACTATTGCTGCTTTTGCCATCACCCAAGTGGTGCTTGATGAAGCGACATTATTCAATATTGCGGTTCATCCGGATTTTCAGCGTCGTGGTTTAGGGCGAGAACTGCTGCAATACCTGATCGACGAGTTAATTCAACGGGACGTCATGACGCTGTGGCTGGAGGTTCGGGCCTCCAATCTGGCCGCCATTGAGTTGTATCGTGCTTTTGATTTTAATGAAGTGACGATCAGAAAAGGTTATTACCCGGCAGCAGATGGACGAGAAGATGCCGTGATTATGGCGCTAACGTTGTAGCCATCAGCCATTGATAAAAATTTAAAGCGCGGGTTGGGTGATAGCCGTCCGCGCTTTTTTCTGTTTATTCTCTGAACGCTAAACTATTTTACCAGTAGCGAGTTCTCTACCGAACGTACGCCAACGACGGTTTTAGCCACGTCTTCAGCGGCGTTGGATTCATCTTTCGAACGTACAAAACCGCTTAGCTGTACCTTTCCTTTAAATGTGGTGACGGTAATTTGGGTAGAGTGAATGGTTTTTTCACCTAAAAGTGCGGCTTTTACTTTAGTGGTAACCACGGAGTCATCAATATATCCACCGGTACCTTCTGTTTTAGCCGTAGGTGAACAACCGGCAACTGCGATGGTCATAATAATGGCCCCCAACAGGGCTGCAAGTGACTTTGCAATCTTCATCCTTTCTACTCCTTAGTGGTTGATGATTTTTTTGTGAAAAGCGTTATTAATAATAGCGTTGCATCTCAGTTGTATATTTAACATTCTGAGACGATCAGATTCGTTTATTAATATAGTAATTAAATAACATGATAGCGAATGTTTTCATTACTTAACGGAGAGTTATCATTTTCTGACAAGGCGTCATAGGATGCATGCGTTGTTACGGTCAGGAATGGGAGTCGCATCATTGACTCAAGCGTGTTGTTTGTTCTAATCGCGGACTAATCAGAGAGGAACCTATCCTTTCTCGGTCTATGTGTGTAAAATTCCCGCCAATTAACGATAATTCCCTTTTTTTGCTCCCTGAGAGTTTCCAGAGAATCCCTGATGAAAGATACGTCAAGAGCTGCAGAAATAGCGTGCCGACGCACGTTTGCGATTATTTCTCACCCCGATGCGGGTAAAACAACCATCACTGAAAAAGTCCTGTTATTTGGACAGGCGATTCAGACTGCCGGTACGGTAAAAGGGCGCGGTTCTAACCAACACGCCAAGTCCGACTGGATGGAGATGGAAAAGCAGCGTGGTATTTCGATTACGACCTCTGTGATGCAATTTCCCTATAAAGAGTGTCTGGTCAATCTGTTAGATACCCCAGGACATGAGGATTTCTCTGAAGATACTTATCGTACATTAACCGCCGTTGACTGCTGCCTGATGGTTATCGATGCGGCAAAAGGTGTAGAAGATCGTACCCGTAAGCTAATGGAAGTTACTCGCCTGCGCGATACGCCAATTTTGACCTTTATGAACAAGCTGGACCGGGATATCCGCGATCCGATGGAGCTGTTGGATGAGGTAGAGAGTGAACTGAAAATTATGTGTTCACCGATCACCTGGCCAATTGGCTGCGGTAAGTTATTTAAAGGGGTTTATCACTTATATAAAGATGAAACCTATCTGTATCAAAGCGGTAAAGGCCATATCATTCAAGAAGTCCGTATTGTAAAAGGGCTCAATAATCCGGAACTGGATTCTGCCGTGGGTGAGGATTTAGCCGCGCAACTGCGTGAAGAGCTGGAGCTGGTGCAAGGTGCTTCTCACGAGTTTGAGCTGGATTCTTTCTTGGCGGGTGAACTGACCCCCGTATTCTTTGGTACCGCCTTGGGTAACTTTGGCGTGGACCACATGCTGGATGGTTTGGTTGATTGGGCTCCAGCCCCTATGCCGCGTAAAACTGATGTGCGTGAAGTCTCGGCGGTGGAAGAGAAGTTTTCTGGTTTCGTCTTTAAGATTCAGGCCAACATGGACCCGAAACACCGTGACCGCGTGGCTTTTATGCGTGTGGTGTCAGGAACCTATGAAAAAGGCATGAAACTGCGTCAGGTTCGCTTGGGCAAAGATGTGATTATCTCTGATGCGCTGACTTTCATGGCCGGTGACCGTTCCCATGTGGAAGAGGCTTATCCAGGAGATATTATCGGCCTGCATAACCACGGTACCATTCAAATTGGTGATACCTTCACTCAGGGTGAAGAGATGAAATTCACCGGTATTCCAAACTTCGCTCCTGAACTGTTCCGCCGCATTCGCCTGAAAGATCCACTGAAGCAGAAGCAGTTGCTGAAAGGGCTGGTACAGCTTTCTGAAGAGGGTGCGGTTCAGGTCTTCCGACCAATTGCTAACAACGATCTGATTGTGGGCGCGGTTGGGGTGCTACAGTTTGATGTGGTGGTAGCTCGCCTGAAGAGTGAATATAACGTAGAAGCGATTTATGAATCAGTGAACGTTTCTACCGCCCGCTGGATTGAATGTAGCGATGCGAAAAAGTTGGAAGAGTTTAAACGCAAGAACGAGCTGAATGTAGCATTAGATGGTGGCGAGAACCTAAGCTATATTGCGCCAACGATGGTTAACCTTAATCTGACTCAAGAGCGTTATCCGGACATTCTATTCCGTAAAACGCGTGAGCATTAATGGTGATAATTAGCCGCTGATTTCACTATTTTGGTGCAGTGTACAGGCCTGACGATTTACGTCGGGCCTTTTTTATTCGATTTAATCAGCGATTAACAGTGTAATGATAAACAGACTTACAAAAATTTTGTGATCTATACAACAGTTTACCTGTGGTGTTCTATAGTTATACCGATAGCTAATCGCATATTTGGGACAATATTTAACAGATTATATTGAAGTGTTGCTGATGGGTGACAGTTAGCATTTAATTAATTCAATGAGTTATGATTTTTTGTTATTTTAATGTTACTAATACATTGAATTTGTCGCTAAAAAAGAACATGTCCACCTCCTATTATATATCACACTATTAATAATCTATTGATTTTTAATCATTTAAACTGATATGGCCCAATAATTGCACCGCTATTCACGGTTATTGGCTAATTGTATTGTGCAGTTAGTTGATATAACCGGATGAATCACTGCCAAGTGGGCTGATTTATTCATTATTCCTGTATTTAAACCTAAAGGTAATCATCAATGAAAAATGTACCCTTAGCACGTTCTTTTATCGCCATAGTATTAAGTACGGTTGTTGTCAGCGGGAGCGCTTGGGCTGAAGAAACCGTGGCAACTAAGGCCGAAAATGCCGTTGAAAAAGTCAGTACATCTATTGATAAGTCAGTTGATAAAGTCGGCTCTTCTATCGACAAATCGATGACGAAAGTCGATAACTTTATGGGTGACAGCACAATTACGGCAAAAGTAAAAAGTGCGTTATTAGATCATAAGAGCATCGAAAGCACACACATCTCAGTTGAAACCACCGGCGGTGTTGTTACCCTGAGTGGCTTTGTCACCAGTCCCGAACAGATGACCCAAGCTAACGAAGTGGTAGCAAAAGTTGAAGGGGTGAAATCTGTTAGCAACAAACTTCAGGTACAAGAAGATAAAGGCAGTACGGTAGAGAGCTATGTTAGCGACTCTGCTATTACCAGTGAAGTCAAAGCCAAATTCTTGGCAGATAAAATTGTCCCTTCACGCAAAATCAAAGTTGAAACCAGCGAAGGGGTAGTGTTACTGACCGGTAATATTGATAAAGCGGTTCAGGCTAAACAGGCCGAAAGCATAGCTAAACAAGTAAAAGGCGTTAAAACCGTGAAAAACGATCTGGTTGTAAAACACTAACCGTTAAGATGGCGCAGTAAAGCGAGTTAACGCTTTACTGCCAGTCTGACTGAGGAGCTATTATGATGAATAGTGATATTATTCTGGGCAGACTAAAGCAGTGGAAAGGATCTATCCGACTCTGGTGGGCTGAGATGGCTGGCATTGAAGATGAATTCTTTGCGGGAAACAGTGATTGGCTTTCAGGAATTCTGCAAGAAGATTACGGAAAAGAGCAAGAAAGAGCATCTTCTGAGTCGAGAACCCATCATTAAAAATTAGAAGGTTAGTATTTGGGAAACCAAATACCTGCCATTTTGAGATGTAAAAAACCGTTGATCCATAAGCCGGAGGGATCAGACAAGATTGCGCTGATTTGTGAAGGCGTGGACAGCGGGGGATTTTTACTGTCAGAGTACTAAATCAGTTTCAACGCGCAGGTTTTGATCCCTTTGATCTGATGATGGGCACTTCAGCAGGAACACAAAATTTGTTGGTCGATGTATTGAAAAATACATCTGATGACATTCAGATTCTAGCGATTCTCCCGCCCATTACAGCCTGATATGATAAGTCCGCAATAATGCTATTCCCCTAATAGTGGAGGTTGTGTGACGCCCGTATTTATTGATACTCATTGTCATTTTGATTTCCCCCCCTTTGTTCATCATGAGCAGGAGAGCCTGACATTAGCCGCACAATCTGGCGTTGAGCGCATTATTGTGCCTGCGGTCACCAGCGAAATGTTTGATGGAATCATTCAATTAACCCGCCAGTTTTCCGCGATTTATGGCGCATTAGGCTTGCATCCTTTGTATATCGACTCGCATCGAGAGCAAGGACTTCAACAGTTGGAGCAATTGTTGGGTCAACATGATGGCAAGATTGTTGCGGTGGGGGAAATTGGGTTGGATGACTATATGGAAACCCCGCAGTCTGAGCGGCAATTATGGCTATTGTCAGAGCAGCTTAAGTTGGCGAAACGCTTTGATTTACCAGTGATTCTGCATTCTCGCCGTACGCATGATAAATTAGCCGGAATATTAAAACAGCATACGTTACCCCGTACCGGTGTGGTACATGGTTTTTCCGGTAGTTTATCTCAGGCGCAGGCTTTTATCCGGCTAGGATATTCGATTGGTGTTGGTGGTGTGATTACGTATGAACGGGCACAAAAAACCCGAAAAGTGATAGCAAAGCTACCGCTAACATCACTGGTATTAGAGACCGATGCACCGGATATGCCGCTGTCAGGATTTCAGGGCGAGCCTAACCGACCAGAGCGCGTTAAATTGGTGTTTGAGCAACTGTGCCAACTGCGAAGTGAGTCGGTCAGTGAAATTGCACAGCAGCTGTATACCAATAGCATAGCGCTGTTTCGTTGCGGTTAACGATACGGTCTCTTTTTGTGTGGGCGCTTCTTTTTATGCACTCGCTGTATCGGCTTTTCAGTGTCGGAAGCCGGAAGGGCCGTTTCTTCTGGTTCTGAATCTCCTGCGGTTAACAGATAGGGCGATTTTTTCCATCCGCTACGTTGTTGCATTAATAGCGTACGTCCCAGAATAATACCAATCACCATGGCCAGTAGTAACATCAGGCGCAGCATATTAGTGGTGTTATCTACTTGCTGAGATTCGGTTGCCAGTACATGAGTGTCCAGAGTTAGGCGGATAAACCCCAACGGTCCTTCCTTGCTATTGATCATTTCCACGATCTGCTGATTGAAATAGCTACCGGGGCGCTGACCGTCAAGAGCAAGGCGATCGCGAACGCTGGTACCATCCCCCTGTTGTGCAATCAGCGTACCATCCACTTGATATACTGAAACGTCGAGGATCCGACTATGTTCGGTCAGATGTTGTAGAATACGCTTAATTTTTTGGTCATCGATGCTGTCAACCGGGCCATCTAACAGCGGCGCAAGGGTAAATGTCACTTGTTTTGCCAACGTGCGGGCCAGTTCCTGTGATTGTTTCGCTTGTGCTGTCTGGTTGTTTAAGCTGAAATAGGAAACACCCTGCATCAGGGCGACTAATAATGCCAGACAGAACAAAACGATAACAATTCGATGTAGGTGAAATTTGAACTTGAGCCGTTTGGTCATGCAACTACCTTATGTGCTGAAGATGTTTTATGTTGCCAGAACTCTATTCATTAGGATAGCTTGGAACGCTGTTTTGCCATTGAAACCATTTTTTTGTGCAAAGAAGCCTCGTTTTTAAGGAGTTGTAGCATGCCAATTAGCCTGACCTATAGCGATTTACCCGCAGAAATAGACTGCTGGCCAGGGTTGCCGCTGTCATTGAGTGGTGACGAGGTCATGCCGCTTGACTATTGGGCCGGTCATACGGGCTGGCTACTGTATGGTAAAGGATTAGATAAACAGCGTTTATCCCAGTTCCAACGCAGGCTGTGTGAACCTCTGGTAGTGGTTTCCGCCTGGACGGTGGAAGAATATCAGGTGATACGCTTGGCCGGTGTGTTATCCACCAAAGCGAAGAAGATTGCAGAAGAGTATCAGTTTGATGTTGCTCAAATGGGGAATCTGCCATCATTACGTTCGCCTGGATTGCTGGTGATGGATATGGACTCTACCGCCATTGAGATTGAATGCATTGATGAAATTGCCAAGCTGGCTGGCGTTGGTGAACAGGTTGCTGAAGTCACCGAACGGGCAATGCGTGGTGAGTTGGATTTTGCTGCCAGCTTACGTCAAAGAGTGGCGACGCTGAAAGATGCGGATTCCGCTATCCTTGAGCAAGTCAGAGAAAGTTTGCCGTTGATGCCGGGGCTAACCACGCTGGTGGAAAAGCTACATGAGGCTGGCTGGCATGTGGCGATTGTTTCCGGTGGATTCACTTATTTTGCTGACCATTTAAAAGAGAGACTGAATCTGGTGTCGGTATCTGCCAATCAGCTCGGTATTAAGCAGGGTAAACTGACCGGTAAAGTCACCGGCCCGATTGTAGATGCAAAATTTAAGGCTGTTAAATTACAGCAACTGGCAGAAGAACTGTCCATCCCAATGGAGCAAACGGTGGCTATTGGTGATGGAGCGAATGATCTGAAAATGATTAAAGTGGCGAGTTTGGGCATTGCCTATCACGCCAAACCGAAGGTGTACTCTAAGGCGAAGGTAGGGATTCGGTTCGCGAATTTGCTGGGGGTGTTGTGTATTTTGTCGGCGAGTCAGAATCATGAGGGGAAATAACCCGCAGATTTGTTTTGGTGAAGGTTTCGACCGCTTCTGAATCCGGTTTCCGGATTGATTAATGTGCGGCGGTCGAGCAAGGGGCGTTAGGGCGAACGCCCCCTGCACCCCCGCGCCTTCGCACACGAATCCAGGTCGCCTGATGGCGACTTCCCTCCGCCTTCATTCGGGCTTACGCACCGGCGCAGAGCCGCTCCCTACGTCGCTGCGCCTCGCCAAACTTCCATGTTTGGCGTGCTACCCTCTTTCAGTTGTCGGCTGAATTCCAGTGCTCATTGGTAAGGTCAGGGACTAAGTACCAAGGCCAAAGGTTGACGTGTTTTTTATTGTATGAACTGTTTTGGGATATTTTGAGGTAATTATGGCGAAGCCAGCGAAACGAGCGTTTGTATGTAATGAGTGTGGGGCGGATTATCCGCGCTGGCAGGGGCAGTGTAGCGCCTGTAATGCCTGGAACAGCATTACTGAGATTCGTCTTGCGGCTGCCTCTTCATCTCGTTCTGACCGTTTTTCTGGCTATGCCGGAGAAGGGGGAGTCAGTAAGGTTCAAAAACTGTCAGAAATTAGTCTGGAAGAACTTCCACGTTTTTCTACCGGTTTTAAAGAGTTTGACCGGGTATTGGGCGGCGGTGTGGTGCCGGGCAGTGCGATTCTGATTGGTGGTAATCCGGGGGCGGGTAAGAGTACGTTGTTGCTGCAAACCATGTGTAAGCTGGCCAGCCAGATGAAGACTCTGTATGTCACCGGGGAAGAGTCGTTACAGCAGGTAGCGATGCGAGCCCATCGTCTTGGTTTGCCAACGGAACATTTGCAGATGCTGTCAGAAACCAGCATTGAGCAAATTTGCCTGATTGCAGAGCAAGAACAGCCTCGTCTGATGGTGATTGACTCTATTCAGGTGATGCATATGGCGGATATCCAGTCCTCTCCCGGCAGCGTTGCTCAGGTAAGAGAAAGCGCCGCCTATTTGACGCGTTTTGCCAAGACCAAAGGTGTCGCCATTATTATGGTGGGGCACGTAACTAAAGATGGTTCGTTGGCGGGACCGAAAGTCCTAGAGCACTGTATTGACTGCTCGGTGTTGCTGGATGGTGATTCTGACTCCCGTTATCGCACTATGCGTAGCCATAAAAACCGTTTTGGTGCGGTTAATGAGCTGGGGGTTTTTGCTATGACGGAGCAAGGACTTAAAGAGATCAATAACCCGTCGGCTATTTTCCTTAGTCGGGGAGATGAGATTACTTCCGGTAGTTCGGTGATGGTGCTTTGGGAAGGCTCACGCCCTCTGCTGGTAGAGATACAGGCGCTGGTGGATCACTCCATGTTGTCTAATCCTCGTCGGGTAGCGGTCGGCCTTGAACAGAACCGGGTTGCATTGCTATTGGCGGTGCTTCACCGTCACGGTGGTTTGCAAATGGCGGATCAGGATGTGTTTGTTAATGTGGTGGGTGGGGTGAAAGTCACCGAAACCAGTGCCGATTTGGCGCTGTTGCTCTCGCTGGTATCCAGCCTGCGGGACCGCCCATTACCGGAAGATTTAGTGGTGTTTGGTGAGGTTGGACTGGCGGGGGAAATTCGCCCGGTTCCCAGCGGTCAGGAGCGAATTTCAGAAGCAGCAAAACATGGCTTTAAACGCGCGATTGTTCCTCATGCGAATGTGCCGAAAAAGAGTATTCCTAATATGCAGGTGTTTGGGGTGAAGAAGCTGTCGGATGCGTTGAGGGTACTTGAGGATCTTTAATGTGGAAGACATGTTTATTTAGGTGAATATTCCGGCCGTAAGGACTATGCACGAATATCATCCGAGTGCTAGGCCGGGAGAGCCATGTATTTGGCTTTTGTGTGCGTCGGGCCGAGCCGGGCTAGGGACGCAAAGCCCCCCTTCAGACTGATGACAAAGTCTGGTAGTTCAATTGTTCACCTCAAGATAGCCAATCGACGGGAAGGACGGGTGTTGGGATCGTAGCAGCTTTAGCTGCCGGAGTGCCCCTAACCCGGCCAGACCCGTCGCACTCTGTATCTAAGTACAGATTGTTTACCGACCGTAAAAACACGGTGCTTATATTGGCACCGTGTTTTTACGGTCGGAATATGCACAGTTGCTGATTTATTAGGCTGGTCAGCAGTCTCAAGGGGCGCTTTGCGCCCCTTCTTATTATTAGATCACGCGTAATCCACCAGCGGGCTTAATTTTTTCAATAGCGGGTCGAAGTATTGGTTTACCTGCGTGTAGACTTCTCCATTGAGCGCATTGTAGAAACGGTGATTTTCCATATCAGGCATAAAGGTGTCTCCCATACGAACCAGTTTCTGGGTTGCCTGTTGGTAGCTGTCGAAGGCACCGACGGCCATGCCAGCGTTAATGGCGCATCCTACTGAGGCGGAGCCTTTCATCACATTTCGACTGGTTGGAATGCCAAATACATCGGCGAAGATCTGCATAAACAGATCGCTGTTGGCCCCGCCGCCAGAGATAATCAGGCGTTTGAACGGGGTATTGAGTTCGTTAGCCATCTTATCCATATGATTCTTCATGGTGAAAGCAATGCCTTCCAGCACCGAGCGGTACATATGGGCGCGAGTATGGCGGCCATCAAAACCCATCATTACGCCTTTACGGAATTCAGCTTCCGATGGCGGTGCCCAGTCGTGAATGGTGAGCAAACCTTCGCAACCGGCAGGGACTTTTGAGGCTTCCCTGTTCAGCAGTTCTTCAATACTGACACCGGTTTTATCGGCATCTGCCAGAGCAGATTCGCCAAACTGATCGCGGAACCAACTGATAGTCCACATACCGCGGCGAACACCCATGCACTCATACAGGTAACGACCAGGAATCGAGGCTTGGAACGGCCAGAAGTTTTGGGCATCTTTTACATTGGCATGACCATGCACCATCGCACCGATATAAGTACCCAGCGAAATCAGCGCGACGCCTTCATCCAGTGAACCCGCGCCTAATGCTTCAACTGCTTTATCATGGGCGGTAGCTACGACAGGAATACCGGCAGGTACGCCAATCTGTTTTGCAGCCAGTTCAGAGACATAGCCCAAAATTTCTCCCGGCTTCACCACATCCAGTACGTTTTCTCGCGTCAGGTTGCAGCTCTTCCAGACCGCTGGGTCGGTGCTCCAGTCCAGTGTATCGTTATCCATTGGCCACCAGCCAATGTAGTTGGCGCAGGTATCTTTAAACTGGCCCGTCAGGCGGTGGGTAATATAGCCTGAGGTGGTGGTGATATAACGCACCCCTTTATAGGCATCAATGTACTGATAAGGCTTGTTTAAACGTTTATCCATCCAGTTAATCACTGGATAGGCCAGCTCCCCATTCTCTTTGAGCAGTACTCGACAGCAGCGAATAATACACACACCCATCGCCAAAATATCTTCTGCTTTTCGACCCGCCTGAGAAAATTCTGTCATGGCTCTTTGGAACGCTAGCTTTAAGGAGTCCCACAGATCATCGTCCGGATGTTCTGCCAGTAGAGGGGCAGGAATGTCCATCTTACGTAATGCCTGCTTCCCTTCGCTAACCACATTACCGTCCAGATCGAATATCACCACTTTGGCACTTTGGGTACCCACATCGACACCCATCAAATATTTGTCACTCATTTTTTAACCTCATGATTAAAAATAATAATGTTCAAAATGGCGTTATTCCATTACCGGGTTTGGTATTGTCGTCTGTTGGCTGGCGCGCTTCATGTTGTTAAACAACAAGAAAGTAAACACAATCACCAGACAGGTGGCTCCCAGTCCCATCAACCACATATTGCGATAAGCTTCTGCCGGAGGCAGGGAGTCTTGCCAGTAACCGACCGTGGGATAGACAAATACATCAGGTAAGAAACCAATGACAGAGCAGATGCCGACGGTGGTTCCCATAATGTATTTTGGGGTGCGTGCTTCACCAATACAGGCGAAGTAGAGGCCTCGAGAGGCGTAGCAGGCAAAGGCCAGAAGCAGAATCAGCCCAATGCCAACCACCACGGAGCCTGGATTTTGGTTGGTAAACAACAGTGCGCCGAGGGTGATAGCACCGATCGCTGCCAGAAACTGAATGACTCGCGTCGGAGACTTAAAGCGACTGTAAGTTGTCACCAGCCCACCCAAAGGGCCGCACATGGCGCGGAAAATTTTGTTGATTACAATTCCCATATAGCTGGCGGCTACCAGCGTCATACCATACATTTCAGTAAGATAGTTGGTAGAGTAGCTAAGAATGGCGTAAATGGTATACACGCCAAAGATGATCATACTGCAATACCAGGTGGTACTGATTTTCAGTACTGACAAGATATCGCTAAGTTTAAAGGCAGGTTTATCTTTCTTCTCACCGTCACTTTCTGTTCGTGAGGTGTAACCATCGCTGACAAAGAACCAGCACAGGATGCCGAGTAGAATATACACTACGCTGTATATCATAATCACTGATTTCAGACTGCTCGGGTCATCCGGCATAAACAGTGAAAACACCCACATGGTAAATACCGCCAGCAGCATGACACCCACGCCGCGCAGACCCTCCATCCAGCCCATAATTTTTCCCTGTTCTTCATGGTTACCAAGCAGCGAAGCGGCTTTGATGGAGACGGACCACAGCATCAGGATAGTGGTGATGGCAAAGGCAACCTGAATCAGAATCATCACCCAGAAAGGCGGGTAAACTGACATGAGCAAGCCGAGTAAACCGGTCGCAATCATCGCGAAGGTCATCATTTTGCGATGGGAGAACTTATCGGCAATGACCCCACTGGGCGCGTACAGAATAATCGCAGCAATCCCGAAGGTGCTCATGATGAAGCCGATCTCGGTGTTGGTGAATCCCATAAATTTTGCCATTGGGATTTGATAAATATATCTCAGGTAAGCCAAATCAAAACTGACGCCGCCGCTGATACTGATAATCGCCAGCGTTAACCAACGGCGAAAATTATTATTTTGCATGGTGTTATCTCAGTTATGGAACATTGATTTTAGGGCAAAAAAAAAGAGAAAAGTAAGCTCCCCGCGTTGAGCGGGAAGTTACTTTTCTCGTTGTCTCTAGTAACTGTGATAATTAATAGCATGTGAGGCTGACGGCTTTCCGTGAGAGTGGTCACAATTCCCATTCTGAGCTAAATTTATTCATCTATCTTACTGATATTTTTCAATATAATGAATTTCAGCCTTACGAAGCTTGAGTGATGCCACAAATTGATACAGTAAGCTCCAGGCAATCTGGTGTTATTTAGCGCTTGAGTTTTATCAGATTGAATTTTGTGAGGATTGTCACGGAAAACCCGTTATCAGATATGTTACTACTTTAAATAGTTACTAGAGATTATGAGAAAAGTAACTTCCCGCTCAACGCGGGGAGCTTACTTTTCTCTTTTTTTTTGCGTTTTAATCAGGAATCAAAGGGGTTACACCATGTCACTGAATGCGTTGGATGAATTTTCTCTGGATTTTTTCTCACTCAAAGGCAAAACGGCGATCGTTACCGGCGGCAATAGCGGTCTGGGTCAGGCGTTTGCGATGGCGCTGGCTAAAGCAGGTGCCAATCTGTTTATTCCCAGCTTCATCATGGATAAGGGTGAAACCCGTGAAATGATTGAGAAGCAGGGGGTGAAAGTTGAGTTTATGCAGGTGGATATCACTGAAAAAGGCGCTCCGGCTAAAGTGATTGCCCAGTGTCTGAAACACTTTGGAACCGTTGATATTGTGGTGAATAACGCCGGTATTTGTAAGTTGAATAAGGTGCTGGATTTTGGCCGCGCGGACTGGGACCCAATGATTGATATCAACCTGACCGCTGCGTTTGAGCTCAGTTATGAAGCGGCAAAAGTGATGATCCCTCAACGCCACGGCAAAATTATCAATATCTGCTCACTGTTTTCCTATTTGGGTGGTCAGTGGTCACCGGCCTATTCTGCCACCAAACACGCACTGGCAGGTTTCACTAAGGCTTACTGTGACGAATTAGGCCAGTACAACATCCAAGTTAATGGTATTGCCCCGGGCTATTACGCCACCGATATCACCACCGAAACCCGTAAAAATCCTGAAACCAACAAACGCGTTCTGGATCATATTCCGGCAAACCGCTGGGGTGAAACTCAGGACCTGATGGGGGCGATGGTGTACTTAGCCAGCCGCGCTTCGGACTATGTGAATGGCCATCTGCTGGTGGTCGACGGCGGCTATCTGGTGCGCTAAGTCGATATTTTGATGTTTAGATTATTTGTTCTCCACCGTCATGGCATAAGACATGCCATAGAAATGTACTGAAAGCAGGAAGGATTAATCATGTCGCTGACAAGAGAAGCTATTGTTGAGAAGCTCAAACAGATCGTAGGCTCCGAACGAGTCATTACCGATGAAAAGGTGCTGCAGAAAAACAGCATTGACCGTTTCAGAAAATATGCCGATATCCACGGTATCTTCACGCTACCGCTACCGGCTGCGGTGGTGAAATTAGCCAATACTCAGCAGGTTTCAGACGTACTGGCATTCCTGAATAAAAATCATATCAACTGCGTGCCGCGTACCGGATCCTCTGCCACTGAAGGTGGCCTAGAAACCGTGGTGGCGAACTCTGTGGTTCTGGATGGCTCCGAGCTGAATCAGGTTATCAATATTGATATTGAGAACATGCAGGCTACCGCCCAGTGCGGCGTTGCACTGGAGGTATTGGAGAATAAACTACGAGCCAAGGGCTATACCACCGGGCACTCACCACAGTCTAAACCGCTGGCTCAAATGGGGGGCTTGGTGGCTACCCGCAGTATCGGGCAGTTCTCAACGCTGTACGGTGCTATTGAAGATATGGTGGTCGGTCTTGAGGCGGTATTCCCTGACGGTACCGTAACCCGGATTAAAAACGTACCGCGCCGCGCCGCTGGGCCGGATATTCGCCATGTGATCATTGGTAACGAAGGTGCACTTTGCTACATCACTGAAGTTACAGTGAAAATATTCAAATACATGCCGGAAAATAACCTGTTCTACGGCTATATTCTGGACAACATGAAGACCGGTTTTGATATCCTGCGTGAAGTAATGGTTGAAGGATATCGCCCATCGATTGCGCGTTTATATGATGCGGAAGATGGCTCTCAGCACTTTACTCACTTTGCTGATGGTCAGTGTGTACTGATCTTTATGGCGGAAGGTGCCAAAGAGATTGCTCGCGCGACAGGTAACGGCATTGAAACCATTGTGGCTCGCCATCCTGAATGTAAGAAAGTAGACAGTAAGCTGATTGAAACTTGGTTTAATAATCTTAACTGGGGACCGGATAAAGTCGCGGCGGAACGGGTACAGATTATGAAGACCAAGAATATGGGCTTTACAACGGAGGTTTCCGGCGACTGGCGTTCAATCAATAAAATTTATGAAAGTGTGATTCACCGCATCCGTAATGAATTCCCACATGCGGACGATATCACTATGCTTGGCGGTCACTCTTCTCACAGTTATATCAACGGTACCAATATGTACTTTGTGTATGACTACAATGTGGTGGATTGTTCCCCACAGGAAGAGATTGATAAATACCATAACCCATTGAATAAAATCATTGTGGAAGAGACCATCAAACTGGGTGGTTCGATGGTGCATCATCACGGTATTGGTAAGCATCGCGTGCACTGGACTAAAGATGAACACGGTTCCGCTTACTACATACTGAAAGCGCTGAAAGAGGTGTATGACCCGAACGGTATTATGAATATCGGTACTATCTACCCGATTGAAAGCTAAAGTGTCTCTGACCGGGCTTGTCTGTTATAGGCGGCCCGGTTTTTGTTTAAGGACTGCGAATGGTCGTTACTGCTGAATGAGAACAACTATGTTAATAGCCAACAGAACAATAGCGACACTGCCTAACCCTTCACCCGTCCGCATGGATGACATTCCCCTTAACCGTTTTCATCTCAAAATTGCAGGCCTGACTTTTGGTGCACATTTAACCGATGGCTATGTGCTAGGTGTAATCGGTTTTGCGCTGACACAAATTAGCCCTCAAATGGGGCTATCCCCCTTATGGGAAGGAATGATTGGTAGTTCTGCGCTGTTTGGTTTGTTTCTTGGGAGTCTGATTCTGGGATGGATCTCCGATCATATTGGTCGTCAGAAGATATTCACTTTCAGCTTTGTGATTATTACTCTGGCATCATTTTTACAGTTTTTTGCCTCTTCTCCTGAACAACTGTTTTGGCTGCGGGTACTGGTGGGAATTGGTCTGGGAGGGGATTACTCTGTCGGCCACACCATGCTGGCGGAATTCTCTCCGCGTAAATATCGTGGGCTACTGCTTGGTTCCTTCAGCGTTATCTGGACGGTGGGCTATGTTTCCGCCAGCTTTATGGGGCACTGGTTGGCGGATGCCGGACCGGATGCTTGGCGTTGGTTACTGGCATCGGCATCCATACCGGCGCTGTGCATTATGATTTCGCGCTGGGGTACGCCGGAATCTCCGCGTTGGCTGATGCGCAAAGGCCGCATTGATGAAGCCCACGAAATCGTAAAACGCTGTTTTGGCCCTAATGTGATACTCAATGATGAAATTCCGGTAGAAACTGCCCGCCACCTGCGTACGCTGTTTTCTGCCCGCTACTGGCGAAGAACCGCGTTTAACAGCCTGTTTTTTGTCTGTCTGGTGATCCCCTATTTTGCCATTTATACCTATCTGCCTTCTATGCTACGCGCCCTCGGCTTAACCGAGAGCTTCGCCACCGATCTGATGCTGAATGGGTTATTAATTGTGGGAGCGCTATTCGGCATTGGATTTACTCAGTTCTGTTCCCGTCGGGGCTTTTTGATTACGGCATTTGTGGTCCTGATACTAAGCCTAGTGACGCTGGCATTTGTTCCTTCCTCGCAAACCGGTCTTATGCTGTTACTGTTTGCGATTTTTACGCTGACTATTTCTGCCGTCAGCAATTTGGTGGGGGTTTTCCCGGCCGAAAGCTTTCCAACGGATATTCGTTCACTGGGGGTTGGTTTTGCTACGTCCATGAGTCGTTTAGGTTCGGCTATCAGCACCGGATTTCTGCCTATAGCGATATTGGCTCTAGGTATCCAGTACACCATGTTGATTTTGGTGGCGGTACTGCTGATGGGGCTGTGGGTCTCGGTACTTTGGGCTCCGGAAACCAAAAATCTGACGCTGGTGGGGGCGTCGACGGTGAAGAAAGTACCGCAGCAGGAGAGGAGGGCTGACTGTGAAGATTTTGTTGGGTTTTAAAGCTTCGCCTGATTTAAGCATGATGGCTGAAAAGGACTGGCAGGCTGGCGATAGCCTGCAAATTGATGTGAGCTTTACGCAAACCATGCTGAACTGTTTTGACGAAAGTGCGGCAGAGCTGATGTTAATGGTGCGCGACAGCACTGGCTGGAAAGAAGACGAACTCAGTTTGAGTGCTCTGACCATCGATGATCGCCGGGGAGAACACTACCTGAAACAGATGTATGCCTTGGGTTTTCAGTCTGCAATCAGAATCGACCCAATGTCATCAATTGATCTGCGTTTTAATCCTCTGGCAGTAGCGAAAATCATGCAGGCTTATCACCAGCAGATAGATCAGCAGTCCCTGATTGTATTGGGTATGCAAAGTAGCGAAGGGCATAACATGCAAACGGCGATGCTGTTGGCTGAACTGTTGAACTGGCCCTGCATCACACAGGTCAGTGATTTCCGTGTTATCAGAGAGACCCGGCAAGTCATCGTCATCAGGCAAACGGAAGATGAACAACAAACGCTGACTATTGAGACACCCGCAGTATTGGCGGTAGGTAATTCAACTCAGGCCAGTGCGTTGCGAGTGCCTACGCTGAAGCAGAAGCTGGCAGGGGCTAAAAACAGCATCCACCACTATTCACCGGAACAGCTTGGATTGACGCCACAGGCGTTACAGCAGGAAAATGATAAACAACTGACGAAGCTGACTCGCCAGCAAAACCGGCGGGGTGGCGTGATAATTACCGGCAGTACGCCTGAGGAAAAAGCCCGGCGGCTGTACCATGACTATTTGCAAGGGAGATTAGGCTGATGAAAGTGGCATTAATTCTCGATGCAGACTCTCCCTCCTTTTTACAGCAGGCACAAGAGATCAATCGCTTTTTGCAGCAAAGCCAACTGGCAGCAAGTGAAGTGGCTTTGTGGCTGTTTCACCGGCGTGTTCATCCGGAACGTTTGCCGCAGTTCGATTGTGCCATTACGCAGATTCAGTGGTTAAAAAGCCCGGTATTGCTGGTGGCGGAGTCGGTGTTGCCGCTGCTGGAACAGGTTTACCAAATTTATCCGGCAGAATTACTGCTTTTCTCCAGTTGTTCGCTGGGAAATGAACTGGCAACGCGTCTGGCTTTTCGCCTAAATGGGGCCTCTTGTCTGGGCGTGATGAGCGGACAAATAGATGAAAGCGGTTGTCAGGTCGAGAAGTCAGTATATGGCAACAACATGATGGCCACATTGACGCTGCGGGCTACGCCGTATTGCCTTGGGGTGGCCCGTCAGGGCGGGGCAGTCGCGCAAACTCAGGATTACCAGGAAATTGAGCAACAATTGATATTAACGGAAGCTGAAATGCCAATATGGCTGGTTGAACATCAGGTGAGCATGCCGGAAGAGCCGCCACGGCTCACTCGAGCGGAGAGAGTGCTGGCTATAGGGCAAGGTGCTGGAAATAGCCAAAACGTACAGCGGCTCAATGATATTGCCCAAGCATTGGGGGCTCAGTTAGGGGTTAGTCGTCCGGTCGCGATGAATGCTTGGAGTAGTATGTCAACCATGTTAGGCATGTCCGGCACCTTGGTTGCACCCGAGGTTTGTATTACTGCAGGTGTATCCGGCGCGGCCGCGTTTTCGGTTGGAATTCGCCACAGTAAATTTATTGTGGCGATTAACACCGATCCTGATGCTGCTATTTTTTCGCAGGCCGATGTGGGTATTGTTGATGATATGAATAGCGTATTAGAGGCGTTGGTAGACTGTGTTCAGCAGTCGAATATTCGCGGTATTAGCCGTCAATTATCAGATTGAATGGTTATCAAAGATAAGAATGTACCGGTGAGCGCGGTTACGATATTAAAACGTCAGTTGCCAGACGCCGGTATTGGTGGTGGAAACCGCGCTGGCACCGGCATTTAGAGCGTTGGTGGCATCTTCATGATCGCAAACCAATCCGCCGGCGATAATCGGTAAATCTATCTGTTCTGCCACCCATCCCAGTACTTTAGGCATGCAGCCGGGTAGAATCTCGATACAGTCAGGATTGGATTGGGCTACCTGTTTATCAATATTGTGGAATGAGATGGAGTCCAGCAGAAATATCCGGTGAATACCGTAAAACCCTTGGGCTTTTGCTGCTTTAATCATCGAGGCTTTGGTGCTGATAATGCCATCGGCGGCGGTAACCAGTTTCAGAAAGTTAATGACGATCTCTTTGTTGGAGGTTCCGTCCAAAAGATCGACGTGAATAAAGGCGTACTTTCCCGCTTTCTTGATGCGCTGAACAATGGTGCCAATATTACAGATATTGCCGTACAGGATCGAAATGATCTTGCAGTCTGACTCTAGAGCAGTGTTCAGGCTTTCAGTATCTTTTACCGCAGCAATGACGGGGTGTTGTTTCAATAACTGCAATATAGACACAGGGAAGCTCTCCATTTGGCTTTTATTATTACCGCTCAGAGCACGGTAAAAGTATCGGCGCAGGGTAGCATAACCGTGAATCAGCCTCCCTGCGGCACTTCACATATCCCGTATCAACCAAACCGAAAGGTTATTCCGTAACCCGCTGCGGGGTAGTGCCAGCGCGTCAGCGTCTTTTCATTACACAGTAACCGGCAGGTGCCACACTCCAGACAGCCATGATAGTTAAAGCTCAGGCTACCATCCTGATTGAGTTGGTAAAGTCCAGCAGGACAGGCGTTAACCAACTGCTGTAATGTCTGTCGATCCGGGTGATCTGCTGCAACGATATGCGGCTGATTTTCGTCAATGACATAGTGATTTTTACTGAGTTTCATTTCTATTTTCACAGGCTGCGCGCTCCCCCGATCAGATCTTTAAACAGTGTTATCAAGCCAGCCCGGCGGGCATGTTTCCACAGGATGTTACGCAGTGGCGGTGCTGGATGGCGATTAATTTCAAACAGTTCGCGTAAAATATCGCTGGTTATTTGTGGATACTCGGCAAAATACCGTGGATTTTTTAGCAGCGTATCGGGTAACCCGCGGTACTGTTTTAGCACCGTCCAAAGGGTGCTGTTTTCCAGATGGGTTTGGTAAGCCGCCAGTGAGGCCGCACTGAAGTCATCTTTCTGTAGCGCTATCGTTAGGGTATCGGCTACCGCCTGTGCGCTGATTACCGCCAGATCCATGCCTCGAATCGTATGACCGCTGTTTACACAAAATCCGGCGGTATCACCGGCAATCAGATAGCCTGCACCAAATGGCGGGTTAAGGGCATTGATTCCCCCTTCGGGAATCAGGTGTGCGCCATACTCCAACAGTTCTGTCTCTTTCAGTAGAGGCCGCAGGAGTGGATGTTGCTTAAAGCTCTCTAGCATTTGCGGCAATGCATTTTTCCCGTGGCTCACCACCGACAGATTACAAACTAATCCAATGGAGAGGGTATCTCGGTTGGTGTATAAAAAGCCGCCGCCTGCTTTTCCTGTAATGGTTTCTCCGGCGAACAGCCAGGCGGTTCCCTGATTATTTTCCAGTGAAAAACGTTCTTCAAGACGAGATTGGGGTAGCGCCAGCACCTCTTTAACGCCAATTCCCATAGTATGACTCGGGGGTTTTTTGACTAACTGATGCTGCTCTGCCAGCAGGGAATTTGCTCCCTCCGCCAGAACCACTGCATGGGCATACAGCCGGTCATCACCAATCTGAACGCCGCAAACGGCACCACTTTCCTGAATCAGGGCATCGACCTGAACGCCGGTCAGACATTGCGCTCCGGCATTTTGAGCCTGCACCATTAACCAGGGATCAAAGCGGGCCCGCAGTACTGAATAGGACGTGGCGTCTTGTGCAAATTCGGGATGGCGATAATCCACGGTGACACTGGTTTCATTGGTCAGCAGGCTAAGTTTTTCCTGAGTGATTTGTCGCTCAATGGGAGCTGATTGAGCAAATTCTGGCAGAATGGTTTCAAGACTATAGCTATAAAGGCGACCACCGGAGATATTTTTCCCCCCCGCCTGTTCTGCGCGCTCCAGCAGCAAGACATTTACCCCAGCCCGTGCCAGTAACAGCGCACAGGTACAGCCAGCAATTCCGCCACCGATAATGATGACATCAAATTTGTCGTCCATTAACGCATCCCGTCAAGCCACATCAGAAGGTCATTATATCATCCGTCCATGACGGTTTATTGATGCAGGCAGGGGTTATTCCAGCCAAAACCAGAAAGTTAATAGAGATAATGGATTGATTGGATTAGTAATTAGTATAAATAACACGGAAAATTAGGTACTGGAATTCGAGTGTATCAATATAATGATAAAGTTTAGAGATTGAACGCTTGTGTCTAAAAATAGTACATCGGAGGGAGAGGGTGCCGTGGGGGCGACTTGGCGCAAGCGTAGGCCCAACATACTCAGAACTTAAGTACTAATGGTCTCCCGGCCGAGCACAATAGAGATATGCACACATCGCCATTACGGCCGGAATATCCATCAATGATAATTTATCAAGTACTCAACAAGAAACTAAAACTCAATCGCTATCTTACCCGTCATATGCCCTTCTAACTGCTTCGCATGGGCCTTGGTAATGGTTTCTACGCTAAGGCCATGCAACGTGGTATTCAGCGTGCCTTTCAACTCACCTTTATCTATCATATTTGCGACCTGTTGCAATATACGACCCTGTTCCGCCATATCAGGTGTTTGGTACATGCTGCGGGTAAACATCAGTTCCCAATGCAGGGCAACGCCTTTAGTGCGAATCAGCGATTGTTCCAGCGGCTGGGCACTTTCTACGATGGAGCAGATATGGCCGAATGGTGCGATAACCTCACTCATGGATTTCCAGTGACCATCGGTATCGTTCAGACAGAAAATATAGTCAACCTGTTTGATATTGTGCTTTAACAGATTCTCTTGCAGATTATGGTAATCAACGGTCAGGTCGGCACCACGATCCAGACACCATTTTGCTGACTCAGGACGGGAAGCGGTAGCAATAATACGTACTTTGCTGCGTAACGCCGCCAGCGGAATTGCTAATGAACCAACACCACCCGCACCGCCAATAATGAGCAGGGTTTTATCGCTGCCGGCTTCCTGAATTTTCAGATGTTCAAACAGGCCTTCCCATGCGGTCAATGCAGTAAGGGGAATCGCAGCAGACTCTACCCAACTCAGGGATTTTGGCTTATGAGCCACAATGCGGGAATCAATCAGTTGATGGGTGGTGTTGCTGCCAGAACGGGTGATATCTCCTGCATACCAGACTTCATCACCAATGGCGAAACCGGTGGCTTTAGGGCCAACCGCGACGACCGTGCCTGTGGCGTCCCAACCTAAGATGCGAGGTTGTTGTAAACCATTTTTCTTCAAACCCGCGTGAACTTTGGTATCCACCGGATTCATGGCAATTGCTTTGATTTCGACCAACAGGTCAAACTCACTAGGCGTTGCTTCAGGTACCGGAATTTGAATAAATTGTTGCGGGTTTACCGGGTCGACAGCAATGGCATATTTGGACATGGGATTATTCCTTTCTGAATAGTAATTGGCATGTAGTCTAGCGGTACTCATAAAAAGTGATAAGATGAATTATGACAAACAAACTGTTTATCGTTGGTGAACAATCGTGTTCAAACAATTGCAGGATATGGCGTTATTTACGCTGGTGGTGGAAACCGGTAGTTTTACCGCTGCGGCTAAGCGGGCAGGGCTGCCTAAATCGAGTGTTAGTCAGCGAATAAGCCACCTGGAGCAGGCGTTGGGGTTACGTTTGCTAATGAGAACCACCCGACAGTTAAGCCTGACCTTTGCCGGTGAGCGTTATCTGGTTCACTGCCAGGAGATGATGCAAGCATCGGAACGGGCAAGCCAGTCGCTGCAAATGTTAAAGGCATCACCCAGCGGTAGAGTGAGGATCACGGCACCCGCAGGGTTGGCGGTAACACTGTTAGCTCCTATCGTGACTGATTTTCAACTACGCTATCCGGAAGTATCGGTAGAAGTTTATGTTTCAGATACGGTAACCGATCTGGTAGGGGCCGGATTTGACTTGGGCGTTCGCACTGGAAAGCCTCAGGATTCTACGCTAATCGGACGTTTCCTTGGCCTGTATCCCCGTTATTTGCTAGCCTCTCCACAATATTTATCCCAAGCGATACCCGTCACACACCCTAGCCAGTTAGCGCAGCATCGCTGCATAACTCACCGCGCTTGGTCAGAGTGTTTATTACGTAGGGGAGATGAAAGCTATCGCTGGTTACAGACGGCGCACCATGTTACAGATAACTTGCTGTACGCCCGTCAGTGCGCGATAGCAGGTGCGGGTATCACGTTTCTACCGTCATTCTTGGCGACAGAGGTGGTTAAGCAGGGGTTATTACAACCGGTGCTGGAAGACTGGCGGGCAGAAGGTAACGAGCTTTATCTGGTCTATCCTAACCGCACACTCAATATGCCAGCGCTGGAGCGTTTTGTTGAGGCAGTGATGGCTCATCCTTTGATAACGGAATATCCCGCCGGACCAAAAGTAAAACGCTAAACTTGATTTTCAGCGGCCTCTTCACGCAATTGATCGGATTGAATAATCTCAATGGCGGTCAATGCCGGGGAAAAAGCCCGCATCCAGAGAACGTTAGCCACATCTTTTGCCTGAATTGATTTCCACTTGCCGGGAAATAGTTTAAATATCGGGGCAGTAATCAGCTCATTAGCCCGTGGCGTTGGTCGATGACCAAGCAGCATTGAAGGGCGAGCAATGGTCAAATGTGGCCAGCGTTGGGCCATTAGCATCTGTTCCATTTCACTTTTGGTTCGGTTATAGAAGAACCACGATTTAGCATTGGCCCCTATTGCGCTAACCACCAGATAGTGAGTCGCCCCCAGTTGCAGCGCGGTTCTGCCGCCGTGTACCGGCAAAGTAACATCACTAAAGCGAAACGCATCACGACTGCCAGCGGTTTTTATGGTGCTGCCAAGGCAGCAGAAGGCGACATCAAGCGGTTCTGTCAGCCCATCAAGCAGTGTCTGTAAATCATCACCAACCGAATTCACCACTTTTGAACCGACACCGGATAACGGACGACGACTTGGTGCATAAATGCGAGTAATACGCGGATCGGACGCCAGCATACCCAATAACTGGTTACCGATAAGCCCACTGGCTCCAAGTATTAAGGCGGTTTTTGGCATAGTGGCTCCAGATTCTAGTACAGATGGTCTCCCGGTCGAGCACAAGGCCAATATAGCTATTTTTTACGGCCGGAATATTCACTACTTCTAATAATAAAGCCCCATGACGGGGCTTTATCAATAACGCTTACCATAAGAATAGACCAGAACTACTTGGTGATCTTCTTATATTTAATACGGTGGGGTTCCAGAGCTTCAGCCCCCAGAGTGCGTTTTTTCCACTCTTCGTATTCAGTAAAGTTACCTTCGAAGAACTCAACTTTACCTTCATCGCCATAGTCCAGAATATGGGTGGCGATACGGTCTAGGAACCAACGGTCATGGGAAATAACCATGGCACAGCCAGGGAATTCCAACAGGGCGTTTTCCAAGGCGCGTAGGGTTTCGATATCCAGATCGTTGGTCGGTTCGTCGAGCAGTAACATGTTGCCGCCAACCTGCAATAGTTTAGCCAAATGCAGACGACCACGTTCCCCCCCAGACAGTTCGCCAACGCGCTTGCCTTGATCGGTACCTTTAAAGTTGAAGCGGCCTACGTAGGCGCGGCTTGGTAATTCAAAGTTACCAATCTTCATGATATCCAGACCACCGGAAACTTCTTCCCATACGGTCTTGCTGTTGTCCATGCTGTCACGGAACTGATCTACCGAAGCCAGCTTCACGGTTTCACCTAAGGTAATGGTGCCGCTGTCAGGCTGCTCTTGCTGTGAGATCATGCGGAACAGAGTAGATTTACCTGCACCGTTAGGACCGATAATACCGACGATAGCCCCTTTCGGAATAGCGAAGGATAAATCGTCAATCAGCATGCGATCGCCATAGGATTTAGTCAGATTGCCGACTTCCAACACCTTATCACCAATGCGAGGGCCCGGTGGAATAAACAGTTCGCTGGTTTCGTTACGCTTTTGATACTCAACATTGTTCAGTTCATCAAAGCGGGCAAGACGAGCCTTACTCTTGGCCTGACGGCCTTTTGGATTCTGGCGAACCCACTCCAGCTCTTTTTCAATCGATTTACGACGAGCGGCTTCAGATGAGGCTTCTTGCTCGAGTCGCTTATCTTTTTGTTCCAGCCATGAGGAGTAGTTGCCTTCCCACGGAATGCCTTCACCACGGTCAAGTTCAAGGATCCAACCGGCAACATTATCAAGGAAGTAACGGTCGTGGGTAATGGCAACCACGGTACCTTCATAGTCATGAAGGAAACGTTCCAGCCAGGCGACAGACTCGGCATCAAGGTGGTTGGTTGGTTCGTCGAGCAGCAGCATATCTGGCTTTTCCAGCAGCAGACGACACAGTGCTACACGACGACGTTCACCCCCGGACAGGTGCTCTACTTTAGCATCCCACGGCGGTAGACGCAGAGCATCAGCTGCACGCTCTAACTGGTTATCAAGGTTATGACCGTCGTGAGATTGAATAATGGCTTCCATCTCACCTTGCTGTTTTGCCAACTTGTCAAAATCAGCATCGGGTTCCGCATAGGCTGCATAGATTTCATCCAAGCGGGTTAGCGCATTTTTCACTTCGCTGACCGCTTCTTCTACCGCTTCACGTACGGTTTGCTCTGGGTTTAGCTTAGGTTCCTGCGGTAAATAACCAATCTTGATACCTGGTTGTGGACGCGCTTCACCCTCAATATCGGTATCAATACCCGCCATAATGCGTAATAAGGTTGATTTACCTGAGCCGTTTAAACCCAGTACGCCAATCTTGGCTCCGGGAAAGAAACTGAGAGAAATATTTTTCAGAATATGCCTTTTCGGGGGAACGACTTTTCCAACCCGATGCATGGTGTAGACGTATTGTGCCACTGTATTATAAGCCTCTTAATTACTGGGTTTCTTGATTATCCGTAAACGTTATACAACGTAGTCACCGAGCTATATCCCTTCATGCCGCGATATCTGTTGGATCAGCCCAGTTGATAACCATTGGCCGATATAACAAGATCCCAGCCAATGGATATTATGATGGCGTAGTTTAGCCGTTTTCAGCTCGCTATCCCAGCTATCTCCGAGCCGTGTTGCAACAAAGTGATGTTCGGCACGATTTTATCTGAAGCGAAGCGGAAGGTGATGTGTATATATTTTGGTCTTATGTCATTTTTTGGCGTGGTTGTAGGTATGGTTAGTTTTTATTTTCGTAATTAATTTAAAGTATTAGTTGTATTTATAATAATCAAAACCGTCATTTTTTGTTTAATCATAACTTGTTGTTTTCTAATTATATGAATGAGTTAGCTATTGATGTAAGTCGGTATGATGCATTGACTTAGATTTACTTCTTGGCATTATGTACGCTTTGATTGCCAATGTTAGTAACATCACATCGCAAGGATGTCTCATGATTAAAAAGAAACCAGCGGAGGAAAGGAAAATAGCTCACGGACTGTATAAAGTCGGTCGGTTAAACTATTTACTATCCAACGGTCCGGACATGATTAGTACTCACTTACGTAAAGGTAAAGTATGGGAACAGGCTTGTCTCGATATTGCGCAGCTACTGATTGAAAATATTGAAAAACCTGTTCTGATTGATGTCGGTGCTAATTTAGGCGCATGGTCTGTACCTATGGGGAACCATATCAAAGCAGTGGGCGGTCGAATTTATTCTTTTGAGCCACAGCGTCAGGTGTTTTATCAATTGTGCGCCAATTATTTAATTAACGATCTGTCCGAGTGCTATGCAAATAATATGGCAGTTGGTGATTATGACGGTGAAATAGACGTTCCCCAGTTAGATCCTCATCGTTCAGATAATCTTGGCGCATTATCTTTAAACCCGGAAATTCGGATAGAACAGCAATTTGTTATTTCTCCGGAAGCGCGTTCTGAAAAAGTGCGGATTGCTACATTGGATAGCCTCAACTTGCCAAAAGCGCATTTAATTAAAATCGATGTAGAAGGGCTAGAGCTTGAAGTTATTTCTGGGGCAAAAAGTTGGTTATCTGAATCAGGTTATCCTCCAATTTTGTTTGAAGTTTGGGGTGACTATATGAAGGGCATGGTTGCTAAAAGAAAAGAACTGATGAGCCTAGTTGAAGGGCTTGGATATCATGTCGCTCTATTTGGTGAGTTATGTATTGCCCAGCATCATTCTAATAAGCGTTTGGAAATCACCGTAGGCGAAAATCAATTATCTATTAAGCGGTTATAAGACGTTTAACCCGCTGATATAAATTATGCCCTCTTCGGAGGGCTTTTTGTTATTTAGACTTCGAAATGGGAATCAAACGGATAATTTACGGTCTTAGTAATATTATGGCTTCTGGCAGTGAAAAGGAATGCTATCGCCAGCCATGCCAACGTTCGATTGTTCATCATTAATATGATGTTTTAAATACGGTTAATTTCTTCAGCGTTTTAGTTTTTTCAGCGTCGGGCAAGATAAGGGTATGCTATATTTGCAGGATTAGTGGCATTGGTATTGCGTTTGATGCTAAATGAATCAACTCTGAAGCAGGCTGATATTAATAGCTTAATGACAGGAAAAGTGAGGATGTTTGTGACGGAAAATTGGCGCAGCTTAATCAAAACAGGTACATTCATGGCGGGGCTGATGGTCACCGTAACGGCTCAAAGTGCTTGGGCTGACTCCCTTGGCGAGCAGCGTGAGCGCTATCAACAAGTGAAAGTGGCATGGGACAGCAACCAGATGGATGAGGTTTCGCGCCTGATGCCAACGCTAAGCGACTATCCACTTTATCCTTATCTCGAATATCGTCAACTGACCCAAGATTTAACCACTTTAAGCGTTAAACAAGCCGAGCAGTTTGTGACGCGTTATCCTACATTGCCACTTGCACGTAATCTGAAAAATAACTTCATTAATGAACTGGCCCGCCGTCAGGATTGGAACGGTATCGTTAATTTTACGGCAGAAGCGCCATCTTCTGTGGCGGCTAGCTGTGATTTTCATTATGCCCAGTGGGCGACAGGCAACCGTCAGCAGGCTTTTGATGAAGCTAAAATAATCTGGTTAACAGGCAAATCATTGCCTTCTTCCTGTGACAAGCTATTCAGCGAGTGGCGTAATGCGGGTCATCAAACGGCATTAGTCACACTGGAACGTATTCGTTTAGCCGGTGAAGAAGATAATACTTCATTGGTGAATGCCCTGATTTCACAGCTACCTGCCAGCTACAAAAGCGTCGGGGATGGACTCAGTCGATTACAGAGAGATCCATTAAGTGTCGATGCTTTTGCTCGCGAATTTTCACCAACGGATTTTACTCGGGAAGAGACTCGTTTAGCGTTTGCTAAAGCAGCCCGTAAAGATGTGGAAAGAGCCCGATCGATGCTACCACAAATTGTCAGTGCACAAAAAATGAGTCAGCAAGATGAACAGGCTCTGGAAAGTAGTATTGCTATTCGCCTGATGAATAATAATGTCACCAGCGAGCAGGCCAGTTGGCGTGATGCGGCAGTGGCTCGCAGTACTGACGGTGATTTGCTTGAGCGCCGTATCCGTCTGGCATTAAGTAATGGTGACCAAAATGGCGTAGCGCAGTGGATTACCCGTATGCCCGCTGAATATGCGGCAAAAGATGAGTGGCGTTACTGGCTCGCTGATAGTTTAATCAGTAAAGGTAGTAAGAGTGAAGGGCAGACTATTCTACGTGATTTAATGAATAATCGTGGTTTCTATCCGATGGTTGCTGCCCAGCGCCTGAATGTACATTATCCGGTCAGGGTTGAAAATGCGGTAAAACCAACGAAGTCGTTGACTCAGCGTGCTGAAGTCAATCGGGTGCGAGAGTTGATGTACTGGAGTCAGGATAATTTAGCCCGCTCTGAGTGGCGTAATCTGGTGGAGAGTTTACCAAAGAACGATCAGGAAGCACTGGCTAGGTACGCTTATGAGCAAGGTTGGGCCGATCTTAGCGTTCAGGCGACCATTGTGGCTAAGCTATGGGATCATATCGAAGAGCGTTTCCCGCTGGCTTATCCAAGCATGTTTAAAACTTCAACCAATGATAAAGACATTACGGTTTCTTTTGCTATGGCGATTGCTCGTCAGGAAAGCGCTTGGAACCCACAGGCTCAGTCACCGGTGGGGGCTCGCGGATTAATGCAGCTCATGCCAGCAACGGCGAAACAGACTGCGCAGCGCGATAGCTCCATTAACTATAATAATGTCAGCCAGTTGCTCGATCCTGAAACTAATATTCAATTGGGAACAACCTATTTAGAACATACTTATCAGATGTTCGGTAAAAACCGTATTTTGGCTGCCGCAGCATACAATGCAGGTCCAAATCGAGTGAATAGTTGGCTAAACAACAGCGCAGGGCGTTTGGATGCGGTGGCGTTTGTGGAAAGCATTCCATTCAATGAGACTCGAGGTTATGTGAAAAACGTATTGGCTTACGATTTGTTCTACCGCAGTTTTATGAGTAAACCAACCGTGGTGATGACGGATGCTGAGTGGAAACGCAGCTACTGATGAGATGTTTATCTCTGCATTTTTCTCCGGTTTATGCTATCGTACTAGCAAGATAGTTCATCAGCCGGAGAAAATCTCATGCCAGTATCCAACCAACAGCAAGAGTGGCAAGATTTTGTCACTCTGCTACAGAAATCTTTTGCCGATGAGTATCAGTTTGACCTGCTACAGCTATTGATGACACCAGACGAGCGAGAAGCGCTGGGTACTCGCGTGAGAATTGTTCAGGAACTTATGCGAGGTGCCATGAGTCAGAGAGACCTGAAGGATGAACTGGGTGCCGGTATTGCTACCATTACCCGTGGTTCAAACAGTTTAAAAATGGCCAGACCTGAATTCAGAACCTGGCTGGAAGATACCTTACTTAAGGATACGGATAAATAACCTGATGTTCGGTTGAATTTATTTATCATGTACCTGATAAATTTCGTTATGAAAGGGGACAAAAGCCAGCAAAAGAGCTTGTTGATAGACGCTGGTACGGGAAAGTCTACCTTCAGTAAATAACCCAATAGCTCCGCCCTGCTGTTTAATATTGTTGATCCCTGTGAGTTGAGCCATTTCATCACCCAGCTCTTTCCCTTCATATAGGCTTTTCAGGATCACTGGAGGCAGCGTCAGGCTAGCTGAACGGGCTTCACCACGACACTGATTATTTTCAATGACAATCCAGGCAAATGTCATATCATCATCAATCCCGGCTTCGATACCGATCCAGAAGTCAGCTTCCGGCCTGACCTGACGCGCAGACATTACGCGGTGGCGGGCGCCGGTACGGGTCTCTTTATCACCCATTGGTTGATTAGGGACACCGCTGTTGACTTCAACGCTCTCGATTCGACAGCTGTCAGGGCCAAACAGTTCGGTAAATGCCTGGCTAATAGCGTTGATCTTAGCGGGATTAGTGGTTGCAGCAATTACATGATACATAGCGTTAAATCAAGGCAGTAAGAAAACAATCTCACAGTATAACGGATAACAGGCATGACACAGGTATACTTAATTCGACATGGTGAAACAGAATGGAATGTTGCTCGCAAAATTCAGGGGCAAACGGACAGTAAATTGACCTCGTTAGGTGAGTTACAGGCCCGTCAGGCGGGAAAACGCTTAAGGAATATGGGTATCACCCACATCATTGCCAGCGATCTGGGACGAACTCGTCAAACAGCTCAACTGCTCGCTGAATATTGCTGTATTGAGCCAACTTTTGATTCCCGATTACGGGAGTTGAACATGGGAATTCTAGAGCAGCGCCGCGTCGATTCCCTCACGCCAGAAGAGGAACAGCAACGCATGTTGATTCTTGATGGCACACCAAATGGACGTATTCCTCAAGGGGAGTCGTTGACCGAACTCTCCACTCGGATGCGTGCAGTATTGGATGACTGTAAAAAGTTACCTGAAGGTAGCCGTCCAATTCTGGTTAGTCACGGTATTGCGTTAGGTAGCCTGCTGGGAAATGTCTTGGGACTTCCACCTTATGCTGAACGCCGTTTACGTTTACGCAATTGCTCCCTTTCTTTAGTGGAGAGCCAGAATAGTCCGTGGCTTGCACCAGGATGGATAGTGGAATTTGCCGGAGATACACAGCACCTCACGGCAGATGCACTCGATGAGATCCAGCGTTAACGCTGGATCGGAATCATATATTCACCGGAAATTACCGCAGGGGCGCTGTCACCGACTTTAACGCCTTTAGGATGGAATATTTCAATATCGTAACCTTTACGGCGCGTCAGCTTCAGAAGCGGCAGGCAGGTTCCGTAGAGTGTCATGACAAACTGTTGTAATCCATCCGGCGGTCCGTTATAGCGAAACAGGGCATACTCGCCTCCCTGAAGTGTAATTTCATGACCTTCAACGCCAGGTATTACATGCTCAGGCTCAATAGCTGTAGTGTAGAACACTTCCTGTTCATCATCTTTTTCCTGACTGGGCCGAGTGTGGTTAAGACCATAAAGAATCGGTGGAATTTCAGTCAGGGCATTGCCCAGATATTGTGTCCAGAACTGAGTACGGATTGCTGTTTTGGAGCGAGAAAGATTTTCCAGAGTACAGGTATAGCTTTGGGTCACTCCCACCAACTGTTTCTCTTCCTGAATAACATACTCGACGGGGACTAAATTGTTGCCGGATAGTTTAATTGGCGGACACATGCCAATAGCGCTCCATGAATCTGAGCGGCGATAGAATGCTGGAGTTTGAGCAAACTGCTTTTTAAACGCTCGTGTAAAAGTTTGTTGGGAATCAAAACGGTACTGTAACGCCACATCCAATATTGGCCGAGCCGTTAGCCTTAAGGCTACGGCCGCTTTGGATAAACGGCGAGCGCGAATATAAGAACCGATAGCTTGCCCAGTGACTTCTTTGAACATTCTCTGTAGGTGCCATTTAGAATAGCCTGACTTTGCGGCGACATTATCCAGAGATAATGGTTGATCTAAATGATTTTCTAGCCAGTCTAGAAGATCGTGGATAATACTGGCTTGATCCATAAAAAACTTCCTCATTAAATTGGGCGCATTATCTACAGAATTGACGTAACTATACTGAATTATAACACTTTTTATTAATTTTGCTCACGGCATCGCAAAAAATGTTTTTAACAGGTGATGGATACTGGCGCAATCTTCAGCGTGAAACAAGGTTTTACTGTGCTATACAGTGATACTTATCATGCATCATAACAATTTTTAAACAGGCTGTTCCACGTCTATATGACATAAGTTAGTGACTATGGTTCAGCGGGTTGCAATGGGGCTTTAGTTGTGTACCGATAGGCCACAATTGCATAATATAGTCATTAATCGATGTTCACTGGAGATAGCTAATGAAGAAGGTCATTTTGGCACTGTGCTCAGTTACCCTGTTTTGGGCGGCCTGCGCTAAATCAGAAGAGATTGGCTCTGTTGATACGGTATTTAAACTATTAGGGCCCGATCATAAAATTGTGATTGAAGCTTTTGACGATCCGGATGTTCAAAATGTGACCTGCTATTTGAGCCGGGCAAAAACCGGTGGAATAAAAGGGGGGCTGGGGCTGGCGGAAGACACGGCTGACGGCGCACTTTCTTGTATTCAGGTAGGGCCAATTACTCTGACCGACCGGATTAAAAATCGTAAAGCGGATGGCGAAGAGGTATTTCGCAAGCGGACTTCGATAATTTTTAAGAGCATGCAGGTGGTTCGCTTTTATGATAATAAGCGCAACACGCTGGTCTATCTGGTCTATTCTGATAAAGTGGTTGATGGTTCGCCTAAAAATGCGCTGAGTACTGTCCCCATCATTCCTTGGGGCAACAACAACTAATTACAGTTAGTTTGATAGTTAAATTTAGACAATAAAAAAACCAGCATTAATTTATGCTGGTTTTTTGTTCGTTATTGCTGATTAATCTTCAAGATCGCCGCAGAAACGGTAACCTTCACCATGAATCGTAGCAATGATTTCCGGTGTATCTGGTGTTGATTCAAAGTGCTTACGGATACGGCGAATAGTCACATCAACCGTACGATCGTGAGGTTTTAACTCGCGACCAGTCATTTTCTTCAGCAGCTCTTCACGAGACTGAATTTTTCCCGGATTTTCGCAGAAATGCAGCATTGCGCGGAATTCGCTACGCGGCAGTTTAAACATTTCTCCGTTAGGGTTAATCAGAGAGCGGCTGTTGATATCCAGAGTCCAGCCGTTGAACTTATAGTTTTCAACCAGCTTACGCTCTTCGCCACTCACTGCGCCAAGGTTCATGGTCCGTGACAGCAGATTACGTGCACGAATAGTTAGTTCCCGTGGATTAAACGGTTTAGTGATGTAATCATCTGCGCCAATTTCCAAGCCAAGAATCTTATCCACTTCGTTATCTCTGCCGGTTAAGAACATCAATGCGACCGCAGCTTGCTCACGTAACTCACGCGCTAGCAGTAGTCCATTCTTGCCGGGCAGATTGATATCCATGATGACCAGATTAATGTTATGGTCGGACAAAATCCGATGCATTTCTGCACCATCATTGGCTTCAAAGACAACGTATCCTTCCGCCTCGAAAATGCTTTTTAATGTGTTACGAGTTACTAGTTCGTCTTCAACGATCAGGATATGCGGGGTTTGCATGTCTGTTACCTAATTTGCCAACAAAATCAAATTTAATATTACAGTAGTCTGGTTCTGTTCTTAAACCATCGATAGCTAAAACAAACTACTGCAGTATAAGGGACGAATCCCCGTGCTATTTCAAATTTCAACACAATCGCTGGTTCGGCCAAGGCAAACTACCTACATACCTGTGATTTGTTAAAACCGATCACTTATTACTCTTTATTGTAGCAGTAATATAACAGGAGTATTTCTTTTGCCGATCAACAAACTTGTGGCTTGTTGATATATATCAATAATAGTTATAGCACATTAGCTGATTTGTGAGAAAAATCTACAAAAACAATGCATATCACATGCCATTTTTTGACATTTTTTTCACAATTCAACCTCAATAAAAACCTTAAGTTGAAACATTTATGCCGCTGTGATTTTCAATAAAGCCAAGGTGTGTGTGGCGGCGCAAGGATTCTCCTTCTTTTCATTCTAAAAAGAAATATATTTTAACAAATATTTTTCAATTGTAACTTTTATGATCCTAAAAACGCTTTCAAGATAAACCGGCTGCAGTAAAATGTAAGGTATTAAATTTATGGATAAAATTTTAAATATTGAAACTGCGTTTTCATTTATCATCAGAACAGTGGCTCTCTGCGATATTTTAGGACACTGATTCTGATAACTATCAAAATGAGGGGAGTATGGATGAATAACCCAATGTTAATGAGTAATGATATTTTTATGATTTAACTATTTGAATATAATTTAAATTATTTCACAGAAACATAAAAATTGCAGTTAAAGGCATTAAATTAATTTTGATGAAATATGAAAAATTAATTGACTCTGAACAGCAATTGCTTTAACCAGTATATAGCGTTAATAAAACAGCCCAGAGATAAATACCAAATTATGCAAAACGTTAGCCTGATGATTACAATCATTACCACCACCGGTACAACTAGTAGCGGGGCGGGCTGACGCTTACAAGAAATGAAAAGAGCCCGCACCGTAGAATCGAGTGCGGGTTTTTTTTTGCGAATAATTTACATCACAACTGGATTAAGGCATGAGAGGCCAAGAGATGCGAGTTCTGAAATTTGGCGGTACATCAGTAGCAAATGCCGAGCGCTTTATGCGTGTGGCGGATATCATTGAAAATAATGCGCGTCAGGGCCAAGTCGCTACGGTACTGTCTGCACCAGCAAAAATTACTAACCATCTGGTTGCTATGATTGAGAAAACGGTAGCCGGTCAGGAAGTCATGACCAATATGATGGATGCCGAACAAATCTTTGCCGAACTGCTTTCCGGGTTGGCTGAAGAACAACCTGGGTTTGAATATGGTCGATTAAAGAGTTTTGTGGAGCAGGAATTTGCTCAATTGAAGCATGTGCTCCACGGTATTTCTCTGTTGGGCCAGTGTCCTGATAGCGTTAACGCTTCTATCATCAGCCGTGGTGAGAAGTTGTCTATCGCTATTATGGAGTCTGTTTTTCAGGCTCGGGGATATGGTGTAACGGTGATTAATCCAGTTGCTATGCTGTTGGCTCATGGACACTATCTGGAATCTACTGTTGATATTACTGAATCAACTCGCCGCTTGGTTGAGTTGGGTATTCCTGAGAATCACGTTATTTTGATGGCGGGTTTTACTGCCGGTAACGAGAAAGGTGAACTGGTGGTATTAGGACGTAATGGTTCTGACTATTCGGCAGCGGTTCTGGCGGCCTGCTTACGCGCCGACAGCTGTGAAATATGGACCGATGTTGATGGCGTTTATACCTGTGATCCGCGCTCTGTTCCGGGAGCAAAGTTGCTTAAATCAATGTCCTATCAGGAGGCGATGGAGTTATCCTATTTTGGTGCTAAAGTTCTCCACCCTCGTACCATCGCTCCTATTGCCCAATTTCAAATTCCTTGCCTGATAAAAAATACGGCTAACCCACAAGCGCCCGGCACGTTAATCAGCCGTGAAAGCGGTGATGACCGTTACCCGGTTAAAGGCATCACCAATCTGAACAACATGTCCATGATTAATGTCTCCGGGCCTGGGATGAAGGGTATGGTCGGTATGGCCGCCCGGGTATTCTCTGTCATGTCTCGAGCGGGCATCTCTGTGGTTCTGATTACTCAGTCTTCTTCGGAATACAGCATTAGCTTTTGTGTACCCCAAAGTGAGTTGGTTCGTGCCAGCCGGGCACTGGAAGATGAGTTTTATTTGGAGCTAAAAGACGGGTTGTTGGATCCGCTGGACGTGGTCGACAAGTTGGCCATTATTTCAGTGATTGGTGACAATATGCGTACGCTGCGTGGCATGTCTGCTCGTTTCTTTAGTGCATTAGCCCGCGCTAATATCAATATCGTGGCGATAGCCCAAGGCTCTTCAGAACGTTCGATTTCTGCGGTAGTCAGTAATGACTCAGCAATTACAGCCGTACGGGCCAGCCATCAGGTGCTGTTTGACACTAATCAAGTATTGGATGTGTTCTTAATCGGTGTTGGCGGTGTGGGGGGCGCGCTGCTGGATCAGATCTATCGCCAGCAACCGTGGCTGAAACGCAAGAATATTGAGTTACGCGTATGTGGCATCGCTAACTCTCGAGGTATGGTGACCAACACACTGGGCATCGATTTAACGAACTGGCGTGAAGCACTGGCAGCCGCAGAAGAGCCATTTAATTTGGGGCGTTTAATTCGACTGGTAAAAGAGTATCACTTGCTTAATCCGGTGATTGTAGACTGTACTTCCAGTCAGGAAGTTGCTTCTCAATATGCTGATTTCCTCGCTGATGGTTTCCATGTCGTGACGCCAAACAAGAAAGCCAATACTGACTCTATGAACTATTACCATCAGTTGCGGCAAGCGGCCAGTACCGGTAACCGTAAATTCCTTTACGATACTAACGTGGGTGCTGGATTACCGGTCATTGAGAACTTACAGAACTTATTGAATGCCGGTGATGAATTGATGCGCTTCTCTGGTATTCTTTCAGGTTCCCTATCATTTATTTTTGGCATGCTGGATGAGGGGGTAAGCCTGTCAGACGCTACTCGGTTGGCGAAAGAAAAAGGTTATACCGAGCCCGATCCTCGTGATGATTTATCCGGTATGGATGTAGCCCGAAAATTACTGATTTTGGCTCGCGAAGCGGGTTATTCGTTAGAGTTGGATCAGATTAAAGTCGAATCTGTATTGCCACCCTCTTTTGATGCAGGTGGTGATGTGTCAACCTTTATGGAACGTTTACCGCAGTTGGATACTGAGTTTGCCGAACGCGTGACATTGGCTGCCAGCCAAGGCAAAGTGTTGCGCTATGTTGGTGTGATTGAAGAAGGCGAGTGTCGGGTGAAAATTGATGCGGTGGATGATAACGATCCACTATTCAAAGTGAAGAATGGTGAAAACGCGCTGGCATTCTATACCCAATATTATCAGCCACTACCGCTGGTTTTACGTGGTTATGGTGCTGGTAATGATGTTACCGCCGCGGGTGTTTTTGCCGATATGCTACGTACCCTGTCAGGAAAGCTGGGAGTTTAATATGATAAAAATTTATGCACCGGCCTCGATAGGCAATGTCAGCGTGGGGTTTGACGTATTGGGCGCGGCAGTATCGCCCATCGATGGATCGCTGTTGGGGGACTGCGTCAGCATTCAATCGGCGGACAGTTTTAGCCTGAGTAATAAAGGGCGTTTTGTTAGCAAATTACCGACAGAGCCTAAAGAAAATATCGTTTATCAATGCTGGGCGCTGTTTTGCCAGCGTTTGGGACGCGAACTGCCTGTAGCGATGGTGTTAGAAAAGAATATGCCGATTGGTTCAGGATTGGGTTCCAGCGCCTGTTCTGTGGTCGCCGGTTTAATGGCGCTGAATGAATTCTGCGACCGACCGTTTAGCCATACCGAACTGCTCGGCATGATGGGTGAACTGGAAGGGCGAATATCCGGTAGCGTGCATTACGATAACGTGGCTCCTTGCTATTTGGGGGCATGCAACTGATGTTGGAAGAGAATGGCATTATCAGTCAGTCGGTACCCAGTTTTGATAACTGGTATTGGGTGATGGCATATCCTGGCATTAAGGTTTCTACTGCCGAAGCGCGCGCCATTTTACCGGCGCAGTACCTGCGTCAGGATTGTATCCGTCATGGTCGCTATTTGGCAGGGTTCATTCACGCCTGTCATACCCAGCAACCTGAGCTGGCAGCTAAATTAATGCAGGATGTGATCGCCGAACCATACCGCACGCGTTTGCTGCCGGGTTTTGCGGAGGCGCGTAAAGCTTCGCAGGATATTGGTGCGCTGGCATGCGGTATTTCTGGCTCAGGCCCGACGCTGTTTGCGGTGAGCGATCGTCTGGAAACAGCTCAACGCCTTGCCGACTGGCTGGCAAAACACTATGTACAAAATGATGAAGGCTTTGTTCACGTCTGCCGTCTGGATATTGCCGGTGCCCGTAAATTGGATTAATGGAAAATAGTGACATAATGAAACTGTATAACTTAAAAGATCATAATGAACAGGTTAGCTTTGCTCAGGCAGTACGTCAGGGGTTAGGTAAACAACAAGGGCTATTTTTTCCAACGGATTTGCCTGCTTTTAACAGTTCAGAAATCGACAATTTATTATCGCTGGATTTTGTTACTCGCAGTGCCCGTATTTTGTCAGCCTACATTGGTGATGAAATTTCAGCGGATGCTGTGGCTAAACGAGTAGCCAGTGCCTTTCAGTTTCCAGCCCCAGTCGTTGCTGTTGAAAAAGATATCGCGACGTTAGAGTTATTCCACGGCCCAACGCTGGCATTTAAAGATTTCGGTGGCCGAATTATGGCGCAAATGCTGGCGGAAGTGGCTGGCGATACACCGGTGACTATTCTGACAGCTACATCCGGTGATACCGGCGCTGCCGTTGCTCATGCATTCTATGGTTTAAAAAATGTACGGGTGGTGATCCTTTATCCCAATGGCAAGATCAGCCCGCTACAGGAGAAATTATTTTGTACCCTGGGGGCAATATTCATACCGTTGCCGTTGATGGTGATTTTGATGCCTGTCAGGCGCTGGTTAAGCAGGCTTTTGATGATGAAGTACTGAAAACAGAACTGGGGCTTAACTCTGCCAACTCAATCAATATCAGCCGACTGCTGGCGCAAATTTGTTATTACTTTGAGGCGGTAGCACAACTGACTCAAGCGCAACGTAATCAATTAGTGATTTCGGTTCCAAGCGGTAACTTTGGTGACTTGACTGCGGGACTGTTGGCTAAATCATTAGGTTTGCCGGTGAAGCGTTTTATTGCCGCGACCAATGCCAATGACACCGTTCCTCGCTATCTGGCTAATGGTCAGTGGCAGCCGCATAAAACCGTGGCGACCTTGTCTAACGCTATGGATGTCAGTCAGCCAAATAACTGGCCGCGCATTGAAGAATTATTTCGCCGTAAAGAGTGGCCTATTCGTTCATTAGGTTACGGTGCGGTTAGCGATGAAACGACGGCTAAAACATTGCGCGAGCTGGCGGCATTGGGATACACCTCTGAACCACACGGTGCCATTGCCTATCGCTTATTGCGTGATGAACTGAAAGAGGGTGAGTTTGGATTATTCTTGGGTACGGCACATCCTGCGAAATTTAAAGAAAGCGTAGAGCAAATTCTGGGTTCGACATTGCCGCTGCCAAAAGCATTGGCCGACCGGGCTGATTTGCCGCTACTTTCTCACTATTTACCGGCAGATTTTGTCCCATTACGTGCATTCCTGATGGGCTTACCCGCGTAATCTGTATTGAATAAAAATGGCCTCCTGATGCACGACTGCATGGAGGCCATTTTACCGATAGCACTATTGATGATTATTGTTCAGGGCGTTTAAATACCAGTTCATTGCCCTGAGACGCGGTTTCATCAAACTGATAACCTTCCAAATCGAAATCAACTAGCTGTTCTGGGCGCGTTAGCTGATTTTTAATAATAAAACGACTCATTAGACCGCGGGCTTTTTTGGCGTAGAAGCTGATGATTTTGTATTTGCCGTTTTTCTGATCCAAAAACACCGGTTTAATGATGGTGGCGTCTAATGATTTGGTCTGAACGGATTTAAAGTATTCGTCTGAAGCCAGATTAACCAGAATATCATCCCCCTGATCTTTCAGCGCCTGATTCAATTTATCGGTAATCCGTTTGCCCCAGAACTCATACAGGTCTTTACCCCGTGGGTTTTCCAGCCGGGTGCCCATCTCAAGACGGTAAGCTTGCATCAAATCAAGAGGACGTAAGACGCCATACAGCCCGGACAGCATGCGTAGATGTTGCTGGGCGAAATCAAAATCCCGATCGTTAAAATCGTCAACGTGCAGGCCGGTGTAAACATCCCCTTTAAATGCTAGCAGTGCCTGACGAGCATTATCTGGCGTGAAGTCCGGGTGCCACTCTGTAAACCGCGCGGCGTTCAGACCGGCTAACTTATCACTGATACTCATCAAACTGGCAATTTGCGCTGGCGCTAACTTGCGACACGCTTTAATTAACGTTTTCGACTGGTCCAGCATTTCGGGGTGAGTATAACGTTCGGTCACCAGAGGGCTTGTATAATCGAGAGTTTTTGCCGGAGAGAGAGTAATCAGCATAATCAGATCCTGTGATAAATCATTTTTCGTTACTCTAGCAGAAAGTGGCAATAGAAAAAGCGATGGATTTAATAGGAGGCTTAAGAAATCTTTTGCACAACGTAATTTTTATATTATTTATCATTGAGTAATAGTCTTGTCAGCAGAGAGGTCGAGATAAATTTTATGCCGAAAACCTACGACTCCTACGTTCCGTCGTTGCACCCTTGTTAAGTCATGTTATTATCAGGCTAGTCCAATAATACTTCGATGCCTCACAAGCTTAACAAGAGACCTATCATGACAGATAAACTTTCCTCTCTACGTAAAATTACTACCGTTGTGGCTGATACCGGCGATATTGCAGCGATGAAACTGTATAAGCCTCAGGATGCAACAACTAACCCTTCTCTGATCCTGAATGCGGCTCAGTTACCTGAATATCGTAAACTGATTGATGAGGCGATTGCTTGGGCAAAAGGCCAAAGCAGCGACCGTGCACAGCAAATCGTGGATGCATCCGATAAGTTGGCAGTAAATATTGGCTTGGAAATCTTAAAACTGATCCCTGGCCGTATTTCTACTGAAGTTGATGCTCGCCTCTCCTATGACACGCAGGCCAGCATTGTTAAAGCTAAACATTTAATCAAACTCTATAACGATGCGGGTATCAGCAATGACCGCATTCTGATTAAATTGGCATCTACATGGCAGGGTATCTGCGCGGCGGCGCAGCTTGAGAAAGAAGGTATCAACTGTAACCTGACTCTGCTGTTCTCCTTCGCTCAGGCGCGTGCTTGTGCTGAAGCGGGTGTGTTCCTGATTTCTCCGTTTGTTGGACGTATTCTGGACTGGTACAAAACCAATGGCGATAAGAAAGAGTTTGCCCCTCATGAAGATCCGGGCGTTGTTTCTGTAACCAGTATTTACGAATACTACAAACAACACGGTTACAAAACTGTAGTGATGGGAGCTAGCTTCCGTAATTCCGGTGAGATTCTGGAGCTTGCCGGTTGTGACCGTTTGACCATTGCCCCTGCATTATTAAAAGAATTGTCTGAAAGTCAGGGAGAAGTTGAACGTAAGCTGACCTATAGCGGTTCAGTAAAAGATCGTCCAGCACCGCTGAATGAAGCACAGTTCTACTGGGAGCACCATCAGGATCCAATGGCGGTTGATAAGCTGGCAGATGGTATCCGTAAGTTTGCTGTCGATCAGGAAAAACTGGAAAAGATGATTGCAGATTTGCTGTAATGATTTTTTGATAAAGATAATTATACCGGCCTTCAGGCCGGTATTTTTTTATCAGTGATTCACTAGGGGATAATGACATCCTCCGTGTGCACTACGCTGCAAAAATAGTGTTAACAATAGTATGATAGTGCGTAGGTAAGCGCACAGTTTAGTGACAGAGGATTAGATATGAATAAGTTACGCATTGGTTTGGTTTCTATCTCCGATCGCGCATCCAATGGGGTTTATCAGGATCAGGGGATTCCGGCACTGGAATCATGGTTAAAAACCGCTTTGAGCAGTGAGTATGAAACTCAAAGTCGATTAATTCCTGATGAACAAGCGTTGATAGAGGAAGCGTTGTGTGAATTGGTGGATGAAAGAGGCTGTCATCTGGTTCTTACCACAGGAGGAACCGGCCCTGCTCGTCGTGACGTTACGCCTGATGCGACATTAGCCATTGCCGACCGCATTATGCCGGGGTTTGGTGAGCAGATGCGTCAGATCAGTTTGTACTATGTACCCACGGCAATACTTTCCCGTCAGGTTGGGGTAATTCGTAAACATGCGCTGATTATTAATCTTCCGGGGCAACCAAAGTCGATTAAAGAGACGTTGGAAGGGGTTAAAGATCAGGATGGGAAAACGGTAGTATCGGGTATTTTCGCTAGTGTCCCGTATTGCATTCAACTATTAGAGGGGCCTTATGTAGAGACCTATCCGCAGGTAGTAGAATCCTTTAGGCCCAAGAGCGCAATTCGCGATATAAAAGGTTAAATTAGAGCTTTTTACGAAATAAGATTTTCATCTACTGGTGTATCGCAATGAGTACGATATAGTAAAAATTAATTTACAGATGGTAAGCTAATTTTTTTATCAACCTATAGAAAAAGATGGAAATTTATGATTCAGCAACAAAATCGCCGATTGAACAAACAGGATTATAAGACGCTGACTCTGGCAGCATTAGGCGGTGCGCTGGAGTTTTACGACTTTATTATCTTTGTATTCTTCGCCGTGGTTATCGGTGAACTTTTCTTTCCTGCCAATATGCCTCAATGGTTGGTGCTGATGCAGACCTACGGTATTTTTGCCGCAGGCTATTTAGCTCGCCCGTTGGGGGGGATCATTATGGCTCATTTCGGTGACCTGGTAGGGCGCAAGCGCATGTTCTCTTTGAGTATTTTGCTGATGGCTTTACCTACGCTGGCCATGGGGATGCTACCAACTTATCAATCAATCGGCATTGCCGCTCCACTTTTGTTACTGTTGATGCGGATTTTCCAAGGTGCGGCTATTGGTGGCGAAGTTCCCGGAGCTTGGGTGTTTGTGGCTGAACATGTCCCTTATAAGCGTATCGGTATAGCGTGTGGCGTGTTGACCGCGGGCTTGACCGTTGGGATCTTGCTAGGTTCTTTTGTCGCAACCATGATCAACGCCATGATGAGCATGGAAACTATTCGTAACGGTGGGTGGAGAATACCTTTCTTTTTAGGCGGCATTTTTGGTCTGATTGCCATGTATTTGCGCCGTTGGTTAAAAGAAACACCGATTTTCATTGAGATGCAGCAGCGTAAAGCATTAGCCGCAGAGCTGCCGTTAAAATCAGTGGTGGTGAATCACACCAAAGCGGTCACCGTGTCTATGTTACTGACCTGGTTACTCTCTGCCGGTATTGTTGTGGTTATTCTGATGACGCCAAACTATCTGCAAACTCAATTTGGTATTGAGCGAGTTATTGCGCTGAAAGCAAACAGTATGGCGATTATCTCATTGTGCGTGGGTTGTATCATCGCGGGTATGGCTGTTGACCGTTTTGGTGCCAGTAAAACTTTTATCGGTGGCGGTTCGTTGCTGGCTGTTGCCAGTTGGACATTTTACCACTCGGCAACCAATGTTGACCTGCTGTTTATGACTTACAGCATCGCTGGGTTATGTGTGGGAGTGGTGGGTGCTGTTCCTTATGTTATGGTGCGAGCATTTCCAGCAGAGGTACGCTTCTCTGGCATCTCTTTCTCTTATAATGTTTCTTACGCCATTTTTGGCGGCTTGACGCCGATATGTGTAACTTATCTGATGAAATTCACACCAATGGCTCCGGCATATTATGTTTTGGCACTATCGGTGATGGGAATATTGTTGGGGATCTATCTACGTAACGATCTGAGAGCGACGGATAGCATTGTGGAACACAGTGATTCGGAGTTAGAGAAGGCATCGGTGACGGCGTCATAAGCTCAAATTCATCGCACCAGTTAAAAGCCATCTGTATGTACGGGTGGCTTTTAACATTTGTTATTAAATACATTTAATGGATTTAGTTTGTTCATTCGTTTGTAAGGCATTGTCTTAATCTCCCCCAAATTAAATGAAAACGCCTGCATCAGCAGGCGTTTTTGGGTGATAAATAAAACAGAGATTAACCTGCTTTACGTTCACCAATTGGCAGAACGGTGCGACCATACTGTTCGTTCAGGACTTCCGCCATTGCCAAATAAATTGCGCTGGCACCACAAACGATACCAACATAACCCGCAACGTTCAGCAGGCCTGTATTTGCGGTAATATTGCCGATAGATAACATAAAGAACAGTACCGTCAGGCTGGCAAAGACAAACTGTAAGCCACGGTTAGCGCGCAAGGTACCGCAGAACATAAATAGGGTGAAGATGCCCCATAATGCTAAATAGATACCAAGGAAGGTACCATCGGTAGCATGAGCATGTCCTACTTCCGGCATCAACCAGATACCGACTAAGGTCATCCAGAAGAAACCATAAGAGGTAAATGCGGTAACGCCGAAAGTATTACCTTTTTTGAACTCTAAAATACCGGCAATAACCTGTGCCATACCACCATAAAAAATACCCATAGCAACAATGGCTGTGGTTACCGGGAAGAATCCGGCGTTATGGATATTTAATAGGATAGTGGTCATCCCAAATCCCATCAATCCTAGTGGACCTGGGTTTGCTAATTTATTCGAGTGCATATTTCCTCTGTACTCACGAATGCTGATTTAATAAGTGGATTTTTATCCGCATAGAGGCGGAATTAACTAACAACGACCACGGGTAAATAACACCGCGTATTACACGTGAGCGCGCATAATAATGAGGCCTGAGTCACGAAACAATGGTTTTGATCAGGATTAATGCGAAATTTTTTTTATTTGCCCCCCTTGATGCCAGATTTGTCGCCCCCATCTTATGAACAACGGTGAAGCAAGCCTATGGATGTAAGACTTTTATTGGCAGTTGAAAAGTCATTTTACACCCCCATATAGGTGAGTATGTGAACGAATATAGTTTTTAAGTGGAGAACATGTAATGGGTAAAATTATTGGTATTGACTTGGGTACAACGAACTCATGTGTTGCTGTAATGGACGGCACACAGGTTCGCGTAATTGAGAACGCGGAAGGGGATCGTACAACTCCGTCAATTATCGCGTATACCCAAGACGGCGAAATTCTGGTTGGTCAGCCTGCTAAACGTCAGGCGGTGACCAACCCACAAAATACACTTTTCGCAATTAAACGTCTGATTGGTCGTCGTTTTGGTGATGAAGAAGTTCAGCGCGACCGTGACATTATGCCTTTTAAAATTATTGGGGCAGATAACGGCGATGCATGGGTTGAAGTAAAAAGTCAAAAAATCGCGCCACCTCAGATCTCTGCTGAAGTTTTGAAAAAAATGAAGAAAACGGCAGAAGACTTTTTAGGTGAGCCAGTAACCGAAGCGGTAATTACAGTTCCGGCATACTTTAACGATTCTCAACGTCAGGCAACCAAAGATGCCGGTCGTATCGCGGGTTTAGATGTAAAACGTATCATCAACGAACCAACCGCTGCTGCACTGGCTTACGGTATGGATAAAGAGATAGGTAACCGTACTATCGCCGTGTATGACTTAGGTGGTGGTACATTCGATATCTCTATTATTGAAATTGACGAAGTTGACGGCGAGAAAACTTTCGAAGTACTGGCAACTAACGGTGATACTCACCTAGGTGGTGAAGACTTCGATAATCGTCTGATCAACTATCTGGTTGATGAGTTCAAGAAAGAGCAGGGTTTTGATTTACGCAATGACCCGCTGGCGATGCAACGCCTGAAAGAAGCAGCAGAAAAAGCGAAAATTGAACTCTCCTCTGCTCAGCAAACGGATGTGAACCTGCCGTACATTACTGCAGATGCAACCGGTCCTAAGCATATGAATATTAAAGTGACTCGTGCAAAACTTGAGTCGCTGGTTGAAGATTTAGTTAACCGCTCTTTAGAGCCGTTAAAAGTCGCATTACAGGATGCTGGCCTATCAGTCAATGAAATCGACGATGTTATTCTGGTCGGTGGTCAAATCCGCATGCCTTTAGTACAGAAGAAAGTCTCTGATTTCTTCGGTAAAGAGCCGCGTAAAGACGTTAACCCGGACGAAGCAGTCGCTATTGGTGCTGCGGTGCAGGGCGGTGTGTTAGCGGGTGATGTTACTGACGTATTGCTGTTAGACGTAACGCCTCTGTCTCTAGGTATTGAAACCATGGGCGGCGTGATGACTTCGCTGATTGCCAAGAATACGACGATCCCGACTAAACACAGTCAGGTGTTCTCGACGGCTGAAGACAATCAGTCTGCGGTAACTATCCATGTTATTCAAGGTGAGCGTAAGCGTGCGGCAGATAACAAATCTCTGGGTCAGTTTAATCTGGACGGAATTCAGGCAGCACCACGCGGTATGCCGCAAATCGAAGTAACGTTTGACATCGATGCTGACGGTATTCTGCACGTATCGGCGAAAGATAAAAACAGCGGTCGTGAGCAAAACATTACCATTAAGGCCTCTTCTGGTTTGAACGAAGAAGAGATCCAAAAAATGGTTCGTGAAGCAGAAGCCAACGCCGATGCCGACCGTAAGTTCGAAGAGCTGGTTCAAACCCGTAATCAGGGTGACCACCTGTTGCACAGTACCCGTAAGCAAATTACAGAAGCTGGCGACAAACTACCAACGGATGACAAAACCGCAATTGAAGCTGCGTTAAGTGCGCTGGAAACTTCACTGAAAGGTGAAGATAAAGCGGATATTGAAGCGAAGATTCAGGCTTTGGTTGAAGTATCCGGTAAACTGATGGAAATGGCTCAACAGCAACATGCTGAAACCGCATCAGAAGGCGCACAAAGCGCGCCAAGTAAAGATGACGACGCCGTTGACGCTGAGTTCGAAGAAGTTAAAGACAAGAAGTAATCGCCCTTAAGCGGGCACGGTAATGATGCTGAAATTGTGGTATTGTTAACGGAACTTGGCACGGGCGTTGAGGTAACTCTACGCCCGTGTACGCATATATAGGGTAAAGTCCACCGATGGCGAAGAAAGACTATTACGAAATCCTAGGCGTAGGCCGTGACGCAGATGAGCGTGAAATTAAGAAGGCCTATAAACGTTTAGCGATGAAACATCACCCGGATAGAAACCAGGGTGATAAAGAATCTGAAGAGAAATTCAAAGAGATTAAAGAAGCTTATGAAGTGCTGACCGATGCACAAAAGAAAGCAGCTTACGATCAGTATGGTCATGCTGCTTTTGAACAAGGCGGCATGGGTGGTGGCGGTGGCTTCAGCGGCGGCGGTGATTTTAACGATATCTTTGGTGATGTATTTGGCGATATCTTTGGTGGTCGTCGTCAACGTGCAAGTCGGGGTTCTGATCTGCAATACACCATGACGCTAACGCTGGAAGAAGCGGTTCGCGGTGTGGCTAAAGAGATCCGTATTCCAACACTGGCTGAGTGTGACGTTTGCCACGGCAGCGGTGCGAAAGTGGGTACCAGCTCAATCACCTGTTCTACCTGTCATGGTGCTGGTCAGGTTCAAATGCGTCAGGGTTTCTTTGCCGTACAGCAAACCTGCCCAACCTGTCATGGTCGCGGTAAGATTATTAAAGATCCATGCAATAAGTGTCATGGTCAGGGCCGTGTAGAGAAGACCAAAACGCTGTCGGTTAAGATCCCTGCGGGTGTTGATACCGGTGACCGCATCCGCTTGTCTGGCGAAGGCGAAGCCGGAGAGAATGGTGCACAGTCTGGTGATTTATACGTTCAGGTTCAGGTGAAACAGCATCCTATCTTTGAACGCGATGGTAATAACCTTTATTGTGAAGTGCCGATTAACTTCGCAATGGCGGCTTTAGGTGGTGAAATTGAAGTCCCTACGCTAGACGGGCGGGTCAATCTAAAGGTTCCGGAAGAAACTCAAACGGGTAAGCTGTTCCGCATGCGCGGAAAGGGTGTGAAGTCGGTTCGCGGCGGAAGCCAGGGCGACCTGCTGTGCCGGGTTGTGGTTGAAACTCCTGTTAAGCTTAATGAAAAGCAGAAACAGCTATTACGTGAGCTTGAAGAGTCTTTAGGTGGCGAAAAAGGTGCTAAAAATAGCCCTCGCTCTAAGTCATTTCTTGATGGCGTGAAGAAGTTTTTTGATGATTTGACTAGCTAATTATTTAGCATCTTATTGCCAAGAGAAAAATCCTCGATCGATGATCGAGGATTTTTTTTGTCTGAACTAAAAAGAATAACAGGCTGCTTTTTCTGCTTAATGCTTACTAAATTTTAAGTGCTGTATTTTGAATGATTATCAACGTTATGTCATGATTAATAAAAATATTTTAATTTTTCAATGATAAGTAACTTAGGGTTTAAGTATCATTAAAGACTACTTTTTGTAAAATTATAGATTCTTAGTCTAATTTTAAGGTGATAGGTGAAGTTTTATAGTACTATCCGATTATGCCTAATTGAATAATAACATATGGTATCTTGTCATCAGGTATTAAAGGAGCCGCTCTTATCATGACTCGCTATTTGCGCCAGTTTCTAAAATTAGAAGCATCTGGTGGTATTTTACTGATTATTGCAGCATTAATCGCCATGATTATGGCTAACTCATCTTTGCAGGCAGCCTATGAAGGCTTTTTACATTTACCCGTAGTAATCAAGATTGCCGCATTGGATTTAAGCAACTCTCTGGCTCACTGGATTAATGATGGTTTGATGGCCATCTTCTTTCTGGTGATTGGGCTGGAAGTTAAAAAAGAGTTGATAGAAGGATCGCTGAAGGGAAGAGATCAGGCGATGTTTCCGGTGGTAGCGGCAGTCGGAGGGATGATTCTACCCGCGTTGGTTTATCTAATATTTAATATGGATGATGCGGTAACCCGTACCGGCTGGGCCATTCCGGCGGCAACCGATATCGCTTTTGCACTTGGTGTCATGGCATTGTTAGGAAGCCGAGTACCAACCAGTTTGAAAGCTTTTTTAATGGCGTTAGCCATTATTGACGATCTGGGGGCGATTATCATTATTGCCCTGTTTTATACCAAAGCGCTGTCAATGGTTGCCTTGGCGGGAGCTGCCGTGACAATTGCCACGATGGCGGTGATGAACTGGCGTGGCGTAGGCAACAAATTGGCTTACATTATTGTGGGCGCAATACTCTGGGTCTTTATGCTTAAGTCTGGTGTACATGCCACATTGGCAGGGGTTATTACTGGATTTTTTATCCCACTAAATGGCACTGAAGGTAGTAAGCCGCTGGATAGTTTGATTCATCAGTTACATCCTTGGGTGACCTACTTTATTTTACCGTTGTTTGCTTTTGCCAATGCCGGCGTTACTTTGGCGGGGGTTACGCTGAATTCCCTGACCGGTATTTTGCCATTGGGGATTATGCTAGGTTTGGTGGTAGGTAAGCCGTTGGGGATCTTTGGTTTTTGCTGGGTTGCGTTAAAAACCGGTTTGGTCAAGATGCCAGAATCTATCCAACTAAAACACATTTGCTCTGTTTCTGTACTGTGTGGTATTGGCTTTACCATGTCGATTTTTATCTCTTCTCTGGCATTTGAAGGATTATCCGCTGAATATATTACCTATTCGCGCTTAGGTATTTTGATTGGTTCAACGGCCGCTGCCGTATTGGGGTACTTCCTGCTGAAGCTCTCATTAGCTAAGTTATCGCCAAAAAGTGTTCTAAAGTAGCAAAGAATAGGGGTTCACCTGTAGGTAGAACCCCTATATCGAAATCATCTGTTATCAGGCGACCGGAACTTTAAGATTTTTATAGCGCTGGAAAACTGGCGTATTAATCTCTTGTGGGTTTTGCAGTTGCCATAGGTTACGAGATATACCATCGTTAATCAGGTAAATAACACCCGTCTCAATGGCTGACATCAAGCACATCATTACGGGTTCATTAGAGGTATAACCTACTTCACCTTCCAGCAAGCGCTGATAATCAATAAAGCGGAATACACCTGCCTGAACTTCATAAGAAAGAATCGTTTTACTGGTATTCACCGATGAGAGGATTTCTCCCGTGCTCACATTGACTACCCGTAAATTAACGGCAATCTGATCGAGTTGATATTGCGTACTGCCCCCGATACCAAAATAGCGCGCACCAATACCCCCTGATTTTACGTTGCTTTCGTAGCCGATAATGGAGCCTTCGATGAGTACGTTTGCTGCCACCAGAGAGGAAAGTGGCTGCGTATTATTAACAGCTGCTTTACCATTCTCTTGAGCGGCCCGAATAATTTTTCGTTCATTTAACAGGTTTTGCAGGCCTTGCCGCTCCAGTGGGATAAACCAGTTGGAGTCCTTCAATGCAGATATCAGCATGGCCGTCGCACTCTGTGGCACCGAGGTAGAGAAGTTACTGGCAGGATAAGGTTTAAACTGACCCGTTTCGTCCTGGATGTTATATACCGAGACAAAAATTTTGCCTTTTGGCGTCGGTAATTGCACTAAGTCCTGATAACTTTGACTGCGCGGCAATAGTGTTGGTTCAGCCGCTTGCTTTGGAGGAGCAGTCAGACAACCATTTAGTAGAAACAGGCTGGCAATTAATAAAAGATGGCGCATAGGTCGTTACCTTGTCTTAGTTAGCGCTGATACTGGTCAAACCATCAACTTCAATGGTTGAGCTTTTACCACTGGCACGATCGAGAACATTCATCGTCAAGCGACCATCGGTGTTAGTGACATCAACAATAAAATCTTTTGTCACCAGCCGGCCTGGTTTTCCCTGATTAATATTACCCATCAGACTACCCAAAAGTTGGGATTGAATGGCCGAAGTAAAATTATCCAGCGCAGTGGGTGTAGACGATTCAAAGTCATATCCATCGGGATCTTTATAAGAGTTTTGTGCATTGGCTTCAGATAACAGATAAGAGCCATTATTTGGGTTACCACCAAAGTTAGGGTTAACGAACTGAAATACCATGTTTCCTCCCCAAGAGAGGGGCGAGAACAGAAGCAAAGATAGAACCATGTTTTTGATACGCATAACACTCTCCTTAAAACTCATCACGGGTTAAGTCACCGGTATTCAGAAGGCTTTGGTCTACCTGTCTTCTGGCCAGCTTTTCTGCCACTTTATCCGTGGCTAATTCTACGTTGCGATTAAAGTCGCGTTTGGTTGGAAATAGAAATGCTTGATGTAATACATCCTGATCGATTTTTATGGTTATCCAGCTACCCCAACGTGCGCTGGGTTTTTCGCTGATGGTGATATTTCCTTTAAAATCTTTATCCCACTTATCACTAAAGGCGCGATAAAAGTCGTGTCCGGTGGCGGTTACCGTGTGGTCGGTAATCAAACCAGGGACTTCAACTTCAACAGCCCATGTAACATGGCTAAAAGTTAGAAATAGTGAAATGACAGCAGCATACAGATAACCGTTCATGATTCAGCGCCTAAGATGTTCATTAGCCCAGGTTGCCGCCTGAGTACGATTTTTCACGGATATCTTTTTGAACAGGTTATAAAGATGAGTTTTAACCGTGTTTTCACTAATAAACAGTAATCTGGCGATTTCTAAATTGGATGCACCCAGACTCAATTTGTGCAGGATCTCTTTTTCCCGCTGAGTCAGGTAAGCCGCATTATCTCCGGGGTTATAATGGTAGAATCGTGACTGATTAAGCAGATGACTGGCTAATCGCTGAGAAAAATAATATTCGCCACAAATGACGCTATTGATCCCTTCGATTAACTTTTCCTGATCGGCAGAAAGATAAAAAACAGCACTAATTTGTGGCCATTTTTCAATTTCTTCAAAGTGATAGTCTTCTGGCGTATTCAGTAATAGTAATTTAATACGATCGCGATTTTGATTGAGAACGCCTTGCCAAAAAGTAATTAACTTTCTGTCTACGCTCATCAAATCAAAAAGAACCAATACCTTTTCAGGAGGCGGTTCATCGAGAGGTTTATGAATATTTTGCAACTTAACATTAATGGATAAGGCTGTATTTAATTGATGCAATAGTGCTGTGGCTAATAACGATGGCTGTGTTATTAACAACAATAAGCTTCTGTTTGCTTCATTATTCATAATGAAACTCCGAAATAATAGACAAGCCCATCCGCGCAGAATCTGAGAAACTGCAGTAACAGTAATTAGTTAATGACTTTTTATTTTCATAAAAGATGTCATTCAGAATATATATGACAATTTCGTTAGAGTTTCTTTTGTTTTATTGATTCCTTTGATGAGTTGTTTTTACATATTCAATCTAGTATTAACGATTTCTAAATCAAGGTCTATTTTTGTTGCTAAATGTTTCTGTTGGTTTTAAAAACTTTCAATTAATTCAAATAACTAATCATGGGTATGATATGAAATTTCAATAAAATCATACTGTAGTGCTATTTAATAAAGAGATTTGTAATGCGAAACGTAATCTATATGCCGCATTTTAGATATATGTAATAGCTATAAATTATTTCTTAATGATGAGTGAGTCACTTGGTTTTTAAATTCTTTAATTTGTGTGATTATTATATTGATGACATTATTGTGTAGTATGGTAATCGTATTTTTATATTTTATTATATGGACTTTTTATATGGATAAAATGATTAGCCATTTTTTAATTAAAGATTAATGACTGTGGTGGTTTACTGTTTGTTCTAAAACTTTTGTATCAATACTATTTTTTAAAATACGAAAAGAGGGTGAGTTTTTTATTTTTGAGCGATCGCATACTCAAATCATTATGTAACGAAGCAAATAATCATGATGGTAAATATCTGAAAGAAACTCATTGATTTTATTATTCATGTTTATGGCTAAGTCAACCCATTAGATTTAATCAGGGTGACAAAATGAAAAGATTGATATGTGCATTAGCGTTGCTTTCTGTTTCTGCTACATCGATTGCCCAATATGACATGGCGGGTTCTGAATTTGTTTCATCAGATTATCCGATGAATTTTGGGAACGTTATTGGACATGGGAATCGGGCAAACATCGAGCAAAACGGCACCTCCAATATGGCAATTGTCGTACAAAAGGGGAGTGCTAATCAGGCGCAGGTCAGGCAATCAGGGAGCAATAACACGGCTGTTATGGCTCAAAAAGGTATCGCTAATAGCGCTGAAATTATTCAGGCTGATGCTAACAATGTGGCTTATATAGCACAGTTCGGAGTAGCAAATTCAGCGTCTATTGAGCAATCAGATTTTGATAATGAAGCTTACATTATCCAAAAGGGTAAAGGGAGCGTAACGCAGATTATTCAAAATGGTGTAAACCGGTCCGCTGGTGTTATACAAAATTCGTCAGGAATGGCCATTCGAGTTACTCAACACTAGGAATGACTGTTTTTTGATAATCATAGAAAGCCTATATACGACGGGGTAGTATCATGAAACTGTGGAAAATTATTGCGTTATCATCACTAGTTCTTTCTGGCAGTGCAATGGCTGGTCATTATGATCCTCCTGCACCACCCGCTCCAACTGTGCCTCAATATACCGGGGCATCTGCTGAAATTCGTATCTATCAGGCAGGTACCAGTAACTTTGCTGATGCCAGTCAAACTCAGGCTTATAAATCGTTAACTGATATTGAGCAGCGTGGCGATCGCAACAAGTCTTACAGCAATCAAAGCGGTGACAACAGTTTAATTAACGTTGACCAATTTGGTAATGATAACTTGAGCGTAGCTGCACAAACTGCGAATAAAGCGGCAATCTATGTTTCTCAAAGTGGTAGTGGTAACGTTTCTGGTGCATCACAAAGTTATGACGGCGGTTTAATTTCCGTTACTCAGGCTGGTGCGGGTAACGTTGCATACTCTAACCAACATTAATTAGGTTCCTTCTATGTAAAAACAGGGCGATTGCCCTGTTTTGTTTTTTTGGGTTCTTCTGAGGAATTATTATGTCTTTTTTACTTGTCGCAGCCCTCAGTAACCAGCTTTGGTTTAGTACGCAACAGGATGCCCGCTACTACACCATTACTCCAAAGGTAAATCTTGATAGTAGTTGTGAATGCACGATCTCAGTAGAGATCCAACGTAAGGGAAGTCAGGGAGAGAGCCGAAGCCTTCAAAAGAGTAACATTTCACTGGAAGCTAGAAAAGAGCGAGCCCTTGGGCAAATGAAACTAAGCATTTCTCAGGGCGAACGGGTGGATATTACTGTCACATTAAGCAATGGTAGTAATATAGAAATGAAGACGCAGTGGAGTTCATCTCCTAAAGTGTGATCTTTTGGGTTGCTGAAGGTTTGTTGCGTTTTGATAAACGGTAGACATAAAAAAACCGGCAATGCCGGTTTTTTTAAGAAACGCTCAACATTATTACATAGCGTTGATTTGTACAGTCAAGTTTGACTTATGACGCGCAGCTTTATTCTTGTGAATTAAGCCTTTTGCTGCCTGACGGTCAACAATTGGTTGCATGTCATTAAATGCTGCCTGAGCAGCAGCTTTGTCACCTGCTGTAATCGCCATTTGTACTTTCTTGATGAAAGTACGCATCATAGAGCGACGGCTTGCGTTATGCTTGCGGCGCTTCTCAGATTGGATGGCGCGTTTCTTAGCTGATTTAATATTAGCCAAGGTCCAACTCCCAAATAGTTTCTTGAGGACATTCTAAAGGCGAAGGAATATGCCCTTTCGACCTTCTTTTGTCAACGGATTTGTGCAAATTAGCGCCGCCATTTTCTCTTTTTACTAAAAAAAGAAGGGGCGACACCGCGGTTATCGATGGCGCAGAATTCTAACAGCTTTATACAACAGAATACAGTAATTAACGCGTTTTCTTTATGCAGATGCTGAAGATATAGGCATTACTGTATATTTATCGGTAGATTAACGCCTGAAGGCAATAAACCACAGAAGATTTTCGTTTATCACGTAATCGCGGGTTAACCTTAGGCGCGGCTATTGCTATAATCGATGGTTTCCAACTGTACAGAGCCCAAAACTGATTATGGAGCTGATTCGCGGTATACACAATATCCGACCTCGCCACCACGGGTGTGTTTTGACGATTGGTAATTTTGACGGCGTTCACCTTGGACATCAAGCGTTACTGCGTCAGTTAAAACGAGAAGGGAAGCGTTTGGGTCTGCCAACGATGGTGATGATTTTTGAACCCCAGCCGTTGGAGTTATTTGCCCCACAGCAGGCGCCCGCAAGGCTGACTCGTTTACGCGATAAGTGTAAATATCTGGCGCAGGCTGGTATCGATTATCTGCTGTGCGTGAAGTTTGATTCTGTTTTTGCAGCCAACAGCGCAGAGCAATTTATTTCTCGATTGCTGGTGGATCTGTTGGGTGTTAAATTTTTAATGGTTGGCGATGATTTTCGCTTTGGGGCGAAGCGGCAAGGGGATTTCTCTTTGCTGAAAACCGCCGGAGAAACCGTTGGTTTTTCTGTCGCCGATAGCGAAAGTTTTTGCGAGTCGGGTACTCGAATCAGTAGTACCATCATTCGTCAGGCGCTGCGAGACGATAATCTAGCGTTGGCAGAATCTTTACTTGGGCGCCCATACAGTATGTGTGGACGGGTAGTCCATGGTGATGAGTTAGGGAGAACCATTGGTTTTCCTACCGCGAATTTACCGATGAAGCGACTAGTGGCACCCATTAAAGGGGTGTATGCCGTAGAAGTTCAGGGGTTGGTCGATAAGCCATTACCCGGCGTAGCCAATATTGGCACACGGCCCACGGTTTCCGGTGTACGCCAACAGCTTGAAGTGCATTTATTAGATGTTGATATGAACCTATATGGTCGCCATATTGATGTTGTTATCAGAGAAAAATTACGCAGCGAGCAGCGTTTTGCCTCGTTGGATGCTTTAAAACAGCAGATTGAAAATGATGTCGTGACCGCCCGTGAATATTTTGGGCAAACGGTACGGACTTAAATATCTAGCCGAGAGATAGGGAACCGAGAATCGAATGACTGACTATAAGAACACGTTGAATTTGCCGGAAACCGGTTTTCCAATGCGCGGCGATTTAGCCACGCGTGAACCGGATATGCTAAAACATTGGTATGAATCTGACCTGTATGGTGCGATTCGCCAGGCCAAAAAAGGGAAGAAAACCTTTATTCTTCATGATGGCCCTCCTTATGCAAACGGCAGCCTTCATATTGGTCATGCGGTAAATAAAATTCTCAAAGACATAATTATCAAGTCAAAAGGTATGGCTGGGTATGATGCGCCATACGTACCAGGCTGGGACTGCCACGGATTACCAATTGAGCTGAAAGTGGAACAGCTTGTGGGTAAGCCGGGCGAGAAAATCAGCGCAGCTGAGTTCCGTAAAGCTTGTCGTGACTATGCAGCGGAACAGGTTGAAGGCCAGAAAAAAGATTTTATCCGCTTAGGTGTGCTGGGTGATTGGGATCATCCATACCTGACGATGGAATATAAGACTGAAGCCAATATCATTCGTTCTCTGGCAAAAATTATCGGCAATGGTCACCTGCATAAAGGTGCTAAGCCAGTGCATTGGTGCATTGACTGCCGCTCGTCTCTGGCTGAAGCTGAAGTCGAATATTACGATAAAACTTCACATTCTATTGATGTGCGTTTCGCTGCGGTTGATCCCGTAGCCGTCGCGGCCCAGTTTGGTGTAAGTCAGTTGTCTGGTTCAGTTTATGCGGTTATCTGGACTACCACTCCGTGGACCTTACCGGCAAACCGAGCTATTTCTCTGCATCCCGAGTTTGAGTATCAGTTAGTTCTGGCGGGTAGTGACTACTTAATTCTGGCTGCCGATTTGGTTGAAAGCGTGATGAAACGCGCCGGTATTGATAGCTGGAAAGTTCTGGGTAGCGCAAAAGGGGCTGATTTAGAACTGATGCGCTTTAAACATCCGTTCCTGAATTTTGATGTACCAATCGTACTGGGTGAACACGTTACTCTGGATGCGGGTACCGGAGCGGTACATACCGCGCCTGGTCATGGTCCTGATGACTATGTGGTTGGTCAAAAGTATCAGTTAGAAGTGGCGAATCCGGTTGGCCCAGATGGTTGCTATCTGTCGGGAACTGGCGCTGGCCTTGATGGTTTAAACGTATTTAAAGCCAACGATGCCATTATTGAAATACTGCGTGAACACGGTGCCTTATTACACCTTGAAAAACTGCTGCACAGCTATCCATGCTGCTGGCGTCATAAGTCCCCGATTATTTTCCGTGCAACCCCTCAGTGGTTTGTCAGCATGGATCAAAATGGCTTACGTAAGCAGTCTCTGGAAGAGATTAAAGGCGTTCGCTGGATCCCCGATTGGGGTCAGGCTCGCATCGAAAACATGGTAGCAAATCGCCCTGACTGGTGTATCTCACGCCAGCGCACTTGGGGTATGCCAATGTCACTGTTTGTCCATAAAGATACGGATGAACTGCACCCTCGCGCCTTAGAAATTATGGAGCAGGTAGCTCAGCGCGTCGAACAGCATGGTATTCAGGCATGGTGGGATCTGGATCCAAAAGACGTATTGGGTGAAGATGCCGATAATTATGTGAAGGTGCCGGATACGCTGGACGTTTGGTTTGACTCGGGATCGACTCACTCCTCAGTAATTGATGTACGACCTGAATTCCACGGCCATAGCGCTGATATGTATTTGGAAGGTTCAGACCAGCATCGCGGTTGGTTTATGTCTTCCCTGATGATTTCAACAGCGATGAAAGGCAAAGCCCCTTATCGTCAGGTTCTGACTCACGGTTTTACTGTGGATGGTCAAGGCCGGAAGATGTCGAAATCTATCGGTAATACCATTAGTCCTCAGGACGTAATGAATAAGCTGGGTGGCGACATCCTGCGCCTGTGGGTAGCCTCAACGGATTACACCGGTGAGATTGCGGTGTCCGATGAAATTTTAAAACGCTCTGCGGATGCTTATCGTCGTATCCGTAACACCGCGCGTTTCCTGCTGGCTAACCTGAGCGGTTTTGATCCGGCAAAAGATATGGTGAAACCAGAAGAGATGGTGGTTCTGGATCGCTGGGCAGTCGGTCGCGCTCTGGCTGCACAAAATGAAATTGCGGCCAGTTATGATAACTACGATTTCCATGTGGTTATTCAACGTTTGATGCAGTTCTGCTCCGTTGAAATGGGCTCTTTCTATCTGGATATCATCAAAGATCGCCAGTACACCGCAAAAGGTGATAGCCTGGCGCGCCGTAGCTGTCAGACTGCGCTGTATCATATCGCTGAAGCATTGGTTCGCTGGATGGCGCCGGTTATGTCGTTTACTGCTGATGAGATTTGGAACTATCTGCCGGGGGAACGTGAGAAGTTTGTGTTTACCGGTGAATGGTACCAAGGGTTATTCGGTCTGGCCGATGGCGAAAGCATGAATGACAGCTATTGGGAAGAATTGCTGAAGGTTCGTGGTGAAGTAAACAAAGTGTTAGAGCAGGCGCGCAGCGATAAGAAACTCGGTGGCTCCCTTGAAGCATCGGTGACTTTATTTGCCGACGCCGATCTGGCAGATAAGCTCAATTCGCTTAAAAATGAGCTGCGTTTTGTGTTGCTGACGTCAGGTGCCAAAGTTGAACCAATTGCTCAAGCAACGGCAGATGCACAACAAAGCGAAATGATTAAAGGTTTGAAGGTTGGATTGGCTAAAGCTCAGGGCACTAAATGTCCTCGTTGTTGGCACTATACGCTGGATGTTGGTCAAAATGCAGAACATCCGGATCTTTGTGGTCGCTGTGTAACTAACGTTGCCGGCAATGGTGAAGAGCGTAAGTTCTCTTGATGAGTAAATCTATTGGTTCTACCGGACTCCGCTGGCTATGGCTGGCGGTTGTCGTGCTGATTGTCGATCTGGCCAGTAAGTTTTGGGTAGTAAAAAATTTCCGTCTGGGTGAGTCGGTTGATTGGTTACCGTTCTTTAATTTCTACTATGCGAGAAATTATGGTGCAGCGTTTAGTTCCTTTATGGGACAGCGTTGGGCGTTGGCAGCCGTAGCGATAACGATTACCACCGTATTAATGGTGATGATGTACCGTACAGCGGCCACGGCTAAATGGAGCAATATTGCTTTCACCCTGATTATCGGCGGTGCCTTGGGTAATCTGTTTGATCGTCTGTACCATGGTTTTGTCGTCGACTTTTTTGATTTTTTTATTGGCGATTGGCACTACCCAACTTTTAACGTTGCTGATTGTGCCATATGCATCGGGGCGGTGATGGTGGTACTGGAAGGTTTTATTTTCTCTAAAAAAGAGAAAAAGCCGACGTAATACAAGTCACAGTGATGTAACGGTTTTATTGGCGGTGTAGCCAGCAAGGTTGCTGACTACACCGTATACATTTGGAGAGTAAAAATGCAGATATTGTTAGCCAATCCGCGAGGTTTCTGTGCTGGAGTCGACCGGGCTATCAGTATTGTTGAACGTGCGCTGGAGATTTATGGCGCTCCAATTTATGTACGCCATGAAGTGGTGCATAACCGTTATGTTGTTGACAGCCTACGCGATCGCGGTGCGGTATTCATTGAACAGCTTAATGAAGTTCCCGATGGTGCGATTTTGATTTTCTCTGCACACGGCGTGTCTCAGGCGGTTCGTGCTGAGGCCAAAGCTCGTGACTTGACGGTGTTTGACGCGACTTGTCCTTTGGTGACCAAAGTTCATATGGAAGTGGCTCGAGCCAGCCGTAAAGGTCGTGAAGCAATTTTGATTGGTCATGCTGGCCATCCTGAAGTGGAAGGCACCATGGGGCAGTACAGCAATCAGGAAGGCGGAATGTATTTGGTGGAGTCGCCGGATGATGTGTGGCAGTTAAAAGTCAAGAATGAGAAGAACCTCTGTTTTATGACGCAAACGACACTGTCTGTTGATGATACTTCGGATGTGATTGATGCGCTGCGCGAGCGTTTTCCAGATATTATCGGGCCACGTAAAGATGATATCTGCTATGCCACGACCAACCGTCAGGAAGCGGTACGTAATTTAGCTTTACAGTCTGATATGGTGCTAGTGGTTGGTTCAAAAAACTCGTCTAATTCAAACCGCCTGGCTGAATTGGCTCAACGCATCGGTAAACCCGCCTATTTGATTGATACCGCAGAAGATATCCAGGAAGAATGGGTGAAAAATCTGAATTCTGTCGGTGTGACCGCGGGTGCTTCTGCACCTGATGTTCTGGTTCAGGCGGTGATTACCCGCCTGCGCTCCCTCGGTGGAGAATCTGCGGTAGAAATGGAAGGGCGTGAAGAAAGTATTGTGTTTGAAGTACCAAAAGAGCTGAGAGTTAAGCAGGTTGATTGAACCAGAACGGCTATTTTGAGCAAAACGCGAACGGGCTGATATATTCAGCCCGTTTTTATTTTAATCATTTTGTCCTTTCTTCAATATAAGCTTAGCTTTTAATTAGTTCGGCATAATTAGTAAATTTATTTGTCACCGTTCAGGGCGAACGTTAATCTGGTAGTTAAGTGGGTTACAGAATAAAAATTCAGAGGATCATTATGACCAATAAGCAGGTTAGAATTGCGATTGCCGGTACTGGCGGACGAATGGGACGTCAGCTTATTCAAGCTGTCCATCAGGCAGAAAATGTAACATTAGGGGCGGCGCTGGAACGGCGTGGTTCTTCACTGGTGGGTGTAGATGCTGGTGAACTGGCTGCCATTGGTCAGATTGGTATTAGGGTTAGTGATAATCTGGAAGCGGTCGCGAAAGATTTTGATGTGTTTATTGACTTCACTCGTCCTGAAGGCACTCTGGAGCATATTGCTTTTTGTCGTCACCATCATAAGGCGATGATTATTGGCACCACCGGATTTGATGACGCCGGCAAAGCAGCTATTCAGCAGGCTTCAGTAGAAATTCCTATCGTATTTGCCGCTAACTTCAGCGTTGGGGTTAATCTGGTACTTAAATTACTAGAACAGGCGGCTAAGGTAATGGGAGATTATACTGATATTGAAATTATTGAAGCCCATCATCGCCATAAAGTTGATGCTCCTTCCGGTACTGCGCTGGCAATGGGAGAAGTTATCGCCGATACATTAGGTAGGGACTTAAAAACCTGTGCGGTATATGGTCGAGAAGGATATACCGGTGAGCGAACCCGTGAAACTATCGGATTTGCTACTCTGAGAGCGGGTGATATCGTCGGAGAACATACGGCGATGTTTGCTGATATTGGTGAGAGGGTTGAGATTACCCATAAGGCCTCCAGTCGAATGACCTTCGCTAACGGTGCCGTAAGGGCTGCCGCTTGGCTGAGCCAACATAAGTCAGGTCTTTATAGCATGCGTGATGTTTTATCTCTGAATGACTGATTTTATGGTGTTTAAATCGAGATTTTTGATTTTTTATATTTCAATTATCTCGATTTTATTTTTAATAATATTATGATATATAATGAATTAATTTATTAATGTTTGTTTTTTGTAATTCAATATTTTATTTTAATCTATTTTCTTTATTTTTACATATTAAGTTGATTTTTTTATCCTTGAGTCTCATTTGTTAACGCATTTATCCCCTTTTTTCGTCAAAATACTATTTTTCTTTGCTATGTGATTTAGCAATCGTTTTCTAAATATAGTTTATTGGTGTTTTTTGCTATTACATCTACATTTCTACATTGAAGCGCTAAAAAACAATAAAAAATGTGTGTTCCGATAGACAAAAGACGGTTCGATCATTAGAATGCGCCCAATTTGCCCAAAATTTGCCAGCAAGGCTTCTTTTGTGCCTTTCAAAAAGGTATAGTTGTGAATTAATATGCATATATTGTGACTATTTATTCTAGGAGGGTGTTTTGAGTAAGACAGCGATACTGGTTCTCGAAGACGGAACCCAATTTCATGGTCGGGCCATCGGGGCCAACGGTATGGCAATTGGAGAGGTGGTTTTTAATACCTCAATGACAGGCTATCAAGAAATCCTTACTGACCCATCGTATTCCCGCCAAATTGTTACTCTTACTTATCCCCATATTGGAAATGTCGGCACGAACTCTTCAGATGAAGAATCCGCTTCCGTTCATGCTCAGGGACTTATTATTCGTGATTTGCCGTTGATTGCCAGTAACTACCGCAATCAAGAAGGTCTGTCAGAATACCTGAAACGCCACAATATAGTTGCTATCGCTGATATTGATACGCGTAAATTGACCCGCTTGCTCAGAGAGAAAGGTGCACAAAATGGTTGCATCATTGTTGGCGATCGACCGGATGTTCAACTGGCTCTAGAAAAAGCGTGCGCCTTCCCCGGTCTGAAAGGGATGGATTTAGCAAAAGAGGTGACGACTAAAGAGCCCTACCGCTGGGCTCAGGGTAGTTGGACGCTGGAAAATGATTTACCCGCAGTAAAACATGACAGCGAATTGCCCTATCACATCGTGGCTTATGATTATGGTGTAAAACGTAATATTCTAAGGATGCTGGTGGATCGCGGCTGTCGCTTGACGGTGGTACCAGCACAAACCTCCGCAGAAGACGTTCTGAAACTTAATCCAGATGGTATTTTCCTGTCAAACGGACCTGGCGATCCGGCACCTTGTGACTACGCGATTAAGGCTATTCGCCAATTATTGCAAACTGATATTCCGGTATTCGGTATCTGCTTGGGGCATCAACTGCTGGCTTTGGCGTCCGGTGCTGAAACCATCAAGATGAAGTTTGGTCATCACGGCGGTAACCATCCGGTGAAAGATCTCGACGCCGATCGCGTTATGATCACTGCTCAAAATCATGGTTTCGCGGTAGATGAATCCTCATTGCCAGCAAATTTACGTATTACGCATAAGTCTTTATTTGATGGCACATTACAGGGTATTCACCGTACCGATAAAGCGGCATTTAGTTTTCAGGGGCACCCGGAAGCCAGTCCAGGGCCGCATGATGCGGCTCCGTTGTTCGACCATTTTATTGAACTGATTGAATCTTATCGTTCTACTGCTAAAAATAAATCAGGAGCCTTGAACCATGCCAAAACGTACTGACATAAAAAGTATCCTGATTCTGGGTGCCGGACCTATTGTCATCGGCCAGGCTTGTGAGTTTGATTATTCCGGCGCTCAGGCCTGTAAAGCGCTGCGTGAAGAGGGATACCGGGTGATTCTGGTGAACTCCAATCCGGCAACGATTATGACCGACCCAGACATGGCTGATGCAACCTATATCGAGCCTATCCAGTGGGAAGTGGTACGCAAAATCATTGAGAAAGAGCGTCCGGACGCGGTTCTGCCGACGATGGGAGGGCAAACCGCTCTTAACTGTGCCCTTGAGCTGGAGCGTAAGGGCGTTCTGGCTGAATTTGGCGTCATTATGATTGGTGCCACGGCAGATGCCATCGATAAGGCGGAAGATCGTCAACGTTTTGATAAAGCAATGAAAAAGATTGGGCTCGATACGGCGCGTTCCGGTATTGCTCATAATATGGAAGAGGCGCATGCGGTGGCTGCCGATGTGGGCTTCCCTTGTATTATCCGTCCATCATTTACCATGGGGGGATCCGGTGGCGGCATTGCGTATAACCGCGAAGAGTTTGAAGAGATTTGCGAGCGCGGTCTGGATCTTTCACCGACTAAAGAGCTGTTGATTGATGAGTCGCTGATTGGTTGGAAAGAGTATGAGATGGAAGTGGTTCGGGACAAAAATGATAACTGTATTATCGTTTGCTCCATCGAAAACTTTGATGCTATGGGGATTCACACGGGCGACTCGATTACCGTAGCGCCAGCGCAAACCCTGACCGATAAAGAGTATCAGATCATGCGGAATGCATCGATGGCGGTGCTGCGTGAAATTGGTGTGGAAACCGGTGGTTCTAACGTACAGTTCTCGGTGAACCCTAAAAATGGTCGGCTGATTGTTATCGAAATGAACCCGCGGGTTTCCCGTTCTTCAGCGTTGGCCTCTAAAGCAACGGGTTTCCCGATTGCCAAAATCGCGGCCAAGCTGGCGGTTGGCTACACCCTGGATGAGTTGATGAATGACATTACCGGGGGGAGAACGCCAGCATCGTTCGAGCCTTCCATTGACTATGTCGTGACAAAAATTCCTCGTTTTAACTTCGAAAAGTTTGCTGGTGCTAATGACCGTCTGACAACGCAGATGAAATCTGTTGGGGAAGTGATGGCGATTGGGCGCACGCAGCAAGAGTCACTGCAAAAAGCATTACGCGGTCTGGAAGTGGGTGCCAGTGGATTGGATCCAAAAGTCAGTCTGGACGATCCGGAAGCGCTGACGCGTATTCGTCGCGAGCTGAAAGAAGCGGGTGCTGAGCGTATCTGGTACATTGCAGATGCATTCCGCGCAGGCATGTCTGTGGACGGTGTCTTTAATCTGACCAACATTGACCGCTGGTTCTTGGTACAGATTGAGGAACTTGTTCGTTTGGAAGAGCAGGTGGCTGAGCGCGGTATTAACGGCCTAGACTATGATTTTATGCGCCTGTTGAAGCGCAAAGGTTTTGCCGATGCACGTCTGGCTAAACTGGTTGGCTTCTCTGAAGCTGAAGTCCGTAAACTGCGTTATAAGCATGGTATTTATCCGGTATACAAGCGGGTAGATACCTGTGCGGCCGAGTTCGCCACGGATACCGCTTATATGTACTCGACTTATGAAGATGAGTGTGAAGCGAATCCAACGAATGATCGCCCAAAAATTATGGTGCTGGGCGGTGGTCCAAATCGTATTGGGCAAGGGATTGAGTTTGACTACTGCTGTGTTCATGCTTCGCTAGCGCTGCGTGAAGATGGCTATGAAACCATCATGGTTAACTGTAACCCTGAAACCGTTTCAACAGATTATGACACTTCAGATCGCCTCTATTTCGAGCCGGTTACACTGGAAGATGTACTGGAAATCGTACGCGTAGAGCAACCCGCCGGTGTTATCGTTCAGTATGGCGGTCAAACCCCATTAAAACTGGCTCGTTCGTTAGAAGCCGCGGGTGTACCGATTCTTGGTACCTCTCCGGATGCCATTGACCGGGCAGAAGATCGGGAGCGTTTCCAGCAGGCGGTTCATCGTTTGGGCTTGAAACAACCGGCAAACGCAACGGTATCTGCCATTGAAATGGCGGTGGAAAAGGCGGCCGGTATTGGTTATCCGTTGGTCGTTCGTCCTTCTTATGTGCTGGGCGGAAGGGCGATGGAAATTGTTTATGATGAGACCGACCTGCGCCGTTATTTCCAGACCGCAGTGAGTGTTTCTAACGATGCGCCAGTACTGCTGGATCGCTTTCTGGATGACGCAATTGAAGTTGACGTAGACGCCATCTGTGACGGTGAACGCGTACTGATTGGTGGCATCATGGAGCACATCGAACAAGCGGGTGTTCACTCCGGCGATTCCGCCTGCTCTTTACCTGCTTATACGCTAAGCCAGGATATTCAGGATGAGATGCGTAGACAGGTTGAAAAGTTGGCGTTTGAACTCTGTGTCCGCGGCTTAATGAACGTGCAGTTTGCGGTAAAAGGAAACGATGTCTATCTGATTGAAGTGAACCCTCGGGCAGCTCGTACCGTCCCGTTTGTTTCCAAAGCAACAGGTGTACCACTGGCTAAGGTCGCTGCACGGGTGATGGCAGGCAAATCGCTGCTAGAGCAAGGTGTAACCAAAGAAGTTATTCCGCCTTATTACTCGGTAAAAGAAGTGGTGCTGCCATTCAACAAATTCCCGGGAGTAGACCCAATTCTAGGGCCAGAAATGCGTTCAACCGGTGAAGTGATGGGGGTTGGCCGCAGCTTTGCCGAAGCATTCGCTAAGGCGATGTTGGGCAGCAGCCCAAATCGGATCCCGCGTGGACGCGCACTGTTATCGGTTCGTGAAGGTGATAAAGCTCGAGTGGTGGATTTAGCCGCCAAGCTGCTGAAACAGGGCTTCGATCTAGATGCCACTCATGGTACTGCGGTGGTGTTAGGTGAAGCAGGAATCAATCCTCGTCTGGTGAATAAGGTACATGAAGGTCGTCCGCACATTCAGGATCGGATTAAAAACGGCGAGTATAACTACATCGTCAACACCACCGAAGGGCGTCAGGCTATTGAGGACTCTAAGCTGATTCGCCGCAGCGCGCTACAGTATAAAGTCCACTATGACACCACGCTAAACGGCGGTTTTGCTACCACGATGGCAATGAATGCGGATCCAACGGAGAAAGTGATTTCCGTTCAGGAGATGCATCAGTTGTTGAAGTAGTTAATGGGAAATTAGGGTCGGAGTAAGTTTCGTCTGCTAAACATATGGTGTCTATCTGAGCTGTGGTGTACGCAGCCGAGCAGGGGCATTGGGCGAATGCCCCTGCATCCCGCGCCTTTCGTACAGGAATTCAGGTCGCGCTATGAATACATCATGAAATGATGTATTCACCCTTGCGGGCCAGCGCAAGTGCTGTTCAACACGGCATACCGCGTTGTGGCGACTGCCTTCTTCCTTCATTCGGCCTTAATGCACCGGTACAGCGCCGCTGCGCCTCGCCCCGCATCCGTGTGGGTCATGCTGGCCTCTTTCAGTCGTCAACTGAATTCAAGTGCTCATGGAAGGGCATAGATAGAAAAGGGAATAGAATTAGCCTCTTTGATATTCTGCACCTAAACTTTAAAAATTATAATAAACAGTGGCTAAGCGTTTGAAGCGGTTCAAAAATCAGTGTTATTCTAACTGGCACTTTTGAAATCCCGGCAAACGGTAGCGTTTATCCGTTTATTTCCTCTCTATTTCACTCAGGTAAACATAAAGTGGAATTTGATAAAGTCCATCAACGCCAGCGGGAGATTACCCGTTTGTGTATACAGTGTGGGTTGTTATTGCTACAGCACGGCGCAGAAAGTATGTTGATAGAGCAACTTTCTACTCGTCTTGGTAAAGCACTCGGTGTGGATGAGGTAGAAAGTTCTATCTCTGCTAATGCAATAGTGCTGAGTACCATCTATAAAGGACACTGTCTTACCTCTACGCGCAAGAATGTCGATCGCGGCATAAATATGCATGTGGTAACTGAAGTTCAGCGGATTGTGATATTAACTGAGCATCACTTATTAGGTGTTGATGAAGTAGAGAAACGCTTAAATCATATTAAGCCTTTACGCTATCCACGCTGGTTAATGGTGCTGATGGTGGGGTTATCCTGCGCCAGCTTCTGCAAATTGGCAGGCGGAGATTGGGATGCCGTACTCGTTACGCTGTTAGCCAGCGGAGTTGCCATGTACTCTCGTCAGGTTATCACTTCTTTTCAGATCAATCCGTTAATCAATTTTTTTGCCACGGCCTTTGTGGCAACCACCGTTGCCGGTTGGTTGGTGAATTGGATGGATATAGCTAAAGCTTCGATAGCGATGGCTTCCAGTGTGTTGCTGTTGGTTCCCGGTTTCCCGCTGATTAACTCGGTGGCGGATATGTTTAAAGGACATATCAATACCGGTATTGCTCGTTGGGTAATGGCCAGTCTGCTAACCCTTTCAACCTGTATTGGGGTTGTGGTTGCGATAACCGTCTGGGGATTTCGGAGCTGGTTATGAATCTGATATTAACGCTTATCGAAAATATGTTTTTCGCAGCAATTCCGGCGGTTGGTTTTGCGCTGGTGTTTAACGTACCGGTAAAAGCGCTAAAGTATTGTGCGTTACTTGGCGCGATAGGTTATGCCTGCCGTACCATATTAATTTATTACCAGTTTCCTCTGGAATGGAGCACATTGCTGACCTCTATGCTGATTGGCACAATCGGTATTATCTGGTCGCGGCGTTTTCTTGCCCATCCTAAAGTGTTTACCGTTGCTGCCGTGATTCCGATGTTTCCTGGCGTTTTTGCCTATAAGGCAATGATTGCGCTGGTAGAGATCTCCCATAAGGGTTATTCTCCCGAGCTGTTTGGAACCATGATTACTTATTTTTTGAGGGCTTCGTTTATCGTTGGAGCATTGTCCATTGGGCTTTCGTTACCTGCCCTATGGCTCTATCGCCGCAAACCCAGCGTATAACCGCCTGATAGCAGGATCTTGTTATGATGATTAGTCTGATTGCCGCTATGGCAGCCAACCGGGTGATTGGTGCTGAGAATGCGATGCCGTGGCATCTTCCCGCCGATTTGGCTTGGTTTAAACAAAATACCCTGAACAAACCGATAATTATGGGTCGTAATACTTATTTGTCTATTGGACGTCCGCTACCAGGGCGGTTAAATATTGTGATCAGTCGGCAGCCTCAAACGGACGAAAGAGTGACTTGGGTTACTTCGCTAGGTCTGGCTATTCAAGCGGCAGGCAAGGCGGAAGAGGTGATGATTATTGGTGGTGGTAGCGTCTATCAGCAGGCATTATCTCTGGCTGATCGGCTGTATCTAACCCATATTGATGCCGATCTGGCGGGAGATACCTATTTCCCTGATTATCATCAAGTTGCATGGCATCAGGTATTTTCTCAACGCCATGAGGCTGATGAAAAGAACCCACATGCCTATCAGTTCGAAATACTGGAACGGCAAAAATAATGGCTTTCCGGCTCATTCGAACGGTGTGCCGGAGCTGTTTTAATCATTGGTTTCAGCCGTTTTGGCCAGAGATTCTTGTTGGAAATATTGCTTATCTTCCCATCTCAACATGGTGAGTTCCCCCCCCAGCAGCAGCCGGTATCCAGTGCATAGATGCCTTCTGGTACCCCTTTTCCTTCCAGTGAAGCCCAGTGCCCGAAAACAATCGAGTAGTTCTCAGAAACCGGACTTGAGAGTTCAAACCAAGGTTTTAACGGTGCTGGTGCCTTTTTAGGTACATCTTTACAGATCATATCTAGACAACCATTGGGATAGCAGTAACGCATGCGGGTTAACGCATTGGTGGCATAGCGCAGCCTTGGCAATCCTGATAGCTCATCGTGCCAGCAGTTTGGTAAGTCGCCATACATGGAGTCCAAAAATAGCGGATAGCTATCACTGGAAAGAATGGCTTCAATCTCACGGGCGCAGCGCTTGGCGGTATCGATATCCCATTGAGGGGTGATGCCTGCGTGTCCCATCACCAATGCCTTTTCTTCGTCTATTTGTAGCACGGGCTGACGGCGTAGCCAGTTGATTAATTCGTCACAGTCCGGCGCTTCCAGCAATTCGGTCAGGTTATCTTTCGGTTTATTGCGGCTAATACCGGCATAAATCGCCAACAGATGAAGGTCATGATTACCCAATACGATACGGACTGAATCGCCCAGCGATCGAACATAACGAAGAACGTCAAGAGAGTCCGGGCCTCGGGCAACCAAATCGCCCGTTAGCCAAAGGGTATCTGTGGCGGGGTTAAAACTGGCTTGTGCCAGCAAAGCCTGTAGTTCCTGAAAACAACCGTGCACATCACCGACTAAAAGTGTTGCCATAAGCGGGAGCTAACCTTTTTATTATTGAATTTTTGTTAGTGAATCAGAGACGGAATCGCCAGACGGAATACCGGAATCACTATCTGAAATGGTTGCCCCATATGATCAATCATATTGTAATGGCCTTCCATTGTACCCAACGGCGTTTCCAGAATAGCGCCGCTGGTATATTGAAACTCACTGCCTGCCAAAATAACCGGTTGCTCACCAATCACGCCTTCACCCTGAACTTCAGTGTGTTTGCCGTTAGCATTAGTGATTAGCCAATATCGGCTAAGAAGTTGTACCTGCTCTCGGCCCAGATTGCGAACTGTCATGGTATAAGCAAAAACAAATCGCTCTTCATCCGGCAAAGACTGGGCTTCAACATAGAAACTTTGTGCCTGAATAAAAACTCTGGGTTTATCGATCACGGTATTACTCCTGTTTAGCCTCCGGCAGTTTGGTGCCTTTGGTTGATAACCAATTTGCCATTTTGCAATACAGTTCAACAGAGATATTTTCTGCCCGCATGTTCAGGTCCAAGCCCAATTCAGTCAGTTGTTCTGGCGTGAACAGATGACCCAGACTATTGCGGATGGTTTTACGCCGTTGATTGAATGCTTCGGTAGTCAGACGGCTCAGGATACGAATATCTTCTACAGGATAGGGGATACTGTCATGCGGAATTAGACGTACTACCGCTGAGTCTACTTTTGGCGCAGGGCGGAATGCCGTTGGTGGCACTTCCAGTACCGGAATAATCCGGCAATAATATTGCGCCATTACGCTTAACCGACCGAAAGTTTTGCTATTTTCGCCAGCGACCAGACGGTTAACGACTTCTTTCTGTAACATAAAGTGCATGTCACTTATAGCATTAGTATAGCTGAAAAGGTGGAACATCAGCGGCGTCGAGATGTTATATGGCAGGTTGCCGAACACTCTTAGTGGTTGCCCAATCTCTTTAGCCAGTGCAGCAAAATCAAAGGTCATGGCATCTTGCTGATAGATAGTTAGCTTATCTTTCAGCTTAGGGTTAACCGCCAGACGTGCCGCTAAATCGCGGTCCAGTTCGATAACGGTCATATGTTCTAACCGCTCGGCGACAGGTTCGGTTAGTGCAGCCAGACCTGGACCTATCTCCAGCATTGCCTGACCCGGCAGTGGGTGAATCGCCGAGACGATGCTGTCGATCACATAAGGATCGCTTAAAAAGTTTTGCCCAAAACGTTTGCGGGCAAAGTGGCCCTGATGAACACGATTATTCATTACGATTATTTATCATTTTAATAGCGAGATTGAGAGCAACGGTAAAACTACCAGCATCGGCAGTACCCGTCGCGGCAAGGTCTAATGCGGTGCCATGATCAACAGAGGTTCTGATAAAAGGAAGTCCCAGGGTGATATTCACCGCTCGGCCAAATCCCTGATATTTTAAAACAGGTAATCCCTGATCGTGATACATGGCTAATACGGCATCAGCATGTTGTAAATATTTAGGCTGAAATAGGGTGTCTGCCGGAAGCGGCCCAATAAGGCTGATACCCTGTTGACGCAGTTTTTCCAGCGTAGGGGAGATTATTTCTATCTCTTCATGGCCCATATGCCCCCCTTCACCCGCATGAGGGTTCAGCCCACAAACATAAATTTGGGGGTGCGGAATGCCAAACTGAGTGACTAAATCATGATTCAGTATGGTAATGGTTTCCGTCAGGCTCTCAGGGGTAATTGCTTCAGAAACGCGGGATAGAGGTAAATGTGTGGTCACCAAAGCAACACGTAGCTCTTCCGTTGCCAGCATCATTACTACACGTTGCCGCTGACTGCGTTCTGCAAAAAACTCCGTGTGACCAGTAAAAGGGTGTCCGGCATCATTAATAATGCCTTTATGTACCGGGCCGGTGATCAACGCTGCAAATTCACCGCTAAGGCAGCCATCGCAGGCGCGGGCCAGCGAGTCTATAACGTATTGGCTGTTTTGGCGATTAAGCTCCCCAGGGGTAACAGGATGACTTAATTTAACCGGTAAAACGGTTAATGTTCCTTTTTCCTGAGGCTGAGGTGATTGTTTCGGCTGGTAAACACGTAATTGTAAAGGCAGCCCAAGGAGGGCTGCCCTTTGTTGGAGTAATTCTGGCGCGGCGCAAACCACCAGCTCAACGGGCCATTCCCGCTGAGCCAGTTGAACGATTAAGTCAGGTCCTACACCGGCAGGCTCTCCCGGTGTGATCACCACGCGCTGAGAATTACTGACCATTAGTGCTGGTACTGCTGCTGTTAGTTCCGTTCATAATTTTAACGTAAGCACTGGCACGAATTTCCTGCATCCAGCTAGGTACTTCTTCAGAGAACTTCCGGTTGAACAGCATACGGTAAGCCCGGTCTTTCTGAGCAACGTCGGTTTTATCAACTTGACGGGTATCCAACAGTTGGATCAGATGCCAGCCAAATGAAGAGTGAATCGGTGCGCTGATCTCATTCTTCTGCAGGCGCATCAGCGCATCGCGGAATGCCGGATCAAAGACTTCTGGCGAAGACCAACCCATATCTCCGCCTTGGCGAGCAGAACCTGGGTCTTCAGAGTATTTACGCGCCATTTCGGCAAAATCTGCTTTTCCGCTGCGAATATCATCGGCAATAGAAGCCAATTGTGCTCTAGCCTGATCGTCAGTCACTACAACCGTTGGACGGATCAGGATGTGGCGAGCATGAACTTCCATGATCGAAATGGATTTTTGCTCACCGCGAATATCATTTACTTTGAGTATGTGGAAGCCTACGCGAGAACGAACTGGACCAACGATACTGCCTTTTTGCGATGTTTGTAGTTCGCTGGCAAAAATAGAAGGCAGTTCCTGCATTTTAGCCCAACCCATTTTACCGCCTCTCAGCGCCTGTGGGTCTGCTGAATAGGTCGCAGCCATTTTGCCGAAGTCAGCGCCATTTTTTAACTGTTCAACGATGCTTTTTGCTCGCTCATCCGCTTTAGCAACCTGATCCGGACTAGGGTTTTCACCTAACGGAATCATGATGTGGCTTAGGTTTAGTTCCGCACTGGCATCTAACTGATTAGCCATTTGGCCGGCTAATGAGTCAACTTCCTGAGGCAATACCGTAATCCGACGGCGGACTTCGTTATTACGTACTTCACTCATCAGCATCTCTTTACGGATTTGCTCACGATAAGTTTTGTAGTCCATACCATCTGCGGAAAGGCGGCTTCTTAACTGAGCTACCGTCATACGGTTTTGCTGAGCAATATCAGCAATACCTTTATCAAGTTGGGCATCATCAATTTTAACGCCCATGCTGGTGCCTAGCTGACTAACAATGCTATCCATAATCAGTCTTTCAGTAATCTGGGCGCGTAAAGTATCGTCATCTGGCAATTGTTGGCCAGCGCGGCGAGCGCCATTTTTAACGGAAGACATCATATTGTTGACATCGCTCTCTAAAACGACGCCGTTATTGACGATAGCAGCAACGCGATCGACGTGTTGTCCCTGAGGTGCAGCAAGTACAGCATGTGAAGCCAATGACATCGAAGCGACTGATGTACAGAGCGCCAGACTTGCGGCAAGCGATCTCCAGTTTTTCATTACTTTTCTCATATAGTCCATCCGCACGGGGCGGTTTATCTTAGAAATAATACCAACGTCTTCACGATGGATATCAGAAAGCCTGTTGATATGGCAATATTCCGGTACGTAACATTTTGCTTCCGCCTAAGTTATGGTTGCCACTTAAGCCACGCAGTTCGATGTTAAAAGATACCTTGTTGTCGTAATCACTCTGGAAATCACCCTTCGAGTTCCAGCCAATAATTTTTCGTTCATAGCCAACACCAATAGCCCAACAGCAAGTATTGTACTGAACGCCTATTAGACCATCGGCAGACTGTTTTAGTTTCGTGTCATAGTAATATGCACTAGTAACAGACCATCTGTCTGCAATTGGCCAAGTGGCAATACCACCAACTTGCGAAATATCCTGATTATATGCGGTATAACCGTTAGATATGTTAGTGGTCATGGCTGACACGTACTCTTTGCTGGCATAACGGTAGCTAAGTTGAACTACACGTTCGCTATCTTTACGATACTCAGCCACGGCATTACCTACCGCGAAGGTATCCAGACGCGTATCGTATTGTACGCCACCGCGCAGGCCAAAGTTAGAGTCAATTTTCCAGTAGCTGTCTGCGGCCCAAACTACGCTGCCGGTTTCTTTATTCTGGTCGATTTTGTTTGAATAGTAGTCATTGTCACCGGTGCGGGATTTTTCGAAGAAATAGATCTGTCCGATAGAAGCATTAAAACGCTCATTTTGACGATCGTCATAAATCCGTGTGGTTAAACCTGTCGTCACTTGATTTGCGGAGGCGATACGATCCAGACCGCTATAAGTACGATCGCGGAATAATCCGGTATAGTCTGACTGGAGTAACGTTGAATCATAGACATAAATATCACTCTGATCTTTATAAGGAACATAGAGATATTGGACCCGAGGTTCCAGCGTCTGAGTAAAGTCTTGCCAAGTGTCCATTGGGCGGTCAAACACCACTTTGCCGGCAATTTTGTACTGTGGTAATACCCGGTTTACTGAATCTTCCAGATGTGGAGCAGAGGTACCATAGTACTTATAAAAATTATCCGAGAAGTCCTGTTCGTAGTGGGTCGCCATCAGCTTGAATTCACTATCAATACTTCCCCAATCATTGGCGATAGGATAGTTAAACGTTGGCTCAATATGTGCCCGTACTGCGGTTGGGTTATTCGGGTTCTCACTGGTGAATTTAGATAACTGACCGTAAGTATGCAGGTCGAAACCACCAATATCATACAGATAGTTATTGATATCAATTTGTGGCTCTGCACGGTAGGCGTTAACGTTACCACCGGTAGCAAAGATCTGGAATTTTTTCATTGCCACAGTCGCATCCCAGTTCTGGTTAGCATATCCCACGCTGTATTTTTGGGTAGCATAACCATCGGTACTGGAGCCATATTCGCTGGTAAAATCACTTAAATAGCGGCTATCACTGAGCTTGGTATAGTCAATACTGAAACGCCAGTTCTGATCCATTACACCATTATGATTCCAGTAGAATAACCAGCGGTCGGTATTGTCTGCACTTGGAAAATCAGAGGCGTACTGGTCATCACTTTTCAGCCAGTCAAACTCCATGATACCTGCGCCAGGGGTGAGTAAGTAACGGAACTCATTCTGGAACTGCATCCCACGCTGTTGGATATAGTGTGGCGAAATAGTCGCATCGAAGTTTGGCGCAATATTCCAGTAATACGGCAGAATAAATTCAAAACCGCTGTTATTACCGTATTTGGCATTAGGCAGTAGGAAACCGGAACGACGCTTATTACCGGTAGGTAACTGTAAGTATGGGCTGTAAAAAACCGGCACTGGGCCAATTTTAAATCGGGCATTCCAGATTTCGGCCAGCTCTTCTTCATTATCATGAATGATTTCAGAGCCCACTACACTCCAGCTGTTATCGTCAGGCAGACAGGAGGTAAAGGTACCGTTTTCCAAAATCGCATAACGGTTATTTTCCCGCAGCTTCATGGTATCAGCCTGACCGCGCCCTTGGCGCCCAACCATCTGATAATTACCCTGGTAAAGATCGGTATCTTTGGTATTCAAATTAGACCAAGCTTTTGGGCCGCTAAGTTTGATCATATTGTCATCATACTTAACGTTGCCGGTAGCCGTAACGGTACGGATAGGTTCCGATTGACCCGGCTGTTCGGTTTGATTTACTTCGGCCTGATCGGCAACCATCAACCGGTTACCCTGTTCAACAATAACGTTGCCGGTAAACATCGCGCTTTCAGGATAGTTAACCTGACTGTCATCAGATTCAATATTAACCGGTAAAGCGTTCGGATCGCCCGACATCAGCGGACGTTCATAAATAGGGATTCCAAGCCGACATTGTTCGGCTAAAGGGTTAGCCAAAGCATTCTGGCTGTATAATGCCATCCAAATTGTAGTGGCCAGCAGTGTGGGATAACGTTTTTTCATACGGTTATTCTTGGTATTCCGTTGGTTACGGCTATGTAGGCAGAAGTAAACCCGATGAGATTATCGTACTCGTCTCTGTTACACCAGCGCTAAATCTTACCATCACCGTTAGGTGGTTCAATATTTGGCAGGTATGATAATGCAATTTGCGACAGACGGCATTGTCAATTGAGGGTGATATGCAGTATTGGGGAAAAATCCTTGGGGTTATTTTAGGTGTTATATCCGGCGGAGGCTTCTGGGCGGTCGTTCTTGGGTTAATTGTTGGCCACATGGTAGACAATGTAAGAAATGCGCGTCGCGGTGGCTTTTTTGCCAATCAACAGGCGCGTCAGGCGCTGTTTTTCCGTACCACCTTTCAAGTGATGGGCCATTTGACTAAATCAAAAGGCCGGGTAACCGAAGTTGATATTCAGAACGCATCGATGATTATGGATCGTATGCAGATACATGGCCCGCGCCGCAGTGATGCCCAGCAGGCGTTTCGTGAAGGTAAGCAGAGTGGCTTCCCTTTACGGGAAAAATTACGTGAATTAAAAACGATCTGTTTTGGTCGCGCCGATTTGGTTCGTATGTTTCTGGAGATTCAGCTACAGGCGGCATTTGCTGATGGTGTGCTACACCCTAATGAGCGGCAAGTGCTGTATGTTATTGCTGAAGAGTTGGGCATTTCCCGCGCGCAGTTAGATCAATTGCTAAGCATGATTGATAGCGGTCGCCAGTTTGGGCAATCTGGTGGTTGGAGTGGTCAACAAAATAGCGGATATCGCCCCGCATCTGGGCCTACTCTGGAAGATGCCTGTAAAGTGCTGGGGGTTAAACCAAGTGATGATGCCGCAACCATTAAACGTGCCTATCGGAAATTAATGACAGAGCATCACCCTGATAAGCTGGTGGCAAAAGGTTTACCGCAAGAGATGATGGAAATCGCTAAACAGAAAGCTCAGGAGATTCAGGGCGCTTACGATTTAATTAAGCGAGAGCTGGGCTTTAAGTAATTTATTCCCTTTTATGCGATTGATTGAACATTATCAGTTAAAAAGCGTGTGTCATTCAGTCGAATCTTGATATGTTGCAGTACACTATTTTTTCATATATTCATTATCTTGAGCTTTTTTCAATAAAAAGCTCAAGATAACAGCCAAAACGGTATCAGTTGTCCGGATCTTTGAAACGGAGAGCGTCATCTTTCAAACCTATCCGCTTCAAGCCCATCCGGTCAAACTGGAGATAAACCAGAAGTCAGGATCTGCACAAGTCAGAAATGACTCATCTTAATTGACTGGAGGCTTAGATGTTAATCGTATTCAGCGGGTTACCGGGTGTCGGTAAAACTTCAATAGCCAAAGCACTGACAAAAAAGATGGGGGGCGTTTACCTTCGAATAGACTCTATTGAACAGGCTATCCGTAACGCCGGGGTACTGCTGAAAGATGTGGGAACTTCCGGGTATGACACCAGCTATCTGCTGGCAAAAGATAACTTAATGTTAGGACAAACAGTCATTGCGGATTGTGTGAATCCCGTTAGCTGGTCGCGGGATAACTGGATGCAGGTCGCTTCTGATGCACAAGTTTCCGGTGTGGATATTGAGATTATCTGTAGCAATATTAATGAGCATCGCCAGCGGGTTGAATCCCGCCAGAGCGATATTCCTCATCTGGTCTTACCCGTTTGGCAGCAAATCGTAGAAAAGGAGTATCAAGAGTGGAAACGCCCACGTATTGTGGTTGATAGTGCTGGTAAGGATATCGAAGGCTGTGTGGACGAAATTCTAAACCATCTTCAGGTTTGTACCTGAAGATGGTTTGAGTGTAAGAGATTAAAAATCTGGCTCGCATTTAAAGTGCATTGGGCTACCAAACACAGGGTGATGGATACACAGTTCCTGTGCATGGAGTTGTAACCGTGGAGCCATCGCTTTAGCCTCTGGATGAGCATAAAATTTATCACCTAATATCGGATGGCCCATCGCTAACATATGTACTCGTAACTGATGAGAACGTCCGGTAATCGGCATGAGTTTTACCCGAGTGGAACCATCATTGTCGCGGCTAATCACCTGATATTCTGTTTGGGCGCTTTTGCCCGTGTCATAACAGACTTTTTGTTTAGGGCGATTTGGCCAGTCACAAATCAGCGGTAAATCAATTAAACCCTCATCTTTTTCTAGGTGTCCCCAGACACGCGCAATATAGGATTTTTTCGGTTCACGCTCACGAAATTGTCGTTTTAATTCCCGTTCTGCCGCTTTATTTAATGCCACGACCATCACACCGCTGGTCGCCATATCCAGTCGATGAACCGACTCGGCTGCGGGGAAATCGCGTTGAATTCTCGCCATGATGCTATCGTGATGTTCCGGCGCTTTGCCGGGAACAGAAAGTAGGCCGCTGGGCTTATTCACCACCATGATATGCTCATCCTGATACAGAATGTATAACCAAGGGTCTTGTGAAGGATGATAGGCTTCCATCATATTGAAAATCTCCGGTGGTGTCAGGTCAGCGTCAGTACTGATACCGGCTGCTCGTAGAGTGGCAACCGGTATCCTGAACCATCGTTATTGATGAGAAACGACTATCATGCGCAATGCATCCAGCCGCCAACTGGCTTGCTGTAGGCAGTCAAGAATCTGCTGGCGATTGTCTTCAATGGCCTCCAGTTCGTCATCACGAATGGTTGGATTGACGGCTTTCAGCGCATTTAGACGATTAAATTCCAGTGTCAAAGTATCATCCGCTTCCTGCTTGGCACCATCAATCAGTGCTTGAGCCTGTTTAGCAACCTCTGTTTCTGCCATTTGTAGTACTTCATGAATATCTTTCTGTACTGCGTTAACCAATTTGCTGCCGGTATGTCGATTGACTGCACTTAGCTGACGGTTAAAGCTTTCAAAACCAACCTGAGCAGCAAGGTTGGTCCCTTTGCGATCAAGCATCAGACGAATCGGTGTTGGCGGTAGGAAACGAGTAAGCTGTAAGTTTTTCGGTGCTTGTGCCTCAACCACATAAATCAGTTCCATTAGCATCGTTCCAACAGGCAGGGCCCTATTTTTCAATAATGAAACCGCGCAGCTTCCCGTATCTCCTGACAGAATTAAATCTAGGCCGTTACGGACAATAGGGTGCTCCCAACTGATAAACTGTGCATCTTCTCGAGAGAGTGCTTTTTCCCGATCGAAGGTGATGGTACAGCCATCTTGCGGAATCCCCGGAAAATCCGGCACCAGCATATGGTCAGAAGGGGTAAGGATCATCAAGTTATCGCTGTCATCTTCCTGATTGATACCAATAATATCAAATAGATTGATGGTGAAACCGATCAGTTCAACATTGTTATCCTGTTCAGCAATCGATTGAACCAGCGCTTGGGCGCGTTCTCCACCGTTGGAGTTCATCTCCAGCAGGCGGTCACGACCATTTTCTAACTGAGTTTTCAGACTCAAATGTTTCGTGCGGCAGCGCTGGATAAAATCATCAAAGCCAGTTTGTTCGGCAGGCTCAGCCAGATAAGCCATCAGCTCATCATGTACCGCATCATATACTGGGCGTCCAGTTGGGCAGGTGTGCTCAAAGGCATCTAACCCTTCATGAAACCAACGAATTAGAATAGCCTGTGCGGTATTTTCCAGATAAGGCACAATAATCTGGATATCACGCGTTTGTCCTATACGATCCAGACGGCCGATTCGCTGTTCTAACAGATCCGGATTAAACGGTAAGTCGAACATCACTAACCGGCTGGCAAACTGAAAGTTACGACCTTCAGAGCCAATTTCGGAACACAATAGGACCTGAGCGCCGTTCTCTTCAGCGGCAAACCAAGCGGCAGCACGGTCACGTTCAATGATGGATAAGCCTTCATGGAATACGGCCGCGTGGATACCTTCACGCTCACGAAGTGTTTGTTCAAGTTGTAAAGCGGTGGCGGCTTGTGCGCAGATCACCAAGATCTTTTCGTTGCGATTTTGCTTCAGGTACTCCATCAGCCACTCAACGCGTGGATCGAAATTCAACCAACTGACGCTATCCCCTTCAAAATTCTGGAAGATTTTCTCAGGATAAAGCATGTCATGCGCCTGAGTGTCAATTGGCTTCTTGCCGTTCATTATTTTCGCGACTTTAAACGCAGTTTGATACTGAGTCGGCAGAGGAAGTTTAATCTGATGCAAATAGCGGATAGGGAAGCCTTTCACGCCCATACGGGTGTTGCGGAACAGAACTCGACTGGTACCGTGGCGATCCATCAGCATATTAACCAGCTCTGTACGGGCAGATTCATTCTCTTCACTATCAAGATTCGCTGCCTTCAATAACGGCTCAATATCCTGTTCATTGATTAATTCACTCAGTGAGTTTTTCGCCTGGTCGTCCAACTTTTCACCGCTGACTAATAAACTAACCGCGTCAGCAACCGGGCGGTATTTCTGTTGTTCGTCAACAAATTCCTGATAATCATGGAAGCGGTCCGGATCCAACAGGCGCAGGCGGGCAAAGTGGCTCTCTTGCCCCAACTGTTCTGGGGTAGCCGTTAGCAGCAATACGCCGGGGGTATGTTGGGCCAGTTGTTCAATGGCCAGATAGTTGCGGCTTGGCGCTTCTTCACTCCAGGCTAGATGATGAGCTTCATCGACAACGAGCAGGTCCCAGTTAGCTTCAACTAAATCGTTCAGGCGTTGTTTACTTTGGCAAACAAAATTCAGGGAACAGATGACCAGTTGTTCGGTTTCAAATGGGTTGTCGAAGTCCTGACGGCTTTCGGCATAGCGTTCTTCATCGAACAGCGAAAAATGCAGGTTAAAGCGACGTAGCATTTCAACCAGCCACTGGTGTTGCAGGGTTTCCGGTACCACAATCAGTACCCGCTCAACACGGCCCGCCAGCAACTGCTGGTGGATAATCATCCCGGCTTCAATGGTTTTTCCCAAGCCCACTTCATCAGCCAGCAAAACACGCGGAGCGTGGCGATGGCCGACTTCATTGGCAATATGCAATTGGTGAGGAATTAAGCTGGCGCGTATACCTGTCAGGCCACTCCACGGCATACGATATTGTTCGCTTTGATATTTTCTTGCCCGATAGCGCAGGCTGAAGCGATCCATACGGTCGAGTTGGCCGGCAAACAAGCGATCCTGTGGTTTGCTGAAAGTCAGTTTACTGTCCAGCATTACTTCCCGCAGGGGGCTATTTTCTTCATCAGTATCAAGACGACGACCGATATAGGTCAGAACGCCATTCTCTTCTTTAACGCTGTCAACAAGTAACTGCCAACCTTCGTGGCTGGTTATGGTATCTCCAGGATTAAACATGACGCGGGTTATCGGAGAGTCAGCTTTAGCATACAGCCGGTTCTCCCCAATGGCAGGGAACAATAAGGTTACGGTACGAGCATCTTGCGCAACGACTGTTCCTAGTCCTAAATCACTTTCCGTATCGCTAATCCAGCGTTGACCTAAAGTAAAGGGCATATATTTATCGGCTTCTCATTAATTAACATTTACCCCAAGGCTGTCATCGGGGGGCGATGGAGCACAACGTAGTCACTTATTACGATGATTTTTAGGGGGATGGAGCAAGGGCGCTATGGTAATGATCGATGAGCGTTAAAACAACCCCATTTGACCAGTAACCAATGAATCAAAATTATCGTGCATAAACGGCAAGATTGCATCCGCAATTGGTTCTAACTGACGAGAAATATAGTGCTGGTAGTCAATGGGTGATTGTAGGTTTTCCAGTGGTTCCGGGCCCTGAAGGGTAATTAAATAACGAATGGTGCCACCATTTTGATATTGCAGGGGGCGACCATGAGCCAGATTATACTCATCGGCCAGCTTAGCGGCTCGGGCATGTGGCGGTACATTTTTCTGATATTCTGATAGGTGTCGGCGCAGTCGTTTACTGTAGATCAGTTGCCGATCAAATTCGCCATTGAGGGTTTTTGCCACATAATCACGGATAAATTCCTGATAGGGCTGATTATGGAATATCAACGAGTACAACTGTTGCTGAAAGTGTTGTGCCAGCGGAGTCCAGTCGGTTCTTACTGTTTCCATTCCTTTATAAATTACCTCATCATCGCCATTATCGCTTAAGATCAGGCCAGCATAGCGTTTTTTACTGCCCTGTTCAGCGCCGCGGATGGTTGGCATTAAGAAGCGGTTAAAGTGAGTTTCAAACTCCAGTTCCAGTGCTGATTCAAGACCCATCTCTTCTTTTAGCGTAGTTTGCCACCACTGATTGACATGATTAACCAGCGCTCGTCCTATTTGGTTTGCCTGTTGGTTGGTATGCGCTTTTTTTAGCCAGACAAACGTCGAGTCAGTATCTCCATAGATAACTTGATATCCCTGTTGTTCAATCAACTCTCGGGTTTTTAGCATGATTTCATGGCCCCGTAGGGTGATCGACGACGCAAGGCGAGGATCGAAAAACCGGCAGCCACTGGAGCCCAGCACGCCATAAAAGGCATTCATGATAATTTTTAGCGCTTGAGACAACGGCTTATTATCAGAACGTTTAGCTTCTTCACGTCCACGCCAGATTTGCTCAACAATTGTTGGCAAGCAGTGGGTTGTGCGGGAGAAACGGGCATGACGAAAACCGGGTACCGTTTGTTGTTGATCTTCTTTTAACGTTCCGGCAATCAGACCCACAGGATCAATGAGAAAAGTGCGAATGATTGAGGGGTACAGGCTCTTATAGTCCAGAACCAGTACTGAGTCATACAGGCCGGGAGTGGAAGACATCACATAACCACCGGGGCTATGTTCCTCCGGCAATGTTCCCAAATTAGGCGCTACATAACCAATTCTATGCATACGCGGAAGATAGAGATGGGTAAAAGCCGCAACCGAACCACCGCTGCGATCGGCAGCTAAACCCGTCATGGTCGCTCGTTCTAGCAGAAAGGTCATTAACTGAGTTTTATCAAAAATGCGGGTAACCAACACGCAGTCCATCAGGTTGTAGTAGGCCAGCGCCGGCTTATCCTCCCGAAACATGCGGTTGATTTCATCCATTCGCTGATAGGGGTTATCGATGGCTTTTCCTTCGTTCAATAGTTCTCTGGCGACATTTTCCAGACTAAAGGAGGCAAAGTTCCAGGTGGCGCTTTTCAACGCTTCGATACCATCAATAATTAATCTCCCGCTGGCAGAGGCAAAAAAATGCCCCTGCTTGAAGCCATGTTCTCGCCACTCCAGCGGGCTATTATCTCGGCCAAAAGTGAGAGGTACCTGATAACGTTCTGCATGTTTTTGCAATACCCGTAAATCGAACTGCACCAGATTCCAACCAATAATGGCATCAGGATCGTATTCTGCGATCCATTGGTTTAGTTTTTGCAGCAATAAAGGGCGACTGGCAACATACTCAAGATTAAAGTCACTTTGGTGTGGCGTGCCATTCTCCGGGCCGAGCATGTAAACCTGCTTTTGTCCGCAGCCATACAGACCAATAGAATAAAGCTCTCCGTGCTCTGTGGTTTCAATATCTAGGGAAACGGTACTCAGGCAGGGACGATAATCCGGCGCTGCTTTTATTTGAGCATTGATCAGGCTGCCATCCGCGGCTTGCTCCCCCTGAAACCACACTGGCGCCGTAATAAAACGCTCCATCAAGTAGCGTTCTGGTGGACGGATATCCGCTTCGTACAGCGTAATACCCGATTCGTTCAGATTCTTTTCTATTCGTTGTAGCTGGCGATATTGGCGACAGTACAATCCATCCACGGTTTGGCAGCTAAAATCCTGCATTTCCAGCGGGCGTAAACTCCATCCTCGTTCAGAAGAGAGCAGTGAAGTAATACGGGTATTGCTGGATGCGGGAGAAAAAGCAACGGCTTGCTGTAGTGGTAAACGTATACGTTGTGGGCCACTGTCCGTTGCGAGCCAGTAGTCAATTTCAATGCCTGAAGGGGTATCCCGCCAGTGACGAGTCAGGATAAAACCTTGTCGAACTGAATTCACCGTATGCTTACCTTGAGTCGTTTGTTGCAATAAAGAACCGAGCTATCGGAAGTATATTCTAATATGTATATCCATACAGCTATTATCTATTTTCATTTTTATTGGGAATGAAATCGTTTTGTTCTATCTTTAAAGAGCAGAGATATTCTTTTTAATTGCCATTATGACCTACGATATATTCTTTGTGACCTGATTTTTAGATGTATCCATTAGGTTAAGGCGCTTAATCAGAAATAATAGGTAACAACGCTACGCTAAAAATATTTATCGGGTCTTGGCTTTGTTGCACCCGCTTTTATTCAACGGTTAGCTCAGAATTATCGTGAAGGACAAAAGTATTATGAAAATACAAATATGGTCTGATTTCTCCTGCCCGTTTTGTTACATCGGCAAACATCATCTTAATCAAGCGCTGGTCTCTTTTGCGGAAAAAGAGAGCGTCGAGATTGTGTTGCGTAGTTTTGAGCTGGATCCCAGTGCGCCAAAATCAAAACAAAAAGATATTTATACTCATATTTCTGAAAAATATGACATGAGCATACCCGAAGCCAACGAAATGACGGCAAATATTGCTCAGCAGGCAAAACAGACCGGACTAGATTTTCATTTTGATAGACTGATACCGACTAACACTTTTGATGCACATCGATTATTGCATTACGCCGCTGAGCAGGGTGTGATGGATGCGACCAGTGAGGCCCTGTTCAAAGGCATGTTTACCAATGGGCTTAATCTGGCGGATATTGATACGTTGATTAATCTGGCAAACGAAGTTGGATTGGAATCATCCGAAGTTCAGGCGGTACTGAATTCCGATCGCTATATGGATAGCGTTCGTGCGGACGAATCCTTTGCCCGGCAGTTAAAGATAACTTCAGTTCCTTTCTTTGTTTTTGATAATAAATATGCCGTATCCGGAGCCCAACCTTCCAGTGTGTTTAGCGAAATTCTGGTCAAGGTGCAGGAAGAGAAGGCGCGCTTAATCCAATTGGATAATGCATCACAAGGGCCATCTTGCTCTGATGATATTTGTTATTAATTATTATCTGACTGATATTTTTCCGGCCGCAGGCATTTCTGGCCGGAAGAATACAGGGCTATAGGCCAAATTTAATCATTAGGATTTAGCTGGTTACACCCAATATACGAGCAGCATCGGATTTTCCGCTCAGAAGGCCCTGAGTGGAATCGTCATAAACGATATTACCTTCCACCACCAACAGGGTTCTTGGTGCGATACGCGCTGCATCATCCAGATTATGCGAAACCATCATCAAGGTGAGCCGTTGCTCGTCACATACGCTTTCCAACAGGGATAGCATGTCATAACGTAAAGCCGGGTCGAGCGCAGAGAAAGGCTCATCTAAAAGCAGGATAGGTTTATCTCTGACCAGACAGCGGGCCAGAGCGGTACGTTGACGCTGTCCACCGGAAAGCTGAGAGGGCAAGCGGTCAAGGTAGTCAATTAGTCCTACCCGACGGCAAATATCCAGCCGTTTTTGCTGTTGTTCTGGCGTTAGCTTAAGGCCGGGATTAAGCCCAAGACCGATATTTTGCTCAACGGTAAGGTGAGCGAACAGGTTATTTTCCTGAAATAGCATAGAAACCGGACGTTGAGCCGGTGGGGTGCGGCTATGCTCGACATTGTTCAACCATAAACTGCCGTTTTCAGGCAGAACGAAACCGGCAATCAGATGCAATAAGGTGCTTTTCCCTGCGCCGCTGGGGCCAAGAACGGCAACGCGTTCACCAGCCTGAATATTCAGGTCGAAACACATGGATAGCGGAGGATAAAGATAACTTAACTTATTCAGAGCGATCATGTTTACGTCCGGGAAGTCGTTCAATCAGCGTGAATAGGAAAAAGCACAGTAGTAATAGCAGTAATGCCGTTACAGCACCCGATTCACTACGGTAATTTCCCAGTTGTTGATAGAGATAGTAGGGTAATGTGCGAAATTGTTCATTGCCAAACAGCGCGATAACACCAAAATCACCGATAGACAGCACACTGGCAAAGGCTAATGCCTGAGCGAGCGGGCGCTTCAGGGCTTTTAATTCGATCCAACGTAGCCGATTCCAGCCAGTCAACCCTAATGATACGTTAAGTAAAGCGTAACGCTCCCCCAGATCGCGCATTGGGTTTTCCAGTACTTTTAACGCATAAGGGATAGCCATCAAAGCATTAACCAGTATTACGATGCCGTCAGCGGAGTCAGGTAGCCCGGTGGTACTATTTAGCAGCAAAAAGAAACCCGTAGCTAAAACAATGGCTGGCATCGCCAAAATTACCATGCCACTGATTTCGAGCCTAGCTCCCCAAGAATTGTGGCGTAACCTGAGCTCTCTGCTACTCCACAACAACATTGTGGTCAGTGCCAGACTGAGCAATCCGGAGCCCAGAGCAATACGCAGTGAGGTGAACAGGGATTGCCACATTGCGCGTTGTTGTAGCACTTCAGGTACGGTACTGTTAATACCGTCTAACACCACGGCTGCCAGTGGCGGGAGCATCAAACATAAAGTCAGGGTAATCAGCAAGCCATCGGCTATTTTACTTAGTCGGGAATCTTGCCTGTCTCGCCATCCTTGACCATAGGTGTTTCCCACGGGGAGCGATGGGTTGAAACGTTGGCTGAGAAGGACAATCGATAGGCAGCAGACCAGCTGAATTAATCCTAATAACGCCGCGCGCTGAGGATCAAAGTCGTAATGCAGCGCCTGATAAATTGCTAGCTCAACGGTGGTCGCTTTAGGGCCGCCACCGAGGGATAATACGGTAGCAAAGCTGGCAAAACATAGCATAAACACTAGCGCACCGGTTGGCAGAAGTTGGCGCTTTAGGGCTGGCCATTCAACAAAACGAAAACGCTGCCACGAGCTCATACCTAATTGAGCGGCGAGCTGGCGTTGTTCAACGGCAATACCTTCCAGCGATTGGAGAAGGAGCCGTGTCGCGAGAGGTAAATTGAAAAAAGCATGAGCCAGTAAAATGCCCTGTAATCCATAGGGTGAAAAAGCATAGTCTATCCCCAGAGCATTTAGCAAATTAGCCAGCCAGCCTCGTTGACCATATACGCTAAGTAAGCCAAAAACAGCGACCAGCACCGGTAATACTAGCGTCATTGCACACAGACGTAACATTAACGTTCTACCGATAAAACGCCGGCGGTAGAGTGCGCGGGCAACAAAAATAGCCGGTATCAGGGATACCAACACTGACAGGAATGCCTGCCAGAAGGTAAAGCGTACGACGTGCCACAGATAGCTATCATTCAATAGCTGTCGGATATCTCCTGCAGGAGAATAAAGCCATAGCGCAGCAAAAGCTGCAAGCGCAACGCTGAGGATCAGCGTTGCAGCAATCAAACCCGGCCAGAGCCAGGAAGGGATTAATGGCTGACGGCGTTTTGCCATGCCTGAATCCATGAACTACGGTGTTGTGCTACCTCTTCAGGGCTAAATTCCAGTGTTGCTGAAGGTTTTGCTGTTTGAGTGAAGGCTTCTGGGAGTGGAATATCAATAACCGGATACATCCAGTTGGTGGTTGGGATTTCCTGTTGGAATGCCGGCGTCATCATAAAAGCCATAAACTTAGCTGCTAACTCGGGCTGTTTGCTATTAGCCAGCAGACCTGCAACTTCAACCTGCATATAGTGACCTTCACTGAAGTTAGCCGCGACATAGCGATTATCTTTCTCTTCTATGATGTGGTAGGCCGGAGAGGTGGTATAGCTGAGGACTAAATCGGCCTCACCTTTAAGAAACAGGCCGTAAGCGTCACTCCAACCTTTGGTTACAGTGACTGTTTTCTTCGCCAGCTTTTGCCAGGCCTGTGGCGCTTTATCGCCGTACACTTTTTGCATCCACAACAGTAAACCGAGTCCTGGGGTGCTGGTGCGTGGATCCTGATAGATAATTCGCCACTGTTCCGGGCTTTCAATCAGCTCATTCAGGCTTTTGGGTGGTGTCTTTAATTTTTCCGTATTGTAGACAAAGGCAAAGTAGCCATAGTCATACGGGATAAAGGTATCGTCTTGCCAGCCGCCGGGTAGCGTCAGTGAGTGGGCATTTACATCCAGCTTGTGTGGGACAAACAGGCCGGATTGTTTCGCAGCAACCAGCAAATTATTATCTAATCCCAATACCATGTCTGCGGTACTTTTTTTACCTTCCATCTTTAAACGATTAAGCAATGAAACGCCATCAGCTAGCGGAACCAGTTTCAATTCGCATTGGCACTGTGCTTCAAAGACTTTCTTGATCTTCGGACCGGGGCCCCAGTCAGAAGCAAAAGAGTCATAGGTATAGACGGTTAACGTTGGACGGTTTTCTGCCCCATTGGCCAGAAACGGGCAAACGGCAAGAAACCCGATTGCGGTGATGAGTTTTTTAAACACTTTGCACTCCCCTAAATAGTTCAGTCGGAAACAAAGGTCTTTGAGTTGGTTAAGCTATTCAGTAGGCATAGGAAGAAACTGAACACACTCTCAAATCCCTCCGCCGGGATTAACCGGATCAGGTTCTACGGGTATGGTCTGGTGTGATTTCACACGTTAAACACATTCTCAGCTTTATGTCGCACCCCGTTGAGAAGGACACATTGTAGAGTCTGTTTTGTCCGTGGGGAAGGGGATTATTATCAGGAGTGAATACTAACTTATTTCATTATCGGTGGTTTTACGTGGATAGCGTATAGTGAGACGAAACAAAACGAGTGTCCGTTTGTTTAATGATTTCGGAGTCATAAATGAATGTTGTTATGTTGTTGTACCCTAATATGACGCAATTAGATCTAACGGGGCCATTTGAGGTGTTTTCCAGCGTTAAGCAATTTAATGTCCATCTGGTGTGGAAAACCCTTGAGCCAGTTAGGGATACGCACGGCCTGACAATCTTGCCAACGGTCACTTTACAACAATCTCCTCAAGCCGATATTCTTTTTGTTCCTGGTGGTCCAGGCCAGTTGGCGTTAATGGAAGATCAGCAAATACTTACTTTTTTACGCCAACAGGCAGAAGGCGCTCAGTATGTTACTTCGGTGTGTACTGGCTCTTTAGTTTTGGCGGCGGCTGGATTATTGAGCGGCTATCGTGCAACCAGCCACTGGCTTTCGCTTGAGCAACTGGCCTATTTTGACGTTGAGCCGGTGAATCAGCGAGTGGTGGTTGATGGTAATCGAGTAACGGGAGCCGGTGTGACTTCTGGTATTGATTTTGCCCTGACGTTATTGGGCAAAATAAGGGGACCGGAAGAAGCAAAAATGGTGCAACTCAGAATGGAGTATGATCCTGCACCACCCTTTGTTGGCGGGTCACCTGCTAGCGCAGAAATAGAGTTGGTTGATAGAATTCGTACAACGACTCAAGTATTTCAGCAACAGCGGCAGGCGGTGTCTGAGAAAGTCGCCAAAAAAGTACGGAAGTGAGAAAGAAAATAGCGAGATGCGCCTCTTGGTGCGACTCACTATTGTTTTTAATCGCCATTTATAAAAAAGATATTTATCAACAATAGTCATTAATATATTTTGCTTTATCGTTGAAGTGGTCTTTTTATTTCTATGAAAATAAGTCGATATTAAGACATCTCCTTATGGCGATCTTATCTATCGGTAGGATGCTAAGTGTTTACTCATTTTATTTAATTTTTTAATTATTCAGCCTTATTTAGGATGTAAAATTGGTTTAAATCAATAGAAATAAAAAAATTATTTGTGATAAAAATAAACTCGCCTTAAATATTTAAGGCTTTTTTTTCTATCAATATTTTTTATTGATTAATATATCCATAAAAGGGAATTATCATGCGTGAATTACAAAATAGTGAAATTGAGCAAGTGAGTGGTGCTTGGGCTGCAAACTTTAGTGATGCTATAGAAGGCGCTTTAGTTGGCCTTGGCGATGGTTTTTCAACGGGCCTAGGTTTAGGTACTAAAGTTGCTGGCGAAGCGGGTGGCGGCATTCTGGGTTTTGGCCTGATTGGTTCAGCTGTTGGGGCAGCGGTAGCTAGCGTTGTTGGTGGTATTTATGGCGCTGTTGGTGGATTCGCTTTAGGTAAAACTGAAATTAAATCTATCGCTAAAGAATATCGCGACGCTTTCACTAGCTATAAGTGATCTGACCGTTAGGTTGTAAAGCATATTAAAACAGAGAGCTTTGCTCTCTGTTTTTTTTGAGTGGTTAATAACGATAGTATAAATTATTAGTGAAATGTGTATTGCCTTTATTAATTTTCACTCTGATTAGAGTTCTTTTAATATAAAAATAATTGACATGTGATAATGACTGTTTATCCGGTTTTTAAATTATAAATTTTAATAATTAGTACAATAACTTTAATGTGCGTTAATTGGTTTTAATTTAAATGGAAACAGATAAATAATAAGATATCCGAAAAGGTTAGGCGTTTTTCCAGCATTAGAGGTCACTTGTGATTAACGTTGTTGGATGGGTTCTCTTTTTGGGTATGAATTATCACAAAGGGGCCTGCATATGCTGGCCCCTTTGTGTTTGACTAGTGTTTGGTTAATCCTATCTTCTAGCGCAGAAAGGCAGGTTGTTTAGCTTCATAGGCGCTAATTGCATCATCATGCTGTAGTGTCAGACCGATACTATCCAGCCTGTTAATCATGCAATGCTTACGGAAAGGGTCGATGTTAAAGGCATAGTGTTTACCACCGGCAACCACTTGCTGGTTTTCCAGATCAACGGTAAATGTCACGCCTTCCTGATGAGCAACCAGTTTGAATAATTCATCAACTTCTGCCTCAGTTAAAATGACTGGCAACAGTTGGTTATTAAATGAGTTACCGTAAAAAATATCAGCAAAGCTAGGCGCGATAACGACCTTAAATCCGTAATCTGTCAGGGCCCAAGGGGCATGCTCCCGTGAGGAACCACAGCCAAAGTTCTCTCGGGTCAGCAGAATTGAAGCGCCTTTATAGCGTGGCTTATTTAAAACAAAATCAGGGTTTGGTTTCTGACCCGCATCGTCTAGAAAGCGCCAGTCGTTAAACAGATGCTGACCAAAACCAGTACGGGTTACTTTTTGCAAAAATTGCTTGGGAATAATGGCATCAGTATCGACATTTGCTGCATCTAATGGAACGACAATGCCAGTATGTTGAGTAAATTTAGTCATGTTGTAGTTTCCTTAACTCAGCTTGCGGATGTCGGAAAAGTGACCAGCAATGGCTGCTGCTGCTGCCATTGCCGGACTCACCAAGTGAGTACGTCCACCCCGGCCCTGACGACCTTCAAAATTACGGTTACTGGTTGAAGCGCAGCGCTCCCCGGGATCTAGCCGGTCATTGTTCATCGCTAAACACATAGAGCAACCGGGCAAACGCCATTCAAAACCCGCTTCAATAAAGATCTTATCCAGACCTTCAGCTTCGGCCTGAACTTTAACCGGGCCAGAACCGGGAACTACCATCGCCACCACCCCTGAGGCGACTTTGTGGCCTTTAGCAACAGCCGCAGCCGCGCGCAGATCTTCGATACGTGAGTTAGTACATGAACCGATAAACACCTTATCAATAGCTACATCGGTCAGCTTAGTTCCGGCTTTCAAATCCATATAGGCCAGCGCTTTTTCTGCCGATGTACGTTCAACCGGATCGCTGAAAGAAGCGGGGTCAGGAATGGCTTGGTCGATAGCCATTACCTGACCTGGGTTAGTTCCCCAAGTGACCTGTGGAGCGATATCCGCTGCATTCAGGCTGATAACGGCATCAAATTGAGCACCATCATCAGATTTCAGCGTACGCCAGTAAGCGACAGCGGCATCCCATTGTTCTGCTTTCGGCGCAAATTGACGGCCTTTTACATAGTCAAAGGTGGTGTTATCGGGAGCGACTAAACCTGCTTTAGCGCCCATCTCAATCGCCATATTACATAATGTCATGCGGCCTTCCATCGATAGCGCTTCAATGGCTCTACCACAGAATTCCACCACATAGCCAGTACCACCGGCATGGCCAATTTTACCGATAATAGCCAGTACGATGTCTTTAGCGGTAATACCTTCAGCGGTATCGCCCTGAACTTCAATTTTCATCGTTTTAGCACGCGCCTGTTTTAGGGTTTGTGTGGCTAAAACGTGCTCAACTTCAGAAGTACCAATACCAAAAGCCAGAGATCCAAAAGCACCGTGGGTAGCGGTATGGGAATCACCACACACAATGGTCATGCCTGGTAGAGTTATGCCTTGCTCAGGTCCGATAACATGAACGATGCCCTGATAAGGGTGATTCAAATCGTATAAGGAAATCTTGAACTCTTTGCAGTTCTTAATCAGTTCCTGCATTTGAATACGGGCCATCTCACCGCAAGCGTTAATGTCTTTAGTTTGAGTGGATACATTATGATCCATAGTGGCAAAGGTTTTTTCCGGTTGACGTACCGGACGTTTCATTGCGCGTAAACCATCGAAAGCCTGTGGTGATGTGACTTCATGCACCAGATGGCGATCGATATACAATAATGGTGTCTCGTTCGGCGCTTCGTACACTACGTGGGCGTCGTATAATTTTTGATACAGTGTCTTAGCCATTTTATGCCCCCTGAGCAACGAACTGAGCGATGATATCGCCCATTTGACTGGTGCTGACAGACTTGCCGTTACCGGCTAAGTCTGAAGTACGATAACCTTGTTCTAACGCCTGATTAATGGCTTTTTCGATCGCATTGGCGGCATCATTAGCATTCAGGCTGTAGCGTAGCAATAGTGACAGGGAAAGGATTTGAGCAATTGGGTTGGCGATATTTTTTCCGGCAATATCCGGCGCAGAGCCGCCAGCCGGTTCGTATAAACCAAAGCCTTTTTCGTTCAGGCTGGCGGACGGCAACATCCCCATTGAACCAGTAATCATGGCGCATTCGTCAGACAGAATGTCACCAAACAGATTGGAACACAGCACTACATCAAACTGAGAAGGCTCTTTCACCATCTGCATGGTGGCATTGTCAATATACATATGGTTTAACGCCACATCTGGGTACTGTTTTGAAATTTCAGTGACCACTTCACGCCATAAAATAGAGCTTTGTAACACGTTAGATTTATCAATAGAGGTGACTTTGGCACGACGCTTACGGGCAGCTTCAAAAGCGATATGGGCAATACGTTCAATTTCGAAACGATGATAAACCTCAGTATCAAAGGCTTTTTCATCAGGGCCTGAGCCTTCACGACCTTTAGGCTGACCAAAATAGATACCGCCGGTCAATTCGCGCACGCACAAAATATCAAAGCCTTTATGAGAGATATCGCTTCTTAACGGGCTGAAGTCTTCCAAACCCTGATACAGACGGGCAGGGCGCAAGTTGCTGAATAATTGGAAATGTTTACGTAAAGGTAATAATGCTCCGCGTTCTGGTTGCTCTGCTGGCGGCAGATGCTCCCATTTTGGTCCACCAACAGAACCAAACAAAATCGCATCGGCCTGCTCGCAACCCATTACGGTTGCTGCTGGTAATGGCATGCCGTGGCGATCGATGGCGGCACCACCTACATCATATTCGTTGGTGGTAATCTTGATATTAAAGCGCTGGCGAACCGCCTCCAGCACTTTGATTGCCTGCTGCATCACTTCTGGGCCAATGCCATCTCCGGGCAATACTGCAATGTGGTAAGAACGCGTCATAATTGCTCCATACTTTATGGTTATTTTTGTTGTTTGCTTAAAAATAGAACTCAAAGATTACTCGGTAGTTTGTATCAGGCGTTGTTTTTGCACTACCACCTGTTTAGCGCGCCAGAGATGATTCAGTACGTGAACCAGCGCTTGAGCAGAAGATTCAACGATATCCGTTGCCAGCCCAACACCGTGGAAACGACGACCTTCATATTCAGCAACAATATCTACCTGACCTAAAGCATCTTTTCCTTGGCCTTTCGCCGTTAATTGATATTTCACAATGGTAATAGGATAGTCAGCAATGCGATTAATCGCCTGATAGACGGCATCTACTGGGCCGTTACCTGTTGCTGCTTCAGACTTGATTTCACTACCGCAGGCCAGACGGACAGAGGCGGTTGCCATCAAATTGGTACCAGACTGTACACTGAAGTAATCCAGCGCGAAGTGCTCCTGCTCTTCCTGTTGTTTACGAATGAATACCAGCGCTTCTAAATCGTAATCAAATATTTGGCCTTTTTTGTCTGCCAGTTTCAGGAAGGCGGCGTACAAATCGTCCAGAGAGTAATCCGTTTCGTTATAGCCCATCGCTTCCATACGGTGCTTCACGGCTGCGCGGCCAGAACGGGAGGTCAAGTTCAATTGCACTTGGCTGAAACCGATGGATTCGGGCGTCATGATTTCATAGGTTTCCCGGTTTTTCAGCACGCCATCCTGATGGATACCGGAAGAGTGAGCATAAGCATTGGAACCAACCACCGCCTTGTTAGCCGGAACAGGCATATTACACAACTGGCTAACTAACTGGCTGGTGCGGTAAATTTCCTGATGATTGATGTTGGTATGTACGTTAATAATGTCCTGACGAACTTTAAGCGCCATAATGACTTCTTCCAGTGCACAGTTACCGGCTCGTTCACCAATACCATTGATGGTACCTTCAACCTGACGGGCTCCAGCCTGAACAGCAGTTATGGAGTTTGCCACAGACATACCTAAATCATCGTGGCAATGGACGGACAAAATCGCTTTATCAATATTAGGTACGCGCTGATACAACGTTTCGATGATATTGCCAAACTGGCGCGGTACCGTATAACCCACCGTGTCTGGAATATTAATGGTGGTGGCACCTGCAGTAATAGCGGCTTCAACGATGCGACACAGGTTATCTATGGGGGTACGGCCAGCGTCTTCGCAGGAGAATTCAACGTCGTCTGTATAGTTGCGAGCTCTTTTAACTGAACGAATTGCCATTTCCATGACATCTTCAAAAGAGCGCTTCAGTTTGGATTCGATATGCAAGGTGGAGGTGGCTAAAAAAACGTGAATACGGAAGGCTTCGGCTACGCGCAACGCTTCGGCAGCGACGTCGATGTCTTTATCGACGCAACGTGCCAAGGCGCACACTCGGCTATTTTTGATCTGCCGAGCAATGCTTTGTACCGACTCAAAATCACCGGGAGAAGAAACCGGAAAGCCAACTTCCATCACGTCAACGCCCATACGCTCTAACGCCAAGGCTATTTGCATTTTCTCTTTTACGTTCAGGCTTGCTTGTAAAGCCTGTTCGCCGTCTCGCAGGGTGGTATCAAAGATAATTACTTGTTGGCTCATATTCTGTACCTTCTGTTTTTAAGTCGTTTAATCGGGTTAAAACTTCCTACGAGGCAAAAAAAAACCCGCGCAGGTAGCGCGGGTTTCTTGTGTCTTTTCTGAATCGAATCAGTTCGTCTTCCACAAGCCAGCCGCGCAACAAGATGCGAGGAGGAGGAGGCTGAGAAAACGAATAGAAGTAAACATGCGATCCAGTACTCTTTATAAAAAATTAAGTAGGATTAATTGATACTGGATTGCGGAGTTGTTGTCAACGGTTGTTTTGCATTTTGACTGAAAAAATGTTCGAGGAAGGTAGGCTAAGAAACTTAAGTTAGGGATTAACAGATTCTTCGCTTTCCAGTTACCTCTTTTTCTTTACAGCAACTACACTTACTAAAGTTGTGTCATTGAGTGAACTTTCTTAGTGTTATTAGGGGGATGTATGAATAAATGGTTAGTTGCGGCGGTTGGTCTGACGGCACTGGCAACCAGTGCTATCACGCAGGCGAGTGAAGTTGAAGATCAAATGAAGTTGATTGCTAAAAATTACCGTACGGTATTGAACACGGATTCACCCGATGAGTTTAAGCAAGGTTTGTCTGCCATGAAGCAGGCCGCGCAAAAAGCACAGCAGGGTACTCCCGACAAGTTGGAAGGACAGGGAAAAGATAGCGCTAGCATGAAAGATTTCCGTCATGGTTTGGATACATTGATCGGCGAGATTGATGGTGCTACAGCATTAGCCGATTCCGGCAAGTTTGATCAGGCCAAGCAGGCCGCAGAACAGTTTAAACAGACTCGCGACCAGTATCACAAGAAGTATAAATAAATGATTCAGCGTTGGGATTGGGTGGTCAGAACGACGCACTGGTGCGTTGCGTTGGGGTTTCTGATTAACCGACTGCATATTACTGAGCCAGGTAAAACCCTGCATCAAATCGTGGGGTTGACCATTGCTACGCTGGTGATTGTGCGTCTAATATGGGGAATGACGGGGGCAAAAGGGCCAGCCCGTCTTTCGGCTATTATTCCAACCTGTTCGGCGATACGTCAGCATCTGGAAGAGGTGCGTCAGCGTTCGGCACATCGTTCTCTGGGGCATAATCCTATTGGTGCCATTAGTATTTGGTTATTTTGGCTACTACTACCGCTAGTAGCTTTAACCGGCTGGGCTCAGGATACGGCTTTAATGGATCGTTGGCCGGTAGATGAATGGCATTATTGGTTAGTAAATTTAGTGACTCTTTTAGTTTGTTTACATATTTTGGCGATAGTTACTCTTTCAATTTGGCTGAAGCGCAATTTGATTGCCGCTATGTTGCCGGGTAGGCGCTAGCACACGCCGATACACTTATTACTGCTATTTTCTTTTTAAATACTCATTCGTTAGCACTCTGTTTCTAAGGGTTTTTTAGCTTAAAGTTTGCAATCATTCACGCATATTTAATTAATTCCCATTGACCCACGGACGAGAAAATGTAGACTTCTTTGCATAAAAATAGTGAACAGCTGTAAGCTGAAAATGAGAACCATTTATGAACCAAACACTCAGGCAATTTCACCCGGTAGGGCGTGTGCAGGATCGTATCCAACAAAATCCAAGCAGAATTGCATTCAGAGAGTGGGATCAACATCAGGAAAAGTCATTAAGCTGGCAGCAAATTGGTGAACGTATTTCCCAAACGGCTAGATCTTTATTGAGTACCGGTGTGCAGGTTCAGGACCGTATTGCTATCTTTGCCACCAACAGTATTGATTGGGCGATTACTGACTTATCGATTCTTCATTTACGCGCGATTGCCGTACCTATTTATTCCACCAATACTCCGGTACAGTCCGCTTTTGTAATTAATGATGCACAGGCTAAAACACTGTTTGTTGGCGCTCAAGCTCAAATGGATGCAGCATTAACTATCTGTGAGCTTTGTCCTCAACTTGAAAGAATCATTGCGTTTGATAAAAACATAGACCTGCGTGAGTGTGATATTGCTATCCATCTGGATGATTTTTGTCAACGGGCCGATGATAGCCATTTGGCTGAATTTCAGGCGCGCATTAACGAGCGCGATATCGACGATTTGTTTACGCTGATTTACACCTCGGGTACCACCGGTGAACCGAAAGGTGTGATGCTGGATTACCGGAATTTAGCCACACAGTTTTGCCTGCATGACGAGCGTTTGACCGTCAGTGCGGATGATGTTTCTCTTAGCTTTCTGCCGTTATCGCACGTTTTTGAGCGAGCTTGGAGTCTGTATGTGATGCATGCTGGCGCTCAAAATGTCTATCTACGTGATACTGCAGCAGTACGCGAAGCGATGTCCGATGTGAAACCCACGGTGATGTGTGCAGTGCCACGGTTTTATGAAAAAGTTTTCTCTGCTATTCATGACAAAGTCGATCTGGCTCCTTGGCATCGTCGCGCTTTATTTCATAGCGCCTTGTGGTGTGGTAAGCGTAAGTTTTGGGCAGCCCATCAGGGTAAAAAACTGAATCCATTGATGGCTGCGGGTTATCGTTTGGCTGATAAGTTGGTGCTGAAAAAATTACGCGGCATTCTGGGTGGAAATATTCGCTTTTTACCGGCAGCAGGGGCAAAGCTGGATGACAACATCATCCTGTTTTTCCATGCAGTGGGGCTGCATATTACTTACGGTTACGGTATGACAGAAACTTGTGCCACGGTATCCTGCTGGGAAGAGACCGGTTTTCGTTTTGGTTCTATCGGTCGTCCTCTACCCGGTGTTGATGTGCGTATTGGTGATGAGAACGAAATTCAGGTGCGTGGCCCGATTGTCATGCGCGGCTACTATAACCGTCCGGAAGAGAGCGCAGCGGCATTTACCACGGATGGTTGGTTAAAAACCGGTGATGCAGGCATGCTGGATGAATCTGGCAATCTGTTTATTACTGAACGTATTAAAGATTTAATGAAGACCTCCTGCGGAAAATATATTGCCCCCCAGCTTATTGAAGGGGCGTTAGGACAGGATCGCTTTATCGATCAAATCGCGGTAGTTGCCGATGCCCGTAAGTTTGTTTCTGCACTGATTGTTCCCTGCTTTGTGAGTCTGGAAGAATATGCCCGCTCCATGAATCTGATTTATAAGGATCGGATGGAACTATTGCGTCATAGCCATATTGTGGCACTGTTCGAGCAACGTTTGAATGAACTGCAAAAGGAGTTGGCGCGTTTTGAGCAGGTTAAACGCTTTACGCTACTGCCCGATGCTTTTAGCATGGAGTTAGGTGAATTGACCCCGACGCTAAAACTACGGCGCAAAGTCATACTCAATCGCTATCAGAATGAAATAGAGCAGATGTACCGAGAATAGTGTCAGGTATCACAAATCGGTTATTGTTTTTATTGCATATTCATAAGGGCGCACAGTAGTGCGCCCTTGTTTTTTCTGGTTTTTACTAAATGAGTGGTTTATTAATCGGAAAAATCCGGCTAAAAATAACCGATTATTCTGTTGGTTATCTACTTAATGGCTTGAAAAACTTTATTTTTAGTGATGAAAGAATGCTTTTGCCAGCATGAATATACGGCGTATGGTAATAAACCAACCCTTGGCTATCTTTTATGTGATGCCTTTTAGCTGATTGACGATCTGAGGGCAGTAAACACAAGCAGGGCAGACAAGATCAATATCATGGGTAAAACCCTGTATTCCGCCTTATGGCTTACTAGCGCCTGAGTGCACAACAACAATAACCTGGAGGAAACCCATGGAAACGTTATCCGGAGCTGAGATTGTTATCCGATCGTTGATCGATCAGGGGGTTAAGCATGTGTTTGGTTATCCCGGTGGAGCCGTTCTGGATATCTATGATGCATTGCATACGGTAGGCGGTATCGATCATGTGTTAGTCCGTCATGAGCAAGCTGCCGTACATATGGCTGATGGGTTTGCCCGTGTAACCGGAGAAGTGGGCGTGGTTCTGGTCACTTCAGGGCCGGGGGCAACTAATGCCATCACCGGGATTGCAACAGCCTATATGGATTCGATTCCACTGGTTGTACTTTCTGGTCAGGTGGCGACGACGCTGATAGGTAATGATGCCTTTCAGGAATGCGATATGGTGGGAATTTCCCGCCCCATAGTAAAACATAGCTTTTTGGTTAAGCACGTAGAAGATATTCCTATGGTGCTGAAAAAAGCGTTTTATGTTGCCAGTACCGGTCGCCCTGGCCCAGTCGTTGTCGATTTACCCAAAGATATTCTCAATCCGGCTATTAAGATCCCTTATTCTTATCCCGATCACATTGCTATGCGCTCTTATAATCCAACGGTGCAAGGCCACCGGGGGCAAATTAAACGCGCTTTACAAATATTACTCGAGGCGAAAACTCCGGTGGTATACGTTGGCGGTGGCGCTATCACTTCAGGTTGTGATGCCGAGTTGAAGACCCTAGTAGAAACGCTGAATCTACCGGTAACCAGCTCATTGATGGGATTGGGTGCATTTCCTTCAACGGATAAACATTTTGTTGGCATGTTGGGTATGCACGGTACTTATGAAGCTAATATGACCATGCATCATTCTGACCTGATCTTCGCAGTTGGCGTGCGTTTTGATGATCGTACGACTAACAATCTGGCGAAATACTGCCCGGGGGCAACGGTATTACATATTGATATTGACCCTACTTCAATTTCTAAAACGGTGAATGCCGATGTACCTATCGTTGGTGATGCCAAGCAGGTATTGACCCAGATGTTAGATCTGCTGAAACAGCACGATCCGGCACAGAGCTTTGAGAATCTGAATAGTTGGTGGCAGCGCATTGATGAATGGCGTGCCAAAAAATCACTGGCTTACGATCGCAGCGGTGATCGCATCAAGCCACAGGCTGTGATAGAAACTTTATATCGTTTAACGCAAGGCAATGCTTATGTTACCTCTGATGTGGGTCAGCATCAGATGTTTGCCGCACTGTATTATCCGTTTGATAAACCCCGTCGCTGGATTAACTCTGGTGGTCTCGGCACCATGGGCTTTGGTTTACCCGCTGCGCTGGGGGTTAAGCTGGCATTTCCTAAGGAAACAGTAGTTTGCGTAACCGGAGATGGCAGCATTCAAATGAATATTCAGGAGCTATCTACGGCGCTGCAATACGATTTGTCCGTGGTGGTGCTTAACTTAAATAACAAATTCCTCGGTATGGTAAAACAGTGGCAGGATCTGATTTATGCTGGTCGCCACTCCCATTCTTATATGGATTCGCTACCGGACTTCGTTAAATTGGCGGAAGCCTATGGTCATGTAGGGATCGCTATTAGCAAACCGGACGAGTTGGAAAGTAAACTGGCGGAGGCGCTGGCAATTAAAAACCGGCTGGTGTTTGTTGATGTTGCCATTGATGAAAGAGAACACGTCTATCCGATGCAAATTCGCGGCGGTGCAATGGACGAAATGTGGCTGAGCAGAACGGAGAGGAGCTGATTATGCGCCGTATATTATCAGTACTACTGGAGAATGAGTCCGGCGCACTATCGCGGGTGATTGGCCTGTTTTCCCAACGGGGATACAACATTGAAAGTCTAACCGTTGCGCCAACGGACGATCCGACTCTTTCGCGTATGACTATCCACACTAAAGGTGATGCGAAAGCGCTGGAGCAGGTAGAAAAACAGTTGCACAAGCTGGTTGATGTCCTGCGAGTGTCTGAATTGGCCGATGGTGACTGTGTTGAACGTGAAATTATGCTGGTGAAATTACGTACTTCCGGTGACGGACGGGAAGAAGTCAAACGCTGTGCCGATATTTTCCGCGGGCAGATCGTGGATGTCACAGCCTCGCTGTACACGGTTCAACTTGTGGGTAACAGCAGTAAACTGGATGCGTTTATAGCCGCTATTCGTGAAGCGGGGGAAATTGTCGAGGTTGCCCGTTCAGGAATTGTTGGTGTAGGGCGCGGTGAGCGGATTATGCGCTAGGTATTTTTCAGATAAAAACAGAAGCTCTGCCGGTGGCGTGGAGCTTTTTATTTTGTATTACATCGACTGAATGGATTAAGCAGTTGCTGAATCGTCATATCTTGGGTTAGATCTACATTACTTAAAGCCATTTATAATATTATGGCTATTATGCCACCAATGACGGGGCGAATTAATACTTAAGGGGTTAACGTGAAACTGGATGAAATTGCGCGTCTCGCGGGTGTTTCACGCACGACGGCCAGCTATGTAATTAATGGCAAAGCCAAACAATATCGTGTGAGCGATAAAACAGTTGAGAAAGTCATGGCGGTAGTCCGGGAACATAATTATCAACCGAATGCGGTTGCTGCTGGCTTACGTGCTGGTCGTACTCGTTCTATTGGGCTGGTTATTCCTGATTTAGAAAACACCAGCTATACACGAATTGCTAATTATCTTGAACGTCAGGCTCGCCAACGGGGTTACCAGTTGCTTATTGCCTGCTCTGAAGACCAGCCAGATAATGAAATGCGCTGTGTTGAGCACTTGCTGCAACGGAAAGTGGATGCCTTGATTATCTCCACGGCATTGCCGCCAGAGCATCCGTTTTATCAACGTTGGGTGAACAGTCCTTTACCAATTATTGCACTTGACCGTGCACTGGATCGGGAGCACTTCATCAGTGTTGTCGGGGCAGATTACGAAGATGCGGAAATGTTGGCATCGGAGTTACGTAACTTCAAAGCAGATAGCGTGGCGTATCTGGGGGCTTTACCGGAATTGTCGGTCAGTCAATTGCGTGAGCAGGGGTTCCGTCAGGCGTGGAAAGAGGATAAGCGCCAAGTTAGCTATATTTATGCTAACAGCTATGAACGTGAATCCGCGGCGGAAGTATTTAAAAATTGGCTGGAATCGAACCCGATTCCTCAGGCAATTTATACCACCTCATTCTCATTGCTACAGGGCGTGATGGATGTGATTCTGCAGAAACAGGGGCGTCTACCCGCCGATCTGGCGATTGCGACCTTTGGTGATAATGAGCTGTTGGATTTTCTGGAGTGCCCGGTGCTATCCGTTGCTCAACGCCATCGAGAGGTCGCCGAACGAGTGTTGGAGTTAGTTCTGGCAAGTATCGATGAAACTCAAAAGCCAAAACCAGGGCTAACCCGCATTCGACGCAGTTTGTTCCGCCGTGGTAGTTTGAGTCGCGCATAGCCTGTAACTCATTTAACAGTATCACTTTGATAAGCTGAGAAAACCATAAAGGGCCTGTAACAGGCCCTTTATTTTGTGGTCAGTAAGCGGTATTGAGCTTACTCCGAAGCGTTACGTTATGTTACTATTCTCAGCTAAAGTATTGGCCTGATTGACGAGTAAACTAGCCAACCACCTATATTCCCTTCCATTCACATCAGATCGTGTCAGATTTATGCTGTAGTGGTTATAGAAACATTTTTTTATATTAACGGATTTTTTATTGATTGATTGCCAACGCTGTTAACCGCCAGCTTTTCTGATTCTGAATTGAATAAATAATTATTACTATTCATATTGTTAGTTTGTTTCATTCAAATTTAACACATACATATTCTATTTTCAGACCACTAAATAGCCTCTCTATTTAGTGTAAAGTCGCGGCACTTCGTCTTGACAAGCTTTTAATACCCTCCGTAAACTCTATTCAAGTGGGAATTTGTGGGGTAAAGTGGTAAAACTTGTCGCGAAGGAGTGACCTGCCCATGTTTCGTGGAGCAACAACAATAAATCTCGATAGTAAGGGGCGATTAGCTATCCCTACTCGCTATCGAGATTCACTGCTGGATGAATGTGAAGGGCAATTGGTATGTACCATTGACCTTCATCAGCCATGCCTGTTGCTTTACCCCCTCCCTGAATGGGAAAAAATTGAACAGAAGTTATCCCGACTATCCAGCATGAATCCAGCAGAACGCAGAGTTCAGCGTCTGTTATTGGGTCATGCCAGTGAATGCCAGTTGGATAGCGCTGGTCGTGTATTGATAGCGAATACATTGCGGCAACATGCGCTTTTAGTTAAAGAAGTGATGCTGGTTGGGCAGTTCAATAGGTTTGAACTGTGGAGTGAAGAGGCCTGGTATCAACAAGTTAAGGACGACATCGAGGCTGAGCAGTCTGCTAAGTCACCTCTCTCAGAGCGGCTACAGGATTTTTCATTATAAACTATGTTGAATAATTATCAGCACACCACGGTGCTTTTGGATGAAGCAGTTAATGCCTTAAGCATTCGACAGGATGGTATCTATATTGACGGTACTTTTGGCCGTGGTGGACACTCGCGACTGATCCTCTCACAACTGGGTCCCCAAGGGCGCCTTATCGCTATAGACCGCGATCCTCAGGCTATTCAAGCCGCATCTGCTATTTCAGACGCTCGTTTTTCCATTATTCATGGTCCTTTTTCCGATCTGGCTAGCTATGCCCGTGACCTCGGTTTAGAAGGGAAAATTGACGGCATTCTATTAGATTTGGGCGTTTCTTCTCCACAGTTGGATGATGCCGAACGCGGTTTCTCATTTATGCGCGATGGTCCACTGGATATGCGTATGGACCCTACGCGTGGTTTATCCGCGGCACAGTGGTTGCTAAAAGCGGAAGAAGAAGATATTGCCTGGGTATTGAAAACGTTTGGTGAAGAGCGCTTTGCCAAGCGTATCGCCCGGGGCATCGTTGAGCGTAATCGTACCGAGCCAATGACCCGTACCAAGGAATTGGCAGAAGTCATTGCGGCGGCAACGCCAATTCGTGACAAACATAAACATCCGGCAACGCGTAGTTTTCAGGCAATCCGAATTTATATTAACAGTGAGCTGGAAGAGATTGAACGTGCTCTGGATGGCGCACTGGAAGCACTGACTGAAGGTGGACGTCTTTCTGTCATCAGCTTCCATTCACTGGAAGATCGTATTGTTAAACGCTTTATTCGCCAGCACAGCAAAGGACCTCAGGTTCCGGCAGGTATTCCGCTAACGGAAGAACAGTTAAAGCAACATGGCGTAAAAAAATTAAAAGCGTTGGGTAAAATGATGCCATCCGAGCAGGAAGTGGCAGACAACGCACGGGCGCGTAGTTCCGTGTTGCGGTTTGCCCAAAGGACAGCTGAATGATATCGAATGAGCGCCACAGTTTATCCAGTATCATCGGTGATGATTTACTGCGTAATGCAAAGTTACCGCTGCTGCTGACTGTGTTGGTTTTAGTATCGGCGATAGCGGTGGTGCTATCGAGTCATCGTACGCGTTTGCTAACCGCAGAACGTGAACAACTGATTTTAGAACGAGAAGCGCTGGAAATCGAATGGCGTAACCTGATTCTGGAAGAAAATGCTCTGGCTGACCATAGCCGTATTGAACGGTTGGCTAATGAAAAACTGCAAATGCAGCATGTGGCACCGGAGCAGGAACAAATAGTTATCCAGAAATAGTAAAAAGAACTGATAAAATAGTCGACGTGCGAAGCACGTTATAAATTAATGGATGATTGATGAACTTACCATGGCTAATGAAATGACATGAAAGCAGCACGAACCAATAAGATTAAAGTGAAACGTCCTGAGAATGAGGCCGGCTTTGTAAGCTGGCGTTTTGGTTTGCTCTGTTTGTTTATTGTGTTAGCCATGGTTGGTTTGATTGCTCGTGCTGCATGGTTACAGGTGATTGAGCCCGATAAATTGGTCAAAGAAGGGGACATGCGCTCTTTAAGAGTGCAGGAAGTTCCTACTGTTCGCGGTATGATTTCCGATCGCTTTGGTCGACCATTAGCGGTCAGCGTGCCGGTTAATGCGATTTGGGCCGATCCAAAAGAATTGAATGAGCGGGGCGGTATTTCACAGGACATGCACTGGAAAGCGCTGGCGGATGTCGTCGGTTTACCGTTGAATAAGCTGTCAGAAAAAATCAACGTCAATCCTAAAGGGCGCTTTGTCTATTTAGCCCGCCAAATCAATTCGGAAACCGCAGAGTATGTGCGTAAGCTCAAACTGCCGGGTATCTACTTAAAACGTGAGTCTCGTCGCTTCTACCCTGCCGGTTCGGTCACTGCCCATGTTGTTGGTTTTACCAATATTGATGATAACGGCCTGGAAGGTATTGAAAAAAGCTTTGAAGATAAGCTGGTGGGTAAGTCCGGCGAACGTACGGTACGTAAAGACCGCTATGGCCGAGTCATTGAAGATATCTCTTCTGTAGATAGCCAAGCAGCCCATAACCTGACGTTGAGTATTGATGAACGCCTTCAGGCACTGGTTTACCGTGAGTTGAGTAATGCGGTGACGGCTAACAAAGCCGAATCAGGTACCGCGGTACTGGTAGATGTGAATACCGGCGAAATTTTGGCCATGGTTAACAGTCCTTCCTATAACCCGAATAACCGGGTTGGCTCACCGGAAGAATTTTTCCGTAATCGGGCGATAACAGACATTTTTGAACCGGGATCGACGGTTAAACCTATGGTGGTTATGACGGCGTTGGATCGCGGTATTATCAAAGAAAATTCGGTGTTGAATACCCGACCGTATCGGGTAAATGGTCATGAGATAAAAGACGTTGCCCTTTATCCTGAACTAACGGTCACCGGTATTTTACAAAAATCCAGTAACGTCGGTGTTTCTCATCTGGCGTTGAATATGCCAGCGGATGCATTGGTTGATACATACTCGCGCTTTGGGTTGGGGCAACCGACCAATTTGGGATTGGTCGGAGAAAGCAGCGGCTTGTTTTTACAAAAAAAACGGTGGGCTGACATAGAGCGGGCCACCTTCTCATTTGGCTATGGGCTAATGGTAACGCCATTACAGTTAGCGCGAGCGTATGCAACGATGGGGAGCTTCGGTATTTATCGGCCGCTCTCCATTACTAAAATTGACCCACCGGTGCAGGGGAAACGTATCTTCCCTGAAAGTACCGTTCGTACTGTGGTCCATATGATGGAATCAGTAGCGTTACCGGGAGGCGGTGGTACAAAAGCCGCAGTGAAAGGTTACCGTATCGCCATTAAAACCGGTACAGCGAAAAAAGTGGGGCCTAATGGCGGTTATGTTAATAAATATATTGCGTACACTGCGGGTGTTGCTCCTGCCAGCAAGCCACGTTATGCGCTGGTGGTAGTGATTAACGATCCACGTGGTGGACAATATTATGGTGGTGCCATTTCTGCGCCGGTTTTTGGTGCAATTATGGGCGGGGTTTTACGGACAATGAATATCGAGCCAGATGGATTGCCCGTAGCGGACAAAAACGAATTAGTGATTAATCAGAAAGGAGCTTCCGGTGGCCGATCTTAATTTAAGCGATCTGCTCGCTCCGTGGAATATTCAGGTTCCTGAGCGCAAATTAAAAGAGATGACGCTGGATAGCCGCGTGGCAGCCTCTGGCGATCTTTTTATTGCCGTTGTGGGCCATAAAGTAGATGGCCGCCGTTATATTTCCCAAGCAATTGCTCAGGGTGTCGCCGCCGTGATTGCTGAGGCAGAAGGGGAGGCGGCTAACGGTACCGTAGTGATGTCTCATGGCGTCCCCGTTATCTATATTGAGAGTCTGAATTTACATTTGTCGGCTATTGCAGGTCGTTTTTATCAGCAGCCGTCAGACAAAATGCGTTTAGTCGGCGTGACAGGAACTAACGGTAAAACCACGACCACTCAGCTGTTAGCTCAGTGGAGTCAGCTTCTGGGTGAAAGAAGCGCGGTGATGGGCACCGTGGGTAATGGTTTATTAGGTCATGTTGTGCCAACAGAGAATACTACTGGCTCGGCAGTTGATGTTCAGCGAGAACTGAATGAGCTGGTGAAAAACGGTGCGACCTTTACCGCAATGGAAGTGTCTTCCCATGGGCTGATTCAGGAGCGGGTTGCTGCGCTGCATTTTGCTGCCGCAGCCTTTACCAACCTGAGTCGAGACCATCTTGATTATCATGGCAGCATGGAAGAGTACGAAGCAGCTAAATGGCGACTGTTTGAATGTCACCAAGTTGGTGAAGTCATTATCAATGTGGATGATGCAGTGGGCGCTCGCCGTATTGTAGCGATGCCCAATGCCATTGCCGTTACTATGGAGGATAACCTTCCTCAAGGCTGGCAGGGGCGTTGGTTAAAAGCCCATGAAGTTTCTTATCATGATAACGGCGCTACGGTAAAATTTGACTCCAGTTGGGGCGGCGGTATGGTAGAAAGCCGTTTGCTGGGGGCATTTAACGTCAGCAACCTGCTTGTTGCTTTGACAACGCTGTTGTCATTAGGCTATTCACTCAATCATCTGGTAGAATCTGCGCCGAATTTACAGCCTGTTTGTGGCCGTATGGAAGTGTTCACTGCGCCGGGTCGTCCAACGGTAGTCGTCGATTATGCCCATACGCCAGATGCATTGGAAAAAGCACTGGAAGCAGCAAGATTGCATTGTAAGGGTGAATTGTGGTGTGTGTTTGGCTGCGGTGGCGATCGTGACCGTGGTAAGCGCCCACTAATGGGTGGGGTGGCTGAGCAGTTTGCCGATCGTGTCATTGTGACTGATGATAACCCTCGTAGCGAAGATCCTCAGGCGATTGTCGCCGATATCTTGACCGGATTTATCGATAATAAACGTGCCAATGTGATTCACGGCCGGGCAGAAGCCGTCACCAGTGTGGTTATGCAGGCTGGTCCTGATGATGTGGTGGTGATTGCCGGTAAAGGCCATGAAGATTATCAAATCATTGGTCATCGTCGACTCGACTATTCTGACCGTACCACAGTCGCGAATTTGCTGGGTATGGCTTCAGGGGTATTAGTATGATCCCGATTACCCTGAAACAGCTGGCTGAGGTGGTTGACGGTAAACTGATCGCCTCTACGGCAGATATTACCGGGCAGCAAGTTATTGACGTTGTCACTGACACGCGCAAAATCGTTGCCGGTTGTTTGTTTGTTGCCCTGAAGGGCGAACGTTTTGATGCACATGATTTTGCCGTTGAAGCCCTAAATCAGGGAGCCGGCGTTTTATTAGTGAGTCAGCACTTACCGCTGGATGTGGCTCAGATCATTGTAGCGGATACCCGTATTGCATTGGGTAAGCTGGGTGGTTGGGTGAGACAGCAGGTATCTGCACGCGTGGTGGCATTGACGGGATCCTCTGGCAAAACCAGCGTGAAAGAGATGACGGCGACCATTCTGCAACAGTGTGGCGAAGTATTGTATACCGCAGGTAACTTGAATAATGATATCGGTGTGCCATTGACGTTATTACGCCTGACGAAACGCCACCAGTTTGCGGTAGTGGAGTTGGGCGCTAACCATGCGGGTGAAATTGCCTATACTACTGCGTTAGCCCATCCGGAAAGCGCGCTGGTCAACAATCTGGCCGCTGCTCATTTGGAAGGGTTTGGTTCACTGGCTGGTGTCGCTAAAGCGAAAGGCGAAATTTTCCAAGGTCTACCTTCTCACGGTATCGCTATCATCAATGTAGATAGTCATGATTTGTCCGGTTGGCAAAGTCTGCTGGCCGATAAAATAGTGTGGCGCTTTTCAGCCAGCCACACTGAGCAGGTTGAGTTTTATGCAACGGATGTAGTAGTAAAACCACAGGGCACCCAGTTCGTCTTGCATACACCGGTAGGACAAACGGAGGTTTTACTTCCACTGCCGGGTAAACACAATATTGCCAATGCACTGGCTGCTACAGCGTTAGCTATGTCTGTGGGTGCATCTTTAGAGCATGTTGTAACAGGGTTATCGCTGCTTAAAGCCGTCCCGGGGCGTTTGTTTCCAGTGCAGTTGAGTGCAGAAAAACTGCTGCTGGACGATACCTACAACGCTAATGTGGGATCGATGACCGCTGCCGCTCAGGTACTTGCTTCCATGCCGGGTTATCGGGTGATGGTTGTTGGTGACATGGGCGAGTTGGGTGATGAAGCTGAACAGTGTCATCATCAAGTTGGTGAAGCAGCTCGTGAAGCGGGTGTAGATAAAGTATTAAGCGTTGGTAATTTAAGCGAAATGATTAGTAATGCAAGTGGGAATGGCGAGCACTTTAAGGATAAAGAGGCTGTAGCACAACGCTTGAGTGAGTTGCTATCTGAGCATGCGGTCATAACAATTTTAGTTAAAGGTTCACGTAGTGCCGCAATGGAGCAGGTAGTACGCAGAGTACAGGAGATAGCACAATGTTAGTATGGCTGGCGGAACATCTGGTCTCAATTTTTTCAGGCTTTAACGTCTTTTCTTATTTGACGTTTCGCGCCATTGTCAGTCTGCTGACCGCGCTATTTATCTCTTTGTGGATGGGGCCGCGTCTGATTGCTTTCTTACAGCGCTTGCAGATTGGTCAGGTGGTTCGTAACGATGGTCCTGAGTCTCACTTCAGTAAACGTGGTACGCCAACGATGGGCGGTATCATGATTCTGGCTTCTATTACCATTTCGGTACTGCTGTGGGCTAACTTGAGCAATCCCTATATCTGGTGCTCACTGTTTGTTCTACTGGGGTATGGTGCCGTTGGCTTTGTGGATGATTACCGTAAAGTGGTGCGTAAAGACACCAAGGGATTAATTGCCCGCTGGAAGTATTTCTGGCAGTCAGTCATTGCGCTGATTGTCGCATTTAGCATGTATGCCATTGGCAAAGACACACCAGCGACTCAGCTGGTTGTGCCATTTTTTAAAGACGTGATGCCGCAGCTTGGTGTGCTTTATATTCTATTGGCCTACTTTGTGATTGTCGGTACCAGTAATGCCGTCAACCTGACTGATGGTTTGGATGGTCTGGCAATTATGCCTACCGTATTTGTTGCTGCTGGTTTTGGTCTGGTTGCTTGGGCGACGGGTAACGTTAATTTCGCCAATTATCTGCATATTCCTTATATCCGCCATGCCGGTGAGTTAGTGATTTTCTGTACTGCGATTGTCGGTGCAGGGTTGGGATTTCTTTGGTTTAACACCTACCCGGCTCAAGTTTTTATGGGCGACGTTGGTTCACTGGCGTTGGGCGGTACTTTAGGCGTGATTGCGGTACTGTTGCGTCAAGAGTTTTTACTGGTGATTATGGGCGGGGTGTTTGTGGTTGAAACCATGTCGGTCATTCTGCAAGTGGGGTCGTTCAAACTGCGTGGTCAACGTATTTTCCGCATGGCACCCATTCACCACCACTATGAATTGAAAGGCTGGCCGGAGCCACGCGTCATCGTACGCTTCTGGATTATCTCATTAATGCTGGTGCTGATTGGCCTAGCAACCTTGAAGGTGCGGTAATCATGACAATCGACTATCAGGATAAACGGGTTGTTATCATTGGATTAGGTTCCACAGGATTATCCTGTGTCGATTATTTTATTGCCCGGGGTGTTTCCCCCAAAGTGATTGATACGCGAGCAGCCCCTTCGGGTCTCGATAAACTACCGGAAAGTGTAGAATGCCATACCGGTGGTTTTAACCGTGACTGGATTATGACCGCTGACCTGTTGGTGGTTAGCCCTGGTATCGCTCTGGCAACCCCGGTTCTGCAAGAAGCGGCAGCGGCAGGTATCGAGATTGTGGGTGATATTGAGCTGTTTTGTCGTGAAGCTAAGGCCCCAATTGTGGCAATCACCGGTTCAAACGGGAAAAGTACCGTCACCACTCTGGTTGGTGAAATGGGTAAAGCTGCCGGTTGGAATATTGCCATGGGCGGTAATCTGGGGCAGACAGCGCTATCGTTGCTGGATCCTGAATGTCAGCTGTATGTCATGGAGTTATCTAGCTTCCAGTTGGAAACGACGTCCAGCTTACACGCCACCGCAGCCACTATTTTAAACGTCACCGAAGATCATATGGATCGCTATCCACAGGGGATGGCGCAGTATCGTGAAGCTAAATTACGTATTTATGACAATGCCAGCGTCTGTGTGGTTAATGCCGACGATGCGCTGACGATGCCAGTGCTAGGGGCTGACAGCCGCTGCGTTAGCTTTGGCGTAGATGTAGGTGATTATCACCTCAGCTACCAGCAGGGCGAAACTTGGCTGCGTGTTCACGGTGAAAAAGTGCTCAATACGGCAGAGATGAAAATTGTGGGGCAACATAACTATTTGAACGCTCTGGCTGCATTAGCACTGGCAGATTCGGTGTCGCTACCTCGATCTTCCAGCCTGCAAGCGCTGACGCAGTTCACCGGTTTAGCCCATCGCTTCCAACTGGTGTGGGAGAATAAAGGCGTCCGTTGGATTAACGATTCCAAAGCGACTAACGTGGGCAGCACGGAAGCCGCATTAAACGGTATTCGCGTTGACGGCGTTTTACATCTGTTATTGGGTGGTGATGGTAAATCAGCTGATTTTTCACCGTTGTCGACCTACCTGAAGGGAGACCATATTCGTCTCTACTGCTTTGGCCGCGATAAACAGCCGCTATACGATTTACGTCCTGAAGTGGCGGAGATGACTGATACTATGGCGCAGGCAATGGCGCATATTGCACAGCGAGTGAAACCGGGTGATATGGTGTTACTGTCGCCGGCCTGTGCCAGTTTGGACCAATTTAAAAACTATGAACAGCGTGGGTTGGAGTTTGCTCGCCTAGCTCAGGAGCTTGGCTAATGAGCGTATTGAGTTTAGTTAAACCTTTCCAGTCGTTTACCCAATGGGTAACGGGATCCCGTCAGAGCAGTGAGTCAGGCGATTATGATGTTATGTACGATCGCACCTTACTATGGATGGCTATTGGTTTAACGATTATTGGTTTTGTCATGGTGACATCGGCATCAATGCCGATTGCCCAACGATATACTGACGACCCGTTTTTATTCGCTAAGCGTGACGCTATTTACATTCTTCTGGCTTTGGCTGCCGCATTGGTAACATTGCGTATCCCGATGGAGATATGGCAACGCTATAGCCCGATTATTCTGTTGATTGCCATTGTGATGTTGTTAATCGTACTGGCGGTAGGCAGCTCGGTTAATGGAGCATCCCGCTGGATTGCTTTAGGACCGGTTCGTATCCAACCAGCAGAACTGTCCAAACTGGCCCTGTTTTTCTATCTGGCCAGCTACCTGGTTCGTAAGGTAGATGAAGTTCGCAATAACTTCTGGGGCTTTTGTAAGCCGATGGGAGTTATGGTGGTTTTGGCCGTTTTGTTGCTGGCTCAGCCTGACTTGGGAACCGTGATAGTATTGTTTATTACTACGCTGGGCATGCTGTTTTTAGCGGGGGCTAAACTCTGGCAGTTTCTGGCAATTATTGGATCGGGTGTGTTTGCAGTAGGGCTGTTGATTGTTGCGGAGCCTTATCGTTTACGCCGGGTGACTTCATTCTGGGACCCGTGGGCCGACCCGTTTGGTGCAGGTTATCAACTGACGCAATCGTTGATGGCATTTGGCCGTGGAGAACTTTGGGGACAAGGGTTAGGTAACTCAATCCAGAAACTGGAATATCTGCCGGAAGCCCATACCGACTTTATTTTTGCCATTATCGGTGAAGAATTAGGCTATTTGGGTGTGGTTTTGATCCTCTTAATGGTATTCTTCGTCGCTTTTAGAGCAATGTTGATCGGTCGCCGCGCTCTGGAAGCCGGGCAACGTTTCTCCGGTTTTCTGGCCTGTGAAATTGGTTTGTGGTTTAGCTTCCAGACACTAGTTAACGTTGGGGCAGCGGCCGGTATTTTACCGACTAAAGGTTTGACCTTACCGTTAATCAGCTATGGTGGATCCAGTTTGTTAGTGATGTCTACCGCGCTGGTTTTACTACTTCGAATTGATTATGAAACGCGTCAGGCCAACAGCCAAGCGCATGTAAGAGGTACCCGATGAAGCAGAAGCGTTTAATGGTGATGGCAGGTGGAACCGGAGGACATGTTTTCCCGGGGCTGGCTGTTGCCCATGACCTGATGGCGCAAGGCTGGGAAGTTCGCTGGCTGGGAACTGCGGATAGAATGGAAGCGGATTTAGTCCCGAAACACGGAATAGAAATCGATTTTATTAATATTTCCGGGCTTCGCGGTAAAGGTATCGTTGCATTATTATATGCGCCATTCAGAATTTTTCGCGCTGTACGTCAAGCGAAAGCCATCATGCGTAATTATAAACCGGATGTGGTATTAGGTATGGGCGGTTATGTCTCTGGTCCGGGCGGCCTAGCGGCTTGGATGTGCGGTATTCCGGTGGTATTGCATGAACAGAACGGCATTGCAGGATTAACCAACCGTTGGCTGGCTAAAATTGCTAAGCGCGTGTTACAGGCATTTCCGGGAGCTTTCCCTAATGCAGATGTGGTCGGCAATCCAGTTCGCACCGATGTATTGGCGCTGCCGTTGCCGGAAGTTCGTTTATCTGAGCGTAGTGGACCTATTCGGGTTCTGGTGGTTGGTGGCAGCCAGGGCGCGCGGATACTCAATCAGACCGTTCCGCAAGCGGCCGAACGTTTGGGTAATAACGTTATTTTCTGGCATCAGGTTGGTAAAGGTGCATTGGAAAGCGTCCAGCAAGATTATCAGCAACGTGGTCTAGACGGACATAACATCACTGAATTTATTGACGACATGGCATCTGCCTATGCGTGGGCAGATGTGGTGGTTTGCCGCTCTGGCGCTTTGACTGTGAGCGAAATTGCTGCTGCAGGCTTACCGGCCATTTTTGTGCCATTTATGCACAAAGATCGCCAGCAATACTGGAATGCGTTACCGCTGGAAAAAGCGGGTGCGGCCAAAATTATTGAACAACCTCAGTTTAATGTGGACACATTAACGGAGGCGTTGGAAGAATTGAATCGATCAAAACTACTAGCAATGGCAATGGAAGCCAGAGCAACAGCCATACCGGACGCGACTGAACGCGTTTCTGCGGTAGTTAAAAGCGTTGCAATATAGTTTTGAAGTGAACTTTAAATATGACAAGAGCAAACAGAAAACCGTGAATGAGCATGTAGATATACAACGATTGGCGAAACTTCGCACCATGGTGCCGGAAATGCGACGCGTCCGACATATCCACTTTGTTGGTATTGGTGGGGCTGGTATGGGAGGCATCGCTGAAGTTCTGGCTAACGAAGGTTACCAGATCAGTGGTTCCGATTTGGCGCCAAATGCCGTCACGCAACAGTTAATTGCGCTGGGTGCAGAAATTTACTTTAATCACCGCGCAGAAAACGTTAAAGGAGCCAGCGTGGTTGTTGTTTCAACCGCTGTTCCTGCGGATAACGCTGAGGTGGTTGCCGCTCGTGAAGCGCGTATTCCGGTTATCCGTCGTGCAGAAATGCTGGCTGAACTGATGCGTTTTCGTCATGGTATCGCGATTGCGGGTACTCATGGCAAAACGACGACCACGGCATTAGTGACTGGTATTTATGCCGCCGCAGGATTAGACCCAACGTTTGTGAATGGCGGCTTGGTTAAAGCCGCAGGTACCCATGCTGCATTGGGTTGTAGTCGTTATCTGATCGCTGAAGCCGATGAGAGCGATGCATCGTTCCTGCATTTACAGCCCATGGTTGCGATTGTGACCAATATTGAAGCCGACCATATGGATACTTATCAGGGCGACTTTGAAAACTTAAAGCAGACATTTATTAATTTCCTGCACAACCTGCCGTTTTATGGTCGGGCTGTGATGTGTGTTGATGACCCGGTGGTGCGTGAGCTTATCCCTCAGGTAGGTCGTCAGGTGATTACTTACGGCTTCAGTGAAGATGCTGATGTCCGTATTAAAGATTATGAACAGAAACGCTCTCAAGGGTTCTTTACGCTTTGTCGTCATGATAAGAGCGATTTAACGGTGATGCTTAACGCACCGGGCCGTCATAACGCTTTAAATGCGGCTGCAGCAGTCGCGACGGCAACGGAAGAGGGTATCGGTGACGACGCTATCGTTCAAGCGCTGGCTAACTTCCAGGGAACCGGTCGTCGTTTTGACTTTCTTGGCCAATTTGAACGTGAAGACGGCGGCGATATCATGCTGGTTGATGATTATGGTCATCACCCAAGCGAAGTGGATGTCACCATTAAAGCCGCTAGAGCAGGTTGGGAAGAGCGGCGTTTAGTGATGATTTTCCAGCCTCATCGTTATTCGCGTACCCGCGATCTGTACGACGATTTTGCTAATGTACTGTCTCAGGTTGATGTGCTGTTTATGTTGGATGTTTATCCCGCAGGGGAAGCGCCAATTCCGGGTGCAGATAGCCGTTCGCTGTGCCGTACTATTCGTGGGCGTGGCAAGTTAGATCCGATTTTTGTATCAGACGTTGATGCGCTACCGGATATGTTGCAGCAGGTGTTGCAGAGCGGGGATCTTGTTCTGACACAGGGTGCCGGTAATATTGGGCGCGTGGCCCGTCGATTAGCTGAATTAAAATTACAAACAATAAATACAAACGAGGGAAATCATGACTGAGAAAGTGGCAGTCCTTCTTGGCGGGACATCAGCAGAGCGTGATGTATCACTGAACTCTGGTGCTGCTGTATTAGCAGGCTTACGCGAGGCGGGCGTTGATGCTCATCCGATTGACCCAAAAACTTATCCTGTTGCTCAGTTAAAGGCGGATGGGTTCGATAAAGTATTTATTGCGTTACATGGTCGCGGTGGTGAAGACGGTACGTTACAAGGGCTGTTGGAGTTCCTTGGTCTGCCTTATACCGGCAGTGGTGTAATGGCCTCTGCATTAACGATGGATAAATTGAGAACTAAATTGCTATGGCAAGGCTCTAACCTTCCGGTGTCACCTTATGTTGCATTGAACGCAGAGCAACTGGCACAGGTTGATACCGATGCCATCATCAAACAGCTGGGATTACCGCTGATTGTGAAGCCAAGTAGTGAAGGTTCAAGCGTTGGTATGAGCAAGGTGAATGTTGCAGCAGATTTGCTGCCGGCATTAAAAGAAGCCTTTAAGCATGATACCAGTGTGCTGGTTGAAAAGTGGCTGAGTGGCCCAGAGTTTACTGTGGCTATTTTAGGAGATGAAGTTCTGCCTTCTATTCGTATTCAGCCTGCCGGTGTGTTTTATGACTATCAGGCAAAATATATCTCTGATGATACTCAATATTTTTGCCCAAGTGGCTTAAGTGATGAGTTGGAGAGTCAAATTCGGGCATTGGCATCGGCTGCTTATAAGGCCGTAGGTTGTCAGGGTTGGGGTCGTGTGGATGTAATGCAGGATAGCAATGGTCAGTTTTATTTGCTGGAGGTGAATACGGCACCGGGTATGACTAATCATAGTTTGGTACCGATGGCAGCACGCCAGCATGGCTTAAGTTTTTCTCAGCTAGTTGTTAAGATTTTGGCGTTGGCTGACTGATATGTCTCAGGCAGCAAGGAATGTCCGTGATGAGCAGGAAAAAAAGAGCACCGGGCGCAATAACGGAACTCAGCTCATTGGCCTGATCTTTCTGCTGATGGTGATAGGTACTGTTGTATGGGGCTGTTGGGCGGTCATTCATTGGATGAATGATGCTGAACGCCTACCGCTTTCCCGCTTAGTGGTCACCGGTGAGCGGCATATCACGACCAATGATGATATTCGGCAGACTATCTTGGCATCTGGTGCACCAGGTACCTTTATGTCTCAGGATGTGGATGTTTTGCAACAGCAGATTCTGCATCTGAAATGGATTAAACAGGCCAGTGTACGTAAACAATGGCCTGATGAGCTTAAGATTCATATTGTGGAGTATGTTCCTTACGCTCGCTGGAATGACCTCCTGCTGTTAGATAAAGATGGCAATGTATTCAGCATACCGGCAGAGAGAGTGAGTGATAAGAACCTTCCTCTGCTGTATGGTCCAGAAGATGGCGAGAAAGAGGTTCTGGAAGGATACAACAGCATGAGTCAGGCGCTGGCCGCTGGAAAGTTTAAGCTGAAAATTGTGGCAATGAGTGAACGTCGCTCATGGCAGTTAGTGTTAAATAACGATGTGCGCATCGAGCTGGGAAGAGAAAATCGAACCAAGCGTTTAGACCGCTTCATCGCTCTCTATCCTACGCTGTTGCAGCAAGTACCTGCTGATAAGCGTATCTCCTCTCTGGATATGCGTTATGACACGGGTGCTGCGGTTGGTTGGGCTCCCGCATTTATTGACAGTCAGGCAATTTTTTCTGATTGAGTTAAACAACAACAGAGTCAGGCAATTAATAATGATCAAATCGACAGACAGAAAACTGGTGGTTGGACTGGAAATTGGCACAGCAAAGGTTGCTGCGCTGGTTGGAGAAGTACTGCCTGACGGTATGGTTAATATTATTGGCGTAGGGAGTTGCCCGTCCCGCGGAATGGATAAAGGCGGTGTTAACGATTTAGAGTCAGTGGTTAAGTCAGTACAGCGAGCCATTGATCAGGCCGAACTGATGGCTGATTGCCAGATTGCTTCTGTTTATTTAGCACTATCAGGTAAACATATTAGCTGTCAGAACGAAATTGGTATGGTGCCAATTTCTGAAGAAGAAGTGACACAAGAAGATGTTGAGAGCGTGGTTCATACCGCTAAATCGGTGCGGGTTCGTGACGAGCACCGAATCCTGCATGTGATCCCTCAGGAATATGCTATCGATTATCAAGAAGGCATTAAAAATCCGGTTGGGCTTTCTGGGGTACGGATGCAGGCAAAAGTACACCTGATTACTTGCCATAATGATATGGCTAAAAACATTGTTAAAGCAGTAGAACGCTGCGGACTTAAGGTAGATCAACTTATTTTTGCTGGTTTGGCCTCAAGCTATGCTGTTTTGACAGAAGATGAACGTGAACTGGGTGTCTGCGTCATTGATATTGGTGGCGGAACCATGGATATCGCTATTTATACTGGCGGTGCTCTGCGTCATACTAAAGTTATTCCTTACGCAGGTAATGTGGTTACCAGCGATATCGCTTATGCATTCGGAACTCCGCCAACAGATGCTGAAGCAATAAAAGTGCGCCATGGATGTGCTTTAGGTTCTATCGTCAGTAAAGATGAGAATGTGGAAGTCCCTAGTGTTGGTGGCAGACCACCACGTAGTTTACAGCGTCAGACGTTAGCGGATGTGATTGAGCCACGTTATACCGAGTTGCTTAATCTGGTGAACGATGAAATTTTGCAGGTGCAGGAACAACTGCGTCAACAGGGGGTTAAGCATCACTTAGCCGCCGGCATTGTGTTAACAGGGGGAGCGGCTCAGATTGATGGTTTAGCTGAGTGTGCTCAACGAGTGTTCCATACCCAAGTGCGTATTGGACAACCACTGAATATCACTGGACTAACGGATTATGCGCAAGAGCCTTACTACTCAACGGCAGTAGGTTTGTTGCACTACGGTAAAGAGTCTCACCTTAGAGGCGAGACTGATGTAGAAAAAAGAACATCTATGCGTAGCTGGGCACAGCGTTTGACCGGTTGGTTACGTAAAGAATTTTAATCAGTAGTGCAATTAACGAGTTTTAAGCGATAATTCATTGCGTAAGAGTTAAAACGGAGAGAGAAATTATGTTTGAACCAATGGAGCTAACCAACGATGCGGTGATTAAAGTCATCGGCGTTGGCGGCGGCGGCGGTAATGCTGTCGAACATATGGTGCGTGAGCACATTGAAGGTGTTGAATTCTTTGCCATCAATACGGATGCTCAAGCATTGCGGAAAACGGCCGTTGGCCAAACTATCCAAATCGGTAGTGGCGTAACCAAAGGTTTAGGTGCAGGTGCTAACCCTGAAGTCGGGCGCAATTCTGCAGAAGAAGACCGTGAACAACTGCGTACTGCACTGGAAGGTGCGGACATGGTGTTCATTGCTGCTGGCATGGGTGGTGGTACCGGAACCGGTGCTGCTCCCGTTGTTGCTGAAGTGGCAAAAGAATTAGGTATTCTGACCGTTGCCGTGGTAACCAAACCGTTTAACTTTGAAGGTAAAAAGCGTATGACGTTTGCAGAGCAAGGCATCGCCGAACTCTCCAAGCATGTAGACTCGCTGATTACTATTCCTAATGACAAGTTGCTGAAAGTATTAGGCCGCGGTATTTCACTGTTGGATGCTTTCGGTGCTGCCAATGACGTCTTAAAAGGTGCGGTGCAGGGTATTGCTGAACTGATTACCCGCCCTGGCTTAATGAACGTTGACTTTGCAGACGTACGTACTGTGATGTCTGAAATGGGCTATGCCATGATGGGTTCAGGTATTGCTCGTGGCGAAGACCGAGCTGAAGAAGCGGCCGAAATGGCCATTTCTAGTCCGCTACTGGAAGATATCGATCTGTCTGGTGCGCGTGGTGTTCTGGTTAACATCACTGCGGGTTTTGACCTGCGTCTGGATGAGTTTGAAACCGTAGGTAACACGATTCGTGCCTTTGCATCGGATAATGCCACCGTGGTTATCGGTACTTCACTGGATCCAGATATGAGCGATGAGTTGCGTGTTACTGTCGTTGCAACCGGTATCGGTATGGACAAGCGCCCTGAAATTACGCTGGTCTCTAAATCACCGGCTACACAACCAGTCGACCATCGTTATGCTCAACACGGTCTAGCCCCTCTGCAACCACAAGAGAGCAAACCTGCTGCAGCTAAAGTGGTAAATGATCAGGGCGTTCAACCGAACAAAGAACCCGATTATTTAGATATTCCAGCCTTCTTGCGTAAACAAGCAGATTAATTAGGCTGTTAACGCTGAATGATTTGGATTCTCCGCTCTTTATGCTAAACTGGCGCGGAGACCGTGGTGTAAGCTACGGTAAATCGGATCAACAATGCGAGATAATATGATGATTAAACAGCGGACACTAAAACGCATCATTCAAGCTACTGGCGTCGGTCTTCATACCGGACGCAAGGTTAGCCTGACTCTGCGCCCGGCCGCAGCTAATACGGGTGTCATCTATCGTCGTACTGACTTGAATCCACCGGTTGATTTTCCGGCAGATGCAAAATCCGTGCGTGATACCATGTTGTGTACTTGCTTGGTTAATGAAGATGACGTGCGTATTTCTACTGTGGAACACCTTAATGCTGCACTCGCAGGATTAGGTATCGACAACATTATTATTGAAGTTGACGCACCAGAAATTCCAATTATGGATGGCAGTGCGGCACCTTTTGTCTACTTATTGTTAGACGGCGGAATTGAAGAACTAAACGTACCGAAGAAATTCATACGTATTACTCAGCCTGTTCGCGTCGAAGACGGTGACAAGTGGGCTGAACTGACACCGTTTAATGGTTTCAGCTTAGATTTTACTATCGATTTCAACCATCCGGCGATTGATTCCGGCTCACAGCGCTATCGTATGAATTTCTCTGCCGATGCGTTTGTTCGTCAGATCAGCCGTGCGCGTACCTTCGGGTTCATGCGTGATATCGAATATTTACAGTCTAAAGGTCTGTGCCTAGGTGGCAGCTTCGATTGTGCTATCGTAGTAGATGATTATCGTGTGCTAAACGAAGATGGTCTGCGTTTTGAAGACGAATTTGTTCGTCATAAAATGTTGGATGCTATCGGTGATCTGTTTATGTGTGGTCATAACATTATTGGCGCATTTACTGCGTTCAAATCTGGCCACGCATTGAACAACAAGCTTCTGCAAGCGGTATTAGCGAAACAAGAAGCTTGGGAATACGTTACTTTTGAAGACGAAGCTGAAATGCCATTGGCGTTCAAAACGTCGAGAACTGTACTGGCTTAATGTCAGATAATATTACGGTTTTTTAGTACCACTTATATCATTACGGCTTGTTGCGCTGGTTACTCTCTCTCCAGCTAGTGCAGCAAGTCGTTCTAGTTTCTCTTTCAGTCTTTTTGGACTTCTTGCTGCTAATTCCCTTAACTGTTCTGCGCTATGTACGCTAAGCTGACGCATAGGCGTATCATTTTTTGTACTTTCAGGAATGTAGCGGTGGACTAAATTTTCAGCAGTCTGCTTATTTATGCTTAACTTTGGATTAATCTTTATGTCGATTGACACTAAAGATGGTAATATTTCTACCCTGAGTGTGCTTAATAACGTTTGTTGTTCATAACGTAAAAGTGTCAACCAACTGGCATTTGCCACCTCAAGGACTAAAATACCTTGACGGTAGTTAGCAACTCGACAGAATTCGTGCAGTTGTTTAGGTAACAGCGCCTTAACTGTCTTATTAAGTTTTATCAGCGCTATGGCTCGTTGTTGGACGTTTCGCAACAAGTCTGTATCGTCAAATAGCGTATCTAATAATAATGGGCGACTATCGCGCATAAGCAGATTCCGGCAGGTAATAGTTAGTTGATAATGGGTATTTTAAATCGTTGGCGACAATTTGGTAGGCGTTATTTTTGGCCGCACCTCTTATTGGGGGTTGTGGCAACCAGTATTGGTGCGCCTGCAAGCCTGAACGGTTTACCTCAGCAAGTCTCATTATCTGCAGCCTTTTCAGACGTCAATCCAATTAATCCGGCGGTTCCGGGGGTTGGGCAGTTGGCGTTATCCGGCGAAATTAACACGCGGCCACTGCAGAATCTTAATCCGTGGCAGCATTTCGCGATACGTAATTATCTTACCCGCCTTGCTGTTTCCTTCCCTCAAGATGATGAAGCTACCTCCGATGAGGTGAAGGTCAGTGATGATAAGCTAACGGTTAGCCATCATGCGCTTCTTGATTCATTATCGACACAAGCGGCAATAGAGGCAAAGCTGCCTTCGACAGTATCGCGTCTAATTCCCCTTGAGTCGACTTTTATCCTTCACCCGGTCAGATTTTGGCTGAGCAAGGTTCAGGGTATCCGCGCAGGTCCTTCTTCATACGCATAGTCATCCCGGTAACGAGGTTTATCTTTGTTGCCTTGGGCGCGTTTTTTCTGATTTTTTTCTTTGAATTCATACTGCCGGACAAGGCAGTACTAAAGAGATATTTAGACCTATGTTAACTAAATTAATGACAAAAGTTTTCGGTAGTCGTAATGACCGGACGCTGCGCCGTATGCGTAAAAGCACTGAAACTATTAACCGTCTTGAACCAGAATATGAAGCATTATCTAACGATGAGCTGAAAGCTAAAACTGAGGCATTCCGTGAGCGTTTGGATAAGGGCGAGTCGCTGGAATCAATTATGCCAGAGGCGTTTGCCGTAGTGCGTGAAGCCAGTAAGCGTGTATTTGGTATGCGTCATTTTGATGTACAGATGATTGGCGGTATGGTGCTGAACGATCGCTGTATTGCGGAGATGCGTACTGGTGAAGGTAAAACTCTGACCGCAACGCTGCCAGCCTATCTGAATGCGCTCACGGGTCGTGGTGTGCACGTGGTTACCGTAAACGACTATTTGGCACGACGCGATGCGGAAAATAACCGACCACTGTTTGAGTTTTTAGGTTTAACTGTTGGTATTAACCTTCCAGGTATGCCGCCTCCGGCAAAACGTGAAGCCTATGCTGCGGATATCACCTACGGGACCAACAACGAATTTGGCTTTGACTATCTGCGCGATAACATGGCATTCAGCCCTGAAGAGCGCGTTCAGCGTAAGTTGTACTATGCGTTGGTGGACGAGGTTGACTCCATCTTAATCGATGAAGCGCGTACTCCATTGATTATCTCTGGGCCTGCAGAAGACAGCTCTGAACTGTACAGACAAGTCGATAAAATTATTCCTAAGCTGCTGCGTCAAGAAAAAGAAGATTCTGATACTTTTGAAGGTGAAGGGCATTTCTCCGTTGATGAGAAGAGCCGTCAGGTTAACCTAACTGAGCGCGGTTTGGTGCTGATTGAACATCTGCTGATGGACGCGGGTATGATGGAAGAAGGTGAGTCACTCTATTCACCTGTCAATATCGTATTAATGCACCACGTAACCGCAGCACTGCGTGCTCATGCACTGTTTACTCGTGACGTTGACTATATCGTTAAAGATGGTGAAGTCATCATCGTTGACGAACATACTGGTCGTACTATGGAAGGTCGTCGCTGGTCAGATGGCCTGCATCAGGCTGTTGAAGCAAAAGAAAGAGTGGATATCCAGAATGAGAATCAAACGCTGGCCTCTATCACTTTCCAGAACTATTTCCGTCTGTATGAAAAACTGGCCGGTATGACCGGTACTGCGGATACCGAAGCATTCGAATTCCGTCAGATTTATCGGTTAGACACCATTGTGGTGCCGACTAACCGCCCAATGGTTCGTGATGATATGTCCGATCTGGTCTATATGACCGAGAAAGAAAAGATCGAGGCCATCATTGAAGACATTAAAGATCGTAGTACCAAGGGACAACCGATTCTGGTGGGTACCATTTCGATTGAAAAATCGGAAGTGGTTTCTAATGAGCTGAAAAAAGCAGGAATTGCTCATAAAGTGCTGAACGCCAAATTCCACGAAATGGAAGCAGAAATTGTGGCTAACGCAGGCCAAGAAGGCGCAGTTACCATTGCTACCAACATGGCGGGTCGTGGTACTGATATCGTACTGGGCGGTAGCTGGCAGAGCGAAATTTCCGAGCTAGAAGATCCAACAGAAGAGCAGATTCAGTCAGTTAAAGCCGCATGGCAAGTGCGTCACGATCGTGTACTGGCTGCCGGTGGTTTACATATTATCGGTACTGAACGTCATGAATCTCGTCGTATTGATAACCAGTTGCGTGGACGTTCAGGTCGTCAGGGTGACCCGGGTTCATCACGTTTCTACCTGTCGATGGAAGATGCCCTGATGCGTATCTTCGCTTCTGACCGTGTAGCAGGAATGATGCGTAAGTTGGGAATGAAACCTGGTGAGGCGATTGAACATCCATGGGTAACTAAAGCTATTGCGAACGCTCAGCGTAAAGTAGAAAGCCGTAACTTTGATATCCGTAAGCAATTGTTGGAATTTGACGATGTTGCTAACGATCAGCGTCGTGCTATTTATGCTCAGCGTAATGAGCTGCTGGATATTAGTGATATCAGCGAAACCATCGACAGTATCCGTCAGGATGTATTTAGCACGGTGATTGACAGTTATATTCCACCTCAATCTTTGGAAGAAATGTGGGATGTTCCAGGGCTGGAAACTCGTCTGAAAAACGATTTCGATCTCGAGCTGCCGATTGCCCAATGGCTGGATACTGAACATGAGCTGCATGAAGAGACGCTACGCGAACGTATTGTAGAGGAAGCCGCTAAAATCTATCACCTGAAAGAAGAGGTCGTTGGTGCTGAGGTGATGCGTAACTTTGAGAAGGGCGTGATGCTGCAAACTCTGGATACTATGTGGAAAGAGCATTTGGCTGCTATGGATTACCTGCGTCAAGGTATTCACCTGCGCGGTTATGCACAGAAAGATCCTAAGCAAGAGTATAAGCGTGAGTCGTTCTCTATGTTTGCTAATATGCTGGAAGCGCTGAAATATGAAGTTATCAGCGTGCTGAGCAAAGTTCAGGTACGTATGCCTGAAGAGGTTGAGGCACTAGAGCAGCAGCGTCGTGAAGAGGCTGAACGCTTAGCCCTTCAGCAGCAGTTTAGCCATCAGGAAGAGAATGCGCTGGAAGAAGAACCTGCGCTGAACCAACCAATGGTACGTGAAGAGCGCAAGATTGGTCGTAATGATCCCTGTCCGTGTGGTTCCGGCAAGAAATATAAGCAGTGTCATGGTAGTTTGCAGTAAGTTTGTTAAGGGATGAGAGCACCGGTAGGCGCTCTCAGACTGATGACAAACCAGATGAATTAGCTTCAATAAACATTCCGGTCGTAATAACTAAAGTGCTTATATTAACTTTGTACTCGACCGGAAAACCGTCTGTACTTGGCCTCAGCGCATGTCGGGCCTGGTCTGCCTACTGGCACTTCGTTGGCTTACGCCAAGTCGACCCCCACGGCAACCCCTCCCGACAATTAGCCATGTTAAGACATAAAACTGAATTATATGACTTTGTCATTAATCGAGAGCGCCTGTTGGCGCTCTCCTTTTATCTACATAATAATAACTGACCTATGAGTATCCATATGAAGCGAATCGAAATAGCTGTTGGAATCATAATCAATTCTGAGCAGGCTATATTTGTTACCCAGAGACTTAAAGGTAGTCATCTTGCGGGTTATTGGGAGTTTCCCGGTGGAAAAGTGGAGTCAGGCGAAGATGCCAGACAGGCTTTGAAACGCGAGCTTTATGAGGAAGTGGGTATTGAGATGATTCACTCTATCCCATTAAAAACGTTGGAGTATGACTATCCCGACCGCCAGCTAACGCTGCACTTTTTCATCGTCGATGGTTGGGAAGGTCAGCCAGAAGGGCGTGAAGGACAGGTATCTCGCTGGATTGATGTTTCGAAGCTTAATGTAGCAGAGTTTCCGGAAGCAAATCAGCCAGTGATTGTTGAGCTAAAACAACGTTACCGCATTGAATAATCAGTAGATGATACGATAACGTTATTTATTGACTAGGAGAGCGAGATTTACTACTCCTCTTCTTCGCTCCATTCATCACTATCGGATCGATCGCCAGAGCTTGGAATGCGTTTCTCTTCATCGGCCCATTCACCTAAATCAATTAACTGGCAGCGCTTACTGCAAAATGGCCGATAAGTACTTTGTTCATTCCAGATAATAGCTTTTCCACAGGTAGGGCAGTTTACCTGAAGCGGGGTGTCACTCATAAAATACTCCCAAATAACATAATCAATAGCAAAAATAAAAGGTTATCTCTTATTGATGATACTCGACATCGCTGATGTCGAAACACCAGCAAATAACAATTAACAGCAGGCAATCTCAAAATTAAATCTTTCCGGTGTGTTACCGATTTCGCTGTCAAATGGCATAAAGCGAATGGCGAAACGAGATTTATGGCCGGAAACCTGCGGATAAAGCTGATAAGCCGAGTCCACACGAATGCGTAAAATATCGCTATCTTCAGCCGTATCTTGATAAAAACCGTTCAGGCTGGTTTGTTTTTGAAAGGCGCCCGACTGGCGAATTAATTCAAGGCAGGCACTAAGTGCATTGTTGAGCGGCGCTGTGGTTTCGATCCATCCCGTGACTTGTTCGTCCCGTTGCAATTTAGGATTATGTAGCCACATATGCAGTATAGGTAGATCAAAGCTGCAACAACCGCCAGGAATGCTTAATCGTTGACGAACCATACTAATCAATCGATCGTCTTTCAGTTCTTGCCCAAGGCGTGGGGCTACCAGCAAGGTATTCGAATGATCTTTCAAGGTATGGCGTAAAGCACTAAGGCGCTCACTGTCAACGCCGGGAACATCAATCCATTGCAGTAACTTATGCTGTTGACGTTCTAGCTCTTTAACCAGTTCGGTACGAACATCACCACGATCTATTATGTCCAGCAACTCACTGACCGTGCGGAAAAAGCTTAAGGTGTTGGTTAAATTGGTCAAAGAGCGATTGTGCTGTAACTGTTGTAACAGGAATTCAAGGCGTAACCAGGTACGGACTTTTTCATTAAGCGGATGTTCAAAAAGTATGTTCTGGGATAAATCACTCATATCGACAAATCCTGCTTGTTGAATTGGTTGGCTAAGGTTAAATATTTTTGATGCAATAGGGCAATTTGTGGTATCAACGCTTCAGGTTCCCTATCATTGTTCAGCACATCATCTGCATGAGACAGGCGCTCAGCGCGTGAAGTTTGAGCAGATAAGATTTGTTCTGCCAATGGTAAGTTGCTCCCATCTCGGGTCATTATTCTGCTTAACTGTGTCTCTCTGCTGACATCCACCACTAACACTCGGTTAGCTCGGGAACATAGGTTATTCTCTATCAATAATGGGACAACCCAAAGCAGATAAGGTGCCGTTAGATCTGCAAATTGACGTTGGGTTTCTTGTTGAATTAGGGGATGGAGCAGATTATTTAACCACTGTTTGTCCGCTGAATGGCTAAAAATGTGTTCACGTAACTTTTTACGATTCAGAGTACCATCGGCCAACAGTATGGAATGACCAAAATGGTATGCAATTTGTTGGAGAGCATCGCGGCCCGGCTCTACTACCTGACGGGCAATAATATCAGCATCAACGACGGGAACGCCCAAACGGGAAAACTCGTTGGATACGGTTGATTTTCCGCTACCAATTCCGCCGGTAAGTGCCACGATATAACTCATATAAAAGCCTGTAACAGGATTGATAGTTCAATAATAAAGGGATCTCACAGAAGTGCAAGCCATCCAGCAATAGCAAGGAAAGGGCCAAAGGCTATTGTGTGGTTTTTAGTTTCCTGACCCCGGTTAATTAGCAATAAACAAATCAGCCCGCTCAGGCTAGCAGTTACCATAATCATTGGCAGTGCATCTACTCCGGTCCAGGCTCCAAGCCCTGCCAAAAGCTTAATATCACCGCCTCCTAGCCCGTATATACCTTTCAATAACCGAAATAGCGTAGCGGGTACCCAAAGAAGCATGTATCCAACAAGTGTGCTCGTCAGGGATTCAGGTAAAGATAATGGCGTAAGGCCAAACAGGGCAAAAATCAGCCCGCTCCATATTAGTGGTAGAGTAAATATATCTGGTAATAGTTGATGAGATATATCAATCAGCGATGCTGTCACCAGCCATAGGGTGACCAAGAGTAGAATAGTCATCCTGACAGGGTCGGTCGCTGAATTGGCAATTAGCATAAACAGTAATCCACAGGCCAGTTCAGTTAACGGATAACGACCACTGATAGCCTGACGACAAGATGGGCATCGACCCCTAAGGCATAGCCAAGGAATCATCAGTAATAAAGATATCTTTGAAAATGGTTGAGAACAGTGAGGGCATAGGGGATAGGAAAGCAAAGCCGGAGAAAACGTTGTCGACGTGGTTGATAAGGGAGCCGTGGTATTTATTATCTGGCGATATTGTTGCCGCCAATGGGCAAATAAAATAGGAGGAATTTGGTGGGCAATACGAGTGGTCAGATTACCACCTAGCAGACCCAATAGTCCAAAACTGAGGATTACAAAGGCGTTATCCATGAATTGCCTTAATCTGCTTTTCTGCAGATAAATTTACGGGATTATAGCTGAAATTTTTTGAAAATCTCAGACTTGTTCATTAATTATTCATGTGTATGATAACGTCACTGGAAATGGCCAACATTCAGCTTATAGCTAATTTGCGATACGTCGCCAAAAACCAGGAAAACTACAGATATGCGCATTGAAGAAGATTTGAAGCTGGGCTTCAAAGATGTCTTAATCCGTCCTAAGCGTTCCACGCTGAAAAGTCGTTCTGAAGTAGAACTTGAACGCACCTATACCTTCAAACATTCAGGCCATCAGTGGTCAGGCATTCCTATTATTGCTGCGAATATGGACACTGTAGGTACTTTTACCATGGCTGAAACATTAGCCTCTTTCGATTTGCTGACGGCGGTGCACAAACATTATACCGTTGAACAATGGCGCGAGTTTGTTGCTCGTGTGCCAGAGTCTGTACTGCGCCACGTAATGGTATCAACCGGAACATCGGAAGCGGATTTCACTAAGCTGGGGCAGATTCTGGCGCTTTCGCCTGCACTGAAATTTATCTGTATCGATGTGGCGAATGGCTACTCTGAGCATTTTGTTGCTTTCCTAAGCAAAGCGCGTGAAGCTCATATGGATAAAGTTATTTGTGCTGGTAACGTGGTTACGGGTGAAATGGTGGAAGAACTGATTCTTTCTGGTGCGGATATCGTCAAAGTAGGTATTGGACCTGGCTCTGTTTGTACCACTCGAGTGAAGACAGGGGTTGGTTATCCTCAACTCTCGGCGGTAATCGAATGTGCTGATGCAGCACACGGCCTTGGTGGTCAAATCGTGAGTGATGGCGGTTGTACAACACCGGGCGACGTCGCTAAAGCGTTTGGTGGCGGTGCAGATTTTGTCATGCTGGGTGGAATGCTGGCTGCTCACCAGGAGTGTGAAGGCAAGATTATCGAAGAGAATGGCAACCAGTACATGCAGTTCTACGGCATGAGCTCTGAGTCTGCGATGAATCGCCATGTAGGGGGTGTCGCTGAGTATCGAGCAGCAGAAGGCAAAACCGTGAAACTGGCTTACCGTGGCTCGGTAGAGAATACCGCCCGGGATATCCTTGGCGGCCTGCGTTCAGCCTGCACTTATGTTGGAGCGGAACGCTTGAAAGAGCTAACTAAGCGTACTACTTTCATTCGGGTTGCTGAGCAGGAAAACCGAGTTTTCGGACAAGGTTAATACCGGTTCGAATTTTTAAGATATTTAAAAAGTGCGCTGTTTGGCGCACTTTGAGTTTGTATTCAGCTGGAATATTCGTTGAGGCTGATTTAATCAATTCCTGAAAACCATCATGCAGAACTCGCCGCATTAATATCATGAGGATGACTACCAATTCGCCTTACGGTGGAGATTTGGCGATTCGCCCAGAATACGGTTAGCAATCTCTGTAATCCGATAAAGCCAAACAACAAGATACCGATGACAATCTTAGTCCACCAAGAGCTGAGCGTGCCGTCGAAGTTAATGTAGGTTTGGATTAGCCCCTGAATTAACACGCCAAATAGAGTACCAAATACGGTACCAACCCCACCGCTTAATAATGTTCCTCCGATAACCACAGCGGCAATCGCATCTAACTCAACACCGATTCCGGCCAGTGCATAACCTGCTGAGGTATAGAAAGAGAAGACAATACCTGCCAGAGTTGCCAGCCCGGTAGAGAGCATGTAAATACCAATAGTGGTTTTACGGGTTGAGATCCCCATTAGTTCAGCAGATGTAGCGTTGCCTCCGATGGCATAAACATTGTTACCAAAACGCGTTTTATGGGCGAGAACCATACCGAAAATAACTACCAGTAACATAATGACCGCTAATAGGCTAAAGCGCCCTCCGCCGGGGATCTTCCAGGCTACGGCGGATAATGTGCTGTATAGTGGATGATCGATGGGAATCGATTGTTCTGAAACTAAAAAGCTAATACCCCGCAGAAAGAACATCCCGGCCAGTGTAATAATAAAGGCGGGGATTTTTAAGGCATCAATTAACCACCCCATTAAGGCACCAAATGAGCAGCCCATCACCATAATAATTACGAAGGCGGTGAATGGATCAAAGCCCCACTCGCCGATAGCTTTAGCTAAAAATACGCCAGTAAAAGCGATTACTGAACCAACAGAAAGATCGATACCACCAGACAGAATGACAAATGTCATACCCACGGCGACAATGCACAAAAAGGCGTTATCCGTCAGTATATTGCAGATGACTCGGGTAGACGCAAAACCGGGAAAGCGGGCGAAACAGAACATATAGCCCATAACAAAAACGGCAATGGTTATCATCAGGGGAAGGTGACGTTTAAACATGGCCGGTTCTCCTTTTAAACAGACGGATAAATGCCGGGGACTGCAATACCAGAACCAGCAATACAACTAACGCTTTAACCACCAGATTCCACTGTGGCTGATAGCCGGAGAGCAAAATGCCGGTATTCATGCCCTGAATAATTAAGGCTCCAATGAGAGAAAGCGCCAGACTAAAGCGTCCTCCCATGAGTGAAGCACCACCGATGACTACCGCAAGAATAGCATCCATTTCCAACCACAAACCGGCGTTGTTCGCATCGGCACCACGAATATCCGCAGCAACAATAACGCCGGCAATTGCGGCACAAATACCGCTAAGAATATAGGTGGACATCACCACGATGCTGGTATTGACGCCAGCGTTTTTGGCCGCCCGAATATTGATGCCCGCTGACTCAATAAATAGCCCCAGTGCGGTTTTACGGGTAAGTAGCCAAAGCAGCACAAACACCACTACCACAATAGAAACGGGTGTCGGCAAGAACAGGAAAGTCCCGCTGCCAATCCAGGCCAGAGCCGGGTCATTAAAGGTGACAATTTGTCCTTCGGTAATCAGCTGAGCAATACCGCGACCTGCAACCATTAACATTAGGGTGGCAACAATGGGCTGTATTTTGAAGATAGCCACCAGAAATCCATTCCATACGCCGCATAGTGCTCCGGAACCCAGAGCGGCAAACAAGACGATATGCAATGGAAAACCAGCGGTTGTCATACTGGCTGCGGTTGCTCCGGCAATTGCCATTACTGCACCAACAGAAAGGTCGATACCGCCAGTAGCAATAACCAGCGTCATACCCAGTGCAAGGATAGCCACAGGGGCGCAGCGGTTCAGAATATCGATAATGCTGCCAAACAGGCGTCCATCCTGAATATGAATATCGAAAAAGTTATTAGCCACCAGCGCATTGACAATTAAAATAGCAATCAGTGCAGCAACCTGAGCAATACCTTTCGGCAGGCTGAATTCCTTTTTGTTTGTCGATGAAGCAGGAGGTGCTGAGTGTGATGTCATGAGTTCCTCCCTTAAGCCGCAATCGCGTTCATGATGGCGGGTACGGATAACTGTTCTGCCGGAATTTCTGCAATTTGTTTACCATCCCGTAAAATAATCACCCGGTCGGCGTAACCAATAAGCTCTTCAAGCTCAGAAGAGATAACCAACAATGCCAAACCATCGGCACACAAGGTTTCAATCAGGCGAATGATCTCAGCGTGCGCTCCCACATCAATACCACGGGTAGGTTCATCAAGGATCAGAAACTGCGGTTTGGTTACCAACCAGCGTGAGAGCAGGACTTTTTGTTGATTGCCCCCGGAAAGAAACTGAATGGGTTGTTCTGCGCTGGGGGTTTTGATTCCTAACTGGCGAATAAAACGTGCAGCGATGTCATCTTGCTCTTTGCGCGAAATAGGGTGCAGCCAGCCGCGTTGAGTTTGTAGAGCTAGAATAATATTTTCTCTGACTGAAGCAGCAGCAATGATACCTTCAGTTTTACGATCTTCCGGGCAGAAACCAAAGCCTAATGATGAGGCTTGCCGGGCTGATTTTATTTTTACCTCTCGACCTTTGACTCTGGCTTTACCGCTATCAGCAGGTTTAATCCCAAAGATAACCTCCGCAGTTTCGGTTCTGCCAGAGCCCAGTAGTCCCGCTAGTCCAACGACTTCACCGGGACGAACTTGTAAGTCAAAGGGAAGAATAGTGCCTTTTTTACCATAGTGCTCAAAAGCGACAGTTGGTTTATCGCTTCTCAAAGTGCGTCCGGCACGGCGCAGAGCATTATCTTCCAACTCTCTGCCAAGCATCATTTTTACCAGTTCAATATGCGGCAGTTCGGCAGTAACACGGGTACCCACTAACTCACCATTACGCAATACGGTAATTCGGTCGGTAACGGCGTATACCTGTTCAAGAAAGTGAGTAATAAAAATCAGGCTTACACCCCGGTTGCGTAAATCACGCATGATACTGAACAGTAACGCGACTTCGCTGGTATCTAAACTGGCGGTTGGCTCATCGAGGATCAAAACTTTAGCGGAAAGATCAACCGCTCGGGCAATGGCGACAATTTGCTGCATGGCTACCGAGTAATAGCCAAGTGGTTGAGTGACATCCAGCTCAAAGCCATAGCTGGTCATAATTTTCTGAGACTGACGAATAATTTCTTTTCGGTTTACCAGCCCAAATTTTTTAGGTTCACGGCCAATAAATAAGTTATCTGCAACAGACATATTGGGTAACAGATTAACTTCCTGATAGACCGTACCGATCCCGATAGACTGAGCGTGAGCTGTACTGGTTGGATTAATCTCTTTTCCTTCCAGAAAAATAGTTCCACTGTCTTTTGGGTAAACACCAGTTAGCGCTTTAATCAGCGTGGATTTACCTGCGCCATTTTCTCCCAGTAGCGCCATAATCTCGCCGCGACGAAGCGTCAGTGAAACATCGTGCAGCGCTTTGACGCCGGGAAAAGATTTACTGATCCCTTTGATATCCAGAAGAGTATCGTCTGAGTGCTGTTGCTCTGCCATAGATTCCCCTGTTTTCACTGGTGATAACATTATTAATATGATTGCTGACAGATAGGGTAGAAACCGCTGCTATGGCTTTGACATAGCAGCGGGTGAACGGGTTAGTTAATGTTAGTAACCCATATTCTTCTTCAGTTCGATTTGCTGTTGAGCGCTGTCCGGGCCAAAGGCTTTAGACTCGGTCAGGATAACTTTTGGTGGAATAGTGCCGTCTTTCTTATAGGCCTGAAGAGCATCAAATGCAGGGCCAGCCATATTTGGCGTCAACTCGACGGTTAAGTTAGCTTCACCGGCCTGCATGGCTTTAAAGATGTCCGGTACGGCATCAATAGAGACGATTTTAATATCGCTGCCCGGCTTTAAGCCCGCTTCTTTAATGGCCTGAATGGCACCGATGGCCATATCGTCGTTATGGGCATAGACCGCACAAATGTTTTTGCCACGATCTTCGGCTTTAATGAAGCTTTCCATGACTTCTTTACCTTTACTGCGGGTAAAGTCGCCGGACTGAGTTCGAACGATTTTTATTGAAGGGGTAGCGGCAATAGCGTCAGCAAAGCCTTTTTTGCGGTCTAACGCTACGCTGGCACCAACGGTACCCTGTAATTCAACAACGTCACAGTTTTTTCCCGCCATCTCTTTTACCAGCCACTCACCAGCGACTTTACCTTCGTAAACGTTATCAGCGGTAACTACTGACATATAAAGCGATTTATCTTTCGCGGTAATATTGCGATCCAGTAGGAATACGGGGATTTTGGCATCTTTAGCTTCTTCCAATACCGGCTCCCATCCTGTTTGTACTACCGGAGCAATAAAGATGGCATCAACCCCCTGAGCAATAAAAGAGCGTACTGCTTTAATTTGGTTTTCCTGTTTTTGCTGGGCATCAGCAATCTTTAGGGTAATGTTACGCTGTTTAGCCTGTTCTTTTGCGACAGACGTTTCAGCAGCCCGCCAGCCCGATTCAGAACCAATTTGTGAAAAGCCAACGGTGAGGGATTGTGCATAAGCTGCACCGGAAAGAAGTGTTGCGATAGAACTTACGAGCAATAAGCGTTTTAGCATGTTACTTTCCTCTAATAAAGTTTAGCGGGTTGGTAAAGCAGTAAAATGATTGCTACTACAATTTGGCAAAACTAACAGAATAAAAAGAGAGCAACTTCTCATATAGTCATAAATAGCAGAATAGTGAATATAAATAACCCAATATGTATGGTCTTCTGAATTATAGTGCTAACCTCATTTTAGTGATTAAAAATTTTATTTTTTGTTTTTTATGTTTTTTAATGAGCGTTCGGTTAAATGTAAGACCTATGTTTTTATTTGAATGTGTGTAAAGGGTCGTCATTGGTGATTCTCTTTTAGCGAATTAGCGTCAAATAGACGTTCTGATTCTGCGTTATCCCATGACATTACCCAACTGAAATATAGGGAGATAGATAGCAATAACTAATCCACCAACAATGATGCCAAGTACCAGCATCAATACAGGTTCCAGACGAGAAGATAGGCTATCTGCCTGATTTTCAGATTCCGCCTCATAGATACTAGCGAGTTTATCCAGCATTACATCTAACATTCCTGACTCTTCTCCAACACGAATGAGTTGATAGCAAAGCGGTGGAAAAAGAATTTGTTGGTGTAATGCTTTAAATAGTGGTGTTCCTTGTTCAATTATTTTTATTGCTTCTATCATTGCATTCAAGTATTGAATATTCCCAGATGCGTTGGCTGATGATTTAATTCCTGCTGTTATAGATATGCCGGCATGCTGAGTCATTGCCAGTGTTCGGAATATTTTTGCCAGTGCGCTTATTTGCAATAGCTTTCCACATAACGGCAGGTTTAATAATAATTTCTGTTCTTTTTCTTTCCAGCTCATTTGTGGTCTTAATTTCTTTGTGTAATAGCCATACAGTAAAACGGGAAGCGAACCGATAAACATCCCGTAATTAATAATGGCTTCTGACAGTGAGATAATCGATTGGGTAAACCAAGGCAGTGGGGCATTAAACGAGCGATATATCTCGGCAAAAGAGGGTAAAACGAAGATCAACATCAATAGTGTAACGATACTGGCAACGGCAAGAATAAATAGTGGATAGCGCAGTGCTTTACGCACCTTCTTCTGCAGTTTTAATAATTTATCCTGCTGTTCGGCGATCAAAAAACAGCACTCATCCAGTTTGCCGGTGAGTTCACCTGTGGCAATCAACTCTCTGAATAATGGAGGAAAAGCGTAGGCATGTTCATTTAATGCCAGTGAGAATGATTTTCCTTGAGAGATAGCCATTTGTAGCTCTTTTAGCAGATAGCGCCATGCCGGATGAGGGTGCTCATTTGCAATCAACAGCAGGCAGTTGGATAACGGTAATCCTGCCTGCAGCATGGTGGCTAATTGGCGAGTAATAATTGAGAGTGTAGCCAACTGCCAACACTTTTTTCCTAACCGTACGCTGGCCTCGATCTTTATGGGAATAATCCCCTTAAGTATTAACATTTGTCGCGCATTGATGATTGATGATGCGGGGATTTCGCCGTTTAGCCCATCAACACTGCGCCAGATATAGAGCCGGGAATTATTTATCATAAAATACCCATTACGAAATGGCGGACTCAGAAGATGACCCTAGCGTTCGGTAAAGTTCCGCTAAAGAGGTTGTACCTAGCTTTACCAACGCGATTCCCGCCTGTAAAAGCGAAGTCATACCGTGGCGGCAGGCTAACTGATGCAACTGGGAAGCGGATTGACCAGTCAGTACCCCGTGGCGAATATCTTCGTTGATAACCAACATTTCATATAGCCCTGTTCGGCCATAATAACCCCCTACACAGTGCTCACAGCCAATAGCGTCAAAAGTACGACAGCTGATAGTATCTTGTTCAAAATGAATATTATCGGGTTCAATACGCTGCTGTTTACAATGGGGACACAAACAGCGAATAAGGCGCTGGGCGACAATCAGTTTCAGGCAGGAGGCTAACAGATAGTCAGGTATTCCCATTTGACCGAGACGAGTTAAGGTTTCTGCTGCCGAATTGGTGTGCAGGGTAGCCAATACTAAATGGCCGGTTTGAGCCGCTTCTACCGCGATTTCTGCGGTTTCTTTATCGCGAATTTCTCCTACCATCAGTACATCAGGGTCTTGACGTAGAAAAGCCCTTAATGCCGTATTGAAAGTGACGCCAATTTTGCTATTTACTTGAGTTTGGTTAATACCCGATGTCGGTATTTCCACCGGATCTTCCACACTACAGATATTACGACTGACATCATTTAACAGGCGTAGTCCACTGTACAGGGTGATCGTTTTACCACTACCCGTTGGCCCGGTAACCAAAATCATTCCTTGAGGTTGCTGAAGCATCTGAATATAGAGTTGCTGCTCAGTATTAGACATACCAAGGGTATCAATGGATTGTTGATGCTGTTCAGATTCCATCACGCGTAGAACGACTTTTTCACCGTCAGAAATCGGTAGCGTGGATATTCGCAATGCGCGCTCCTGATTATCGTGCTGGAACGTGAGCTGCCCATCTTGTGGAAGTCGTCGTTCGGCAATATTTAGTTGTGCCATAATTTTCAGTCGAGCAACGAGTTGGGGAGCCAGAACCACAGGCGGCGAGGCTGCTTCTTGCAAAGAGCCGTCAATACGCAAGCGAATACGAAAGTGATTGGTATAGGGTTCAAAGTGAATATCTGAAGCCCGACGTTTTAGTGCCTGATGGATAACCTGATTAATGAACTGTACCACCGGCTCATCATCATGTTCCTGAGTTGCTGAGGCCTCAATAGGCTGCTGTTGTCCAGCGGCTTCCAGCAATGCTTTATTAGGTCGATGATGGCTTAGGTCGCTGAGATACTGTTCAATTTTAATGCGTGGCCAATATTCAATCTTAACCTGCCTCCCACAGGTAAAGGTGAGGGAGGCGGTAACTTGATGAAGCGGTTCTCCTTGTATAGCGGCGATAGTCAGGTACTGTTGGTTTAGCGCCACCGGAACTACCTGATGGCGCAAACATTCAGCAATGACCTCTTCACTTATCTGTTGAGTCATTAAACTGATCTCACTCATGGATTGCTCACATCATCAAAACGGAAGGTGTCATTACAGGCCTGAACCATATTATCGTTTTGCTTATCGCTACTACATTTGCGCTGCCACTGTAGGCCGCCAGATGCATTATCGAGCGTTGGGGTCAGGTCAACACTTAATCCTAATAGGGCATTTTTTCCTGCAAGTGAAATCACACCATTAGCCACGGAGATTCGGGAAACATAGCGGGTCTCTTTAGTGGCTGAAATACCAGCGTTCCCGTTATTACACTGACTAAGCTCACCGCTTTCTAGGGCGCAGAGTTCGACCGCAGTTTTGTAAGGCACCATTGCTTGTAACATATCGGTGAGTGCCGCTTTCTGAATATAACCCTGATAGGCGGGTAATCCAATGGCGGTCAGAATGGCAATAATCGCAATAGCGATCATCAGTTCGAATAGGGTAAAACCAGTTTGTTGATTCATCTTTTTACTCCTGAATAATTGAAAGTGCGGACATCATATTCAGGCTGGAAGGGAAGAAAATGGCTAAGTTGGTGTTTAGGAAACCGTCTCCAGACAATTTTGTGATAGCGTATTGATTGCATCAAATAATGGGAGACGTTTTGCATATTTAGTGGGGTGAACGTGTGGCGTGAAGAGAAATCAGTACGCAGAAATAGCCGATATATTTATAATCGGGCGATAACAGCAGGGTAACTGAGGCATTCAATGAAGCTAGAGCAAGGATGGATAGTTGGCGTTAAGCGTGTACCGTCCCCCCATTTTGATGAAAGACCAGAAGGGGAGATACCTTCACTGCTGGTGATCCACAATATTAGCCTGCCTCCCGGCGAGTTTGGTGGCCCCTATATTGACCAACTGTTTACCGGTACTTTAAACCCAGAAGAGCATTCTTATTTTGCCGAAATTCAACATCTGAGAGTTTCTGCCCATTGCCTTATTCGACGCGATGGTCAGATTGTCCAGTATGTTCCTTTTGATAAACGCGCTTGGCATGCGGGCGTCTCTCTGTTTGAAGGGCGAGAACGTTGCAATGACTTCTCCATCGGTATCGAACTGGAGGGAACCGACACCACGGACTTCACTCCGGCACAGTACCAAAGCCTGCAACAATTAACCCAGCAACTGCTCCAACATTACGCTATCACACCAGAAAGAATAACCGGACACAGCGACATCGCGCCCGGCCGCAAAACCGACCCCGGCCCACACTTCGACTGGCAACGTTATAAAAAGCAGATTAAGACTAATAAATAGATTTGAACTACAGGCCCTCAAATATTCATATCGTAGTTTTGGCATTTTGGGTGTTAGCAACGCTTATCGGAGGGAGAGGTCGCCGTTGGGGTCGTAGCAGCTTTAGCTGCCGGACAAACAGGCAAAGCCTGTTTGAACAACGCTTGCGTTGGCCCGAAGGGTGAAACACAGTTAGGTGTTTCATAACTGCCCCTAGGCGGACTAGGCACGGAGCACTCCAGTGCTAAGTACAAATGGTCTTCCGACCGAGCACAAAGATGATATGCGCAATATTGTTTTGTACGGCCGGAATATCCTCAAAACCCTATTTTAAAACGCGATACTCCAGATACAAAAATCCCCGCCAAATATAAACCGTCCAACTTTATGGGGGCAGTTCATGTCATGGGGGGATTTCTCATCAAAAAACAGCAACAGTAACGCTTACTTCACTGTTTTCCGGGTAATCAAATACCCAATCCCTAAAATCACCAGCCAAACCGGAATCAACTGCACTGAAATACGGATTCCTGGCGTCATATACATAATGACCAATACACCAGCTAGGAACAGCAAACACAGATAGTTGCTAAATGGGTAAAGGATAGCCTTAAATTTTGGAGTTACACCCTCACGGTCTTTAGCTGCGCGGAACTTCAAGTGCGACAGGCTAATCATCGCCCAGTTAATCACAATACTGGAAACCACTAGCGACATCAGAATACTGATGGCCTCTTTAGGAATTAAGTAATTAATGATAATCCCGATTGCTGCCACCGTACTGGAAAATATAATTGCATTAACCGGTACGCCGCGACGGCTGGTTCTCGCTAGTGCCTGAGGCGCATTTTTCTGTAAAGCCAAACCGTAAAGCATACGGCTATTACTGTATACACAACTGTTATAAACCGACAGCGCAGCAGTCAGAACGACGATATTCAGAGCCGTAGCCACCATACTACTGTTTAGGTGGTGGAAAATCATCACGAATGGGCTACCGCCTTCTACGACTTTGGTCCATGGGTAGAGAGACAGCAAAACAACCAGTGAACCAATATAGAAAATCAGAATACGGTAAAGTACTTGATTGATGGCTTTTGGTATGGTTTTTTCTGGGTTATCCGCTTCAGCCGCGGTAATACCGATTAATTCCAGACCACCGAAAGAGAACATGATAATAGCGGTAGCCATTACTAAACCTTCAAAGCCAAAAGGAATAAATCCGCCCTGCGACCAGAGATTATTGATCCCAGCTTCTGGACCACCAGTACCGGTTGCCAATAACCAGATACCAAATGCAATCATACCGATAATGGCGGCAACTTTGATAATGGCAAACCAGAACTCCATCTCTCCGTAAACTTTAACCGTGGAGAGGTTAATTAGGTTTATTAGGACAAAGAAGAAAGCCGCAGAAGCCCAAGTAGGTATGTCCGGCCACCAGTACTGAACATACATTCCTACGGCGGTTAGCTCCGCCATGCTGACCAGTACAAACAGCATCCAGTAGTTCCACCCAGACAGGAAACCGGCAAACGGCCCCCAGTATTTATAAGAGAAGTGGCTGAACGTCCCTGCTACCGGCTCTTCAGTAATCATTTCACCTAATTGGCGCATAATCAGGAAAGCAATAATACCGCCAATGGCATAGCCCAAAATAACGGATGGCCCCGCCATATTGATGGTCTGAGCGCTACCTAAAAACAGGCCTGTGCCGACGGCACCCCCTAAGGCAATTAACTGAATATGGCGATTTTTAAGGCCGCGTTTGAGCTGCTCACTCATTATTCTTCTTTCCTCACTGGCTTTTTGCATTTAGCGGTTTGTTCTTATTGGATTTTTTTGGATGGGCTATCCCTCTGTATTAAAATATTTACAGTTACCAATAAAAAGTTTTTAGATACCATCTATTCGTGCGGGAAGAATAGTGGTAAACAAAAAAGTTTGCATTATTTTTCTTTCTTCAGCGTTTTATTCTCTTCTTTCTTGCGTAATAAATTGAAAATAATATTTTTTAATTACTTATTTTTCAATTAAATAGGGTTTGATATTTTTATCTGACACTGGCGTAAATGAGATAATGGCAATATCAAACCAGTGATTCCATCTACATTTTAAGCAACAGATGTCACATAAAGGTGTTTTTACTGATTTCGATCTGCTTATAGATAGGGCTGGAATGATAAACTTGGTGTTCAAAAAATAGCATTTTGTGGGATGCTTTCTTCCATAAACGGATGTCACTAATCAGGCAATTTCACAAATATTCAATAAATTTTTAGGAAGCTATCCTGTCAATCACATCGATTAACTTTTTAGATTGAATGTAATCTCTTTTGAATCGATTTTATATTCACAAATTGGTTTGCTGATCCGCTTCAGTTTTACTTTTTATTCGTTTAAAAAACGTTAAATTATTGTGAGGTTGTTGAATTGGGTGTACCTCTTTATTGGTATGATAATTAACAATACCTTGTATAAATCACAGCGATAGGTAAGGTTTTATGATTTAGGTCAAAGGCCATATGGACACAAGGTGAATAATTTGTTACTTTATCGTCACACTTTTGATATTGGTATTACCAATTGACTTCAGGGCATTTTTGAGAAGCATTATGGTTTATAGCAAGGTTCGTCAACCCAAGTTATCCGACGTGATAGAGCAGCAGCTCGAGACGCTGATTCTTGAAGGAACCCTCCGTCCCGGGGAGAAACTTCTTCCTGAGCGCGAGTTAGCTAAACAATTCGATGTTTCCCGCCCGTCATTAAGAGAAGCCATCCAGCGTTTGGAAGCGAAAGGACTATTATTACGTCGGCAAGGGGGCGGTACGTTTGTACAAACCAACCTGTGGCAAAGTTTAAGAGATCCTTTAAGCGAGCTGTTGGCCGATCATCCAGAATCCCAATTTGATCTGTTAGAAACGCGACATGCCTTAGAGGGTATAGCGGCTTATTACGCAGCTTTACGTGGTACCGATGAAGATTTTCAGCGTATCCGTGAATATCACCAGCAAATAGAAATAGCACAGGCTTCCGGTGATAAACAAAACGAAGCTGAAGCCGTAATGCAATATCAGACAGCAGTGACAGAGGCCAGCCACAATGTGGTATTGCTCCACCTGCTGCGCTGCATGACGCCGTTGTTAGAACAGAATGTCCGTCAGAATTTCGATTTGCTCTATTCCCGCCGTGAAATGCTGGAAAGAGTGAGTAATCACAGGGCTAGTATATTCGAAGCTATTGTTGCACGTGAGCCAGAAAAAGCACGTGAAGCATCGCATCGGCATTTAGCCTTTATCGAGGAAGTGCTGCTCGACCTCGACCGAGAACATACTCGTCGCGAGCGATCGCTGCGGTTGTTACAGCAGCATAGGGATTAGAGCTTTCAGCTCACCACAACACCGAGCCTGTCTTAATAACGTCTGCATTTCTTCGGTATAAGACGCGATTAAGACAGGCTTTGAATAACTAACGTAAAGATAGAATAAGGAAACAACCATGTCGGAAATTGTAAATCAAGACGTGGATCCGATTGAAACCCGCGATTGGTTGCAGGCGATCGAATCGGTCATCCGTGAAGAAGGTGTTGAGCGAGCTCAATACCTGATTGATCAGGTTATGGCGTCTGCACGTAAGGCCGGCGTCAATTTACCTTCAGGTGAAGGGTTCGTCAGTGATTACATTAATACCATCCCACTGTCTGAAGAACCTACCTATCCAGGTAACCTTGATTTAGAACGTCGTATCCGTTCTATTATTCGTTGGAATGCGGTGATGACCGTATTACGCGCTTCCAAGAAAGATCTGGAACTGGGTGGCCATATGGCATCGTTCCAGTCTTCAGCCACGATTTATGATGTGTGTTTTAACCACTTCTTCCGTGCTCGTAACGCTAAAGACGGCGGCGATCTGGTGTTCTTCCAGGGCCACATTTCACCGGGGATTTACGCCCGTGCTTTCCTTGAAGGCCGTCTGACCGAAGAGCAAATGAATAACTTCCGTCAGGAAGTTCATGGTAAAGGTCTTTCTTCTTATCCTCACCCTAAACTGATGCCGGAATTCTGGCAGTTCCCAACCGTTTCTATGGGTCTGGGTCCAATCAGCGCCATTTATCAGGCTCGTTTCCTGAAATACCTGCATAACCGTGGCCTGAAAGATACTTCTGCACAAACCGTTTATGCCTTCCTCGGTGATGGTGAAATGGATGAGCCAGAATCTAAAGGCGCTATCACCATAGCGACCCGTGACAAACTGGACAATTTGGTGTTCATCATCAACTGTAACTTGCAGCGTCTTGATGGCCCGGTTACTGGTAACGGTAAAATTGTTAACGAACTGGAAGGCATCTTTAAAGGCGCCGGCTGGAGCGTAATTAAAGTCATGTGGGGCGACCGTTGGGAAGAGCTGCTGCGTAAAGACACCACCGGTAAACTGATTCAGTTAATGAACGAAACCGTTGATGGTGATTATCAGACATTCAAGTCCAGAAACGGTGCTTACGTTCGTGAACACTTCTTCGGCAGATACCCAGAAACCGCTGCGCTGGTCAAAGATATGACCGATGACGAAATCTGGGCTCTGAACCGCGGCGGCCACGATCCAAGAAAAGTGTATGCCGCACTGAAGAAAGCACAAGAAACTCAGGGTCAGCCAACGGTGATTTTAGCTCACACCATCAAAGGTTATGGTATGGGTGAAACCGCAGAAGGTAAAAACATCGCTCATCAGGTTAAGAAAATGAACATGGACGGCGTTCGCCAATTCCGCGATCGTTTCAATGTGCCTGTCGCTGATGCCGATATTGAAAAACTGCCTCTGCTGACGCTGGAAAAAGATTCTGAAGAGTACAAATACCTGCACGAACGCCGTAATGCGTTAGAAGGTTATTTACCAAGCCGTTTAACTGAGTTTACTCAGCCGCTGACGATTCCTGCGTTAAGTGAATTCAGCCAACTGCTGGAAGAACAGAATAAAGAAATTTCTACCACGATTGCCTTCGTTCGTGCGCTGAACGTTATGCTGAAAGATGCCTCAATCGGTCCTCGTTTAGTGCCGATTCTGGCTGATGAAGCGCGTACTTTCGGTATGGAAGGTCTGTTCCGTCAAATCGGTATTTATAGTCCTAAAGGCCAGCAATACGTTCCTCAGGACCGTGAGCAAGTGGCTTACTATAAAGAAGATGAGAAGGGTCAGATTCTGCAGGAAGGTATTAACGAGCTGGGTGCGGGTGCATCATGGCTGGCTGCTGCAACGTCTTACAGCACCAACGATTGCCCAATGATTCCGTTCTACATTTACTACTCCATGTTCGGTTTCCAACGTATTGGTGACCTGTGCTGGATGGCAGGGGATCAGCAAGCTCGTGGCTTCTTAGTGGGTGGTACTTCTGGCCGTACTACGCTGAACGGCGAAGGCCTACAGCACGAAGATGGTCACAGCCACATTCAAGCTCTGACTATCCCTAACTGTATCTCTTATGACCCAACTTACGCTTATGAAGTGGCTGTTATCATGCATGACGGTTTACAGCGTATGTATGGCAATCAGGAGAACGTTTACTACTACATCACTACCCTGAACGAAAACTACCACATGCCAGCAATGCCGGAAGGTGTGGAAGAGGGTATCCGTAGAGGTATCTATAAACTGGAAACCGTCGCGGGCAATGGTAAAGGTAAAGTTCAACTGATGGGTTCAGGTTCTATTCTGCCTCATGTACGTGAAGCGTCTCAGATTCTGGCGAAAGATTACGGCATCAGTTCGGATGTTTACAGCGTAACTTCATTCACTGAACTGGCTCGTGATGGTCAGGATTGTGAGCGTTGGAACATGTTGCATCCGTTAGAAACTCCACGTGTGCCTTATGTTGCTCAAGTGATGAATGATGCACCAGCTGTAGCTTCCACTGACTATATGAAGCTGTTTGCTGAACAAATTCGTAACTTTATTCCAGCCAGCGAGTTCCGCGTACTGGGTACTGATGGCTTCGGTCGTTCAGACAGCCGCGAAAACCTACGTCACCACTTCGAAGTTGATGCTTCCTACGTTGTGGTTGCTGCACTGGGTGAACTGGCAAAACGCGGCGATGTACCGGCCAGCGTTGTGGCTGAAGCGATTACCAAATTTGGTATCGATGCAGACAAAGTTAACCCACGTCTGGCATAAGAGGTAAAGATTAAATGACTATTGAAATCAAAGTGCCGGACATCGGTGCTGACGAAGTAGAAGTAACCGAACTGCTGGTGAAAGTGGGTGATACCGTTGAGGCTGAGCAATCACTGATCACTGTTGAAGGTGATAAAGCTTCAATGGAAGTTCCTTCACCACAGGGTGGCGTGATTAAAGAAATTAAAGTTCAGGTGGGCAATAAAGTGTCTACCGGTTCGCTGATTATGATTTTTGATGGTGCTGATGCAGCACCAGCTCCGAAAGCAGAAGCTCCGGCTGCTGCTCCGGCAGCCAGTGCTCCGGCGGCTTCAGCAGCTAAAAATGTTCAGGTTCCTGACATTGGCGGTGACGAAGTCGAAGTGACCGAAGTGCTGGTGAAAGTGGGTGATAAAGTTGAAGCTGAACAATCACTGATTACCGTTGAAGGTGATAAAGCCTCAATGGAAGTCCCAGCTCCGTTTGCAGGTATCATTAAAGAGATCAAAGTTCAGGTGGGCAACAAAGTGTCTACTGGTACATTGATTATGGTATTTGAAGTGGCAGGCGCTGCGCCTGCTGCAAGTGCACCTGTTTCAGTGGCGGCTCCGGCGGCAGCGAGTGGTGTTTCAGCGAAAGAGGTTCAGGTTCCGGATATCGGCGGTGACGAAGTCGAAGTGACCGAAGTGCTGGTGAAAGTCGGCGACAAAATTGAAGCTGAGCAATCACTGATTACCGTTGAAGGTGATAAAGCCTCGATGGAAGTTCCCGCTCCGTTTGCAGGTACCATTAAAGAGATCAAAGTACAGGTGGGCAGCAAAGTGTCTACTGGCTCATTGATTATGGTGTTTGAAGTGGCAGGCGCTGCGCCTGCTGCGGCAAGTGCCCCCGCTTCGGCTGCTGTGGCACCGGCTCCAGCGGTTACCGCGGCTAAACCAGCGGCACCGGCAGCTTCCGGCAGCAATGAATTTGCAGTGAACGATGCTTATATCCACGCGACTCCGGTTATCCGTCGTCTGGCGCGTGAGTTTGGCGTTAACCTGGCGAAAGTGAAAGGTACTGGTCGTAAAGGCCGTATTCTGAAAGAAGACGTTCAGGCCTACGTGAAAGATGCGGTTAAACGCGTTGAATCTGGTGCGGTTGCGGCTTCTGGTGGTTCTCTACCGGGTTTGTTACCGTGGCCGAAAGTTGACTTCAGCAAGTTTGGTGACATTGAAGAAGTTGAACTGGGTCGTATCCAGAAGATCTCTGGCGCTAACCTGCATCGTAACTGGGTGATGATCCCTCACGTTACACAGTTTGACGAAACAGATATTACTGATGTTGAAGCTTTCCGTAAGCAGCAAAACGTTGAAGCCGAGAAGAAAAAGCTGGATGTGAAAATCACTCCGCTGGTCTTCATCATGAAGGCAGTAGCGAAAGCGCTGGAAGAATTGCCGCGCTTTAATAGTTCACTGTCTGAAGATGGTCAGAAGTTAACGCTGAAGAAATACATCAACATTGGTGTGGCGGTTGATACACCAAATGGCCTAGTGGTTCCGGTATTTCGCGATGTGAATAAGAAAGGTATCGTTGAACTGTCCCGTGAGCTGGCTGAAATATCCAAGAAAGCACGTGCCGGTAAGCTGACAGCGTCCGATATGCAGGGTGGTTGCTTCACTATCTCCAGCCTCGGTGGTATCGGTGGTACTGCGTTTACACCAATTGTTAACGCACCAGAAGTGGCTATCTTAGGCGTCTCCAAATCGTCAATGAAGCCGGTTTGGAACGGTAAAGAATTTGCACCACGTCTAATGCTGCCACTGTCTCTCTCCTACGATCACCGCGTGATCGACGGTGCTGATGGTGCACGTTTCATCAGTTTCATTAATGATGCGATGTCTGACATCCGCCGTTTAGTGATGTAATTTGAGGGCCGGCCATTGGCTGGCCTTTTAATTCTTGTTTTGTACGGAATTATTGGGCACTCTTGTTTGCAGAATTGTTATGTTTCTGTAAACTGAAGTGGTCACACAGGTTCCGGCAATGCACACTATGATGAAACAGAACCAACGCCGGTCGGCCGAGAAAAATTTAAGAGGTCATAGATGAGTACTGATATTAAAACTCAGGTTGTGGTACTTGGAGCAGGTCCCGCAGGTTATTCAGCAGCTTTCCGCTGCGCGGATTTAGGTCTGGACACCATTATCGTTGAACGTTATTCCACTCTGGGTGGCGTATGTTTGAACGTAGGTTGTATCCCGTCAAAAGCGCTGCTTCACGTAGCTAAAGTGATTGAAGAAGCAAAAGCACTGGCCGTACACGGTATTGTTTTTGGTGAGCCAAAAACCGATATCGATAAAGTGAGAGTCTGGAAAGAAAAAGTTATCGACCAACTGACTGGCGGTCTGGCAGGTATGGCCAAGATGCGTAAAGTTCAGGTAGTTAATGGTTATGGTAAGTTTGTTGGCCCGAATACCATTGCGGTTGAAGGTGAGAATGGCGTAACTAACATTAATTTTGACAACGCTATTATTGCTGCGGGTTCGCGTCCTATCCAGTTACCATTCATTCCTCATGAAGATCCACGTGTTTGGGACTCTACTGACGCATTAGCGCTGAAATCGGTACCTAAGCGCCTGCTGGTTATGGGCGGTGGTATTATCGGTCTGGAAATGGGCACGGTTTATCACGCGCTGGGTTCTCAGATCGACGTAGTGGAAATGTTTGATCAAGTCATTCCTGCCGCAGATAAAGACGTTGTTAAAGTATTTACCAAGCGTATCAGCAAGCAGTTTAACTTGATGCTGGAAACCAAAGTAACCGCAGTTGAAGCGAAAGAAGACGGTATTTATGTGACGATGGAAGGCAAGAAAGCGCCTGCCGAGCCACAGTGCTACGATGCCGTTCTGGTTGCTATTGGTCGTGTACCAAATGGCAAACTGCTGGAAGCGGGTAAAGCAGGTATTGAAGTTGATGATCGCGGCTTTATCCACGTTGATAAGCAAATGCGTACTAATGTTCCTCATATTTTTGCTATCGGAGACATCGTTGGTCAACCGATGTTGGCTCACAAAGGTGTTCATGAAGGTCACGTAGCAGCAGAAGTTATTTCTGGTAAGAAACACTACTTCGATCCGAAAGTTATTCCATCGATTGCCTATACTGAGCCAGAAGTGGCATGGGTTGGGCTGACAGAGAAAGAAGCAAAAGAGAAAGGGATCAACTATGAAGTATCCACTTTCCCGTGGGCGGCCTCCGGTCGTGCGATTGCTTCTGACTGTGCGGATGGTATGACCAAGCTGATTTTCGATAAAGATTCTCACCGTATTATCGGTGGTGCCATTGTAGGTACCAACGGTGGTGAACTGTTAGGTGAAATTGGTTTAGCGATTGAAATGGGCTGTGATGCAGAAGATATCGCATTAACTATTCATGCTCACCCAACATTGCATGAATCAGTTGGTTTGGCTGCGGAAGTTTACGAAGGTACAGTGACTGACTTACCTAACCCGAAAGCGAAGAAAAAGTAATTCACTGGTTATTCGTTTATATTAAAAAAACCGCTAAGGCGGTTTTTTTATGTGGAAAATTTATTGAATCACCCATTACTGCCATTTTTCGGTACCTCTCCCTTTTCTTGCATTACTCCCAACCTAATTGAAGCGATATAACCATTTTTGCGAAAAATAATGCGCCATCATTTTTCGTTATAGAAAATATGTTAATTGAATGACAAGTTATTTAATTTGAATAATTATCTTTGTGATAACACATCGATTGGTTTTTGTATTCAATGTGTTTTTAGTGTCATTATTTCTTTATAAATAACAATAAATTATTTCGTTTAGTCTGTTTTCTTTGTTGTTTTCGCCTTTTTTATCATTTTGTGCCACATGTCATGATTTTAACATTTACTTATAAAATGCGTTGATAATTCGCGTCGCGAAAAATATGCTTGAGCTTACGAAACATTACAAAGGCTCATTCAGTGGGGATTCTGAGATGGGCAATTTTAACCATGTGATATCTTGGAGACGTTGAGGATGAGAACAATTAATAGTTTCAAGCGAAAGTATTTGGCATATGTTATCGCAGGAGCCACTTTAGCGTCAGGGCAGTTTTTTATTCCTGAAGCAGCGGCGGAAGGTAAAGGCTTTGTTGAAGACTCGACAATGACCGGTGGTATTTATTACTGGCAGCGTGAACGAGATCGTAAAGATGCCAGTACTGGAAACTATGAGACTAACCTGTCCCATTCGACTTGGAACGCTAATCTTGATTTCTCCTCCGGTTATGCTGCCGATATGTTTGGTTTAGACATTGCTGCGTTCACCGCAATTGAAATGGCTGAAGCCAACGATAGTAAGCATCCAAATGAAATTGCTTTTTCTTCGTCAAACCACGCTTATGATGAAGATTGGTCTGGTGATAAGAGTGGTATTAGCCTGTATAAAGCCGCGGCTAAATTTAAATATGGTCCGGTTTGGGCGAGAGGCGGTTATATTCAGCCATCTGGTCAAACTCTATTAGCTCCACACTGGAGCTTATTACCTGGTACATATCAGGGGGCTGAGGCTGGTGCTAATTTTGACTTTGATAAAGCAGGGGCGCTGAGCTTTTCCTACATGTGGACCAACGAATATAAAGCGCCATGGCACCTTGAAACCGATGGTTTTTATCAGAATGATCAAAAGACCAAAGTTGACTATTTGCATTCGGTGGGTGCTAAGTATGATTTTAAAAATAACTTAGTGTTAGAGGCGGCTTTTGGTCAGGCACAGGGCTATGTAGATCAATATTTTGCCAAGAGTTCTTATAAATTTGACGTATTGGGTAACCCGTTAAGCACCAGTTATCAATTCTACGGTACACGGGATAAAGTTACGGGCGGTGGGGTTAACGATATTTATGATGGCTTAGCATGGTTACAAGCGCTAACTGTTGGTTACAAAGCGGGGCAATTTGATTTCCGTCTAGAAGGAACTTGGGTTCAAGCCGATGGCAATCAGGGATATTTCCTACAGCGTATGACGCCAACCTACGCATCTTCTAACGGTCGCTTAGATATTTGGTGGGATAACCGTTCAGACTTTAACGCTAACGACGAGAAAGCCGTATTTGCCGGTGTAATGTATGACCTGAGCAAGTGGGATTTAGCGGGATGGGCAGTGGGGGGGTCTTATGCCTATGGATGGGATGCTAAACCAAGCACTAATGAAGCATATGATCAGAGCCAGAAGGTAAAAGAAAGCGCTTATAGTCTGGATGCCCTGTATACCATCCAAGATGGTCGTGCTAAAGGTACATTGTTTAAGCTGCACTTTACTCAGTATGACAACCATTCTAATAACTCAACTGGGAGCAACGGCTACGGCAACATGTTCCAAGATGAACGCGACGTTAAGTTTATGGTTATTGCGCCATTCACCATTTTCTAATGCTTTTACCTCAGCCTGAGTTTTCAGGCTGAGGTTTTTTATAGGATTATCCGCCATGCAAAAAATTTTACTTATTATTGCGATGACCATTACTTTAGGTGCTTGTGCCCCTCAAACAGAAACCGTGCAGGAAGATGTCTCTCTCAGAGATGCCTACAGCGCCTGTATTAATACTTCTAAAGATTCTCCAGAAAAACTTCAGGCCTGCCAGTCAGTATTAGATGTTTTGAAGAAAGATAAAAAGCATCAAGAGTTTGCAGAGAAAGAGACGGTTCGGGTGCTGGACTATCAGCGTTGCCTGCAGGCAGCTAAAACCGGTAATGGCCAAGCATATGAGAAACAATGCGATAAGGTCTGGCAAGAAATTCGCGCAAATAATGGTTAATTAAAAACGGAGCAAGATAAGCATGAATAAGTTCAAACTAAGTACCCTTGCAGTCTTAGCCGCCACCTGCGGTTTTGTTGGCAGCGCCAATGCTGACCAAAAAACCGTTGACCAGTTGAGCCATCTTAAAGTTAATTACAAGATTGTTGATAATCTGGCTGCCGAACACGGGGTAGATTGTAGCGCTTTGGGTGCCGACTGGGCCTCTTGTACTAAGCTCACGTTTACGCTGACTAACCCTTCAGCAGAAATTAAAGGTAAAGATTGGGCGATCTATTTCCATAGTATTCGTCAGATCCTGCGGGTTGATAACGACCAGTTCAAAATTAGTCTGGTGACCGGTGACTTACATAAGCTGGAACCAACTGACAAATTCACCTCTTTCCCTGAAAATAAAACCGTCGAAATCCCAATTATTGCTGAATACTGGCAGATCTTTAAAACTGACGCGATACCGCGTTGGTATGCCGCGTCTGAAGGCGCGAAAGCAAAAGTTATCGCCAGTACTGACACCGAAGATTTAAGTAAATTCAGCGATCCATTGGCCGGTGAAAACTATGGTGATGTATGGAAACGTACTAAAGACGACCATAACATCTTGATGAACACCGCTAACCGCTTTGATAAGAACGCCGATGTGAAAGTGTTACCTGCTGCGGATCTGCGTGGGCAAATCATTCCAACGCCAATGGAAGTGACGGTTCATGAGAAAGATGTGGATCTGAGCAAGGGTATCTCTCTGGAAGCGAAAGATCTGGATAAAGTAGCAACCGATGCCGTACTGAAGCATTTTAAAGCGTTAGGTGTTGCTGACAATGCCTCAGGTTATCCGGTGAAAGCAGCAATTTCTGCCGATGCGTTTAAAGGCCCAATGGCTGTTTCTGGCGCTTATGAACTGAAAATCGGTGAAAAAGGGGCTGAAATTACCGCATACGATCAGGCCGGTGTGTTCTATGGTCTGCAATCCATTCTTTCTCTGTTACCTGCTGACGGCAGCAAGAAAATTGCCACGCTGGATGCTAAAGATGCACCACGTTTTGAATACCGTGCCATCTTCCTTGATGTGGGTCGTAACTTCCATACTAAGGCAGCAGTACTGCGTCTGTTAGACCAAATGTCGACCTATAAGCTGAATAAATTCCACTTCCACTTAAGTGATGATGAAGGCTGGCGTATTGAGATCCCTGGGCTACCTGAGTTGACCGATGTGGGCAGCAAGCGCTGTCACGATCTGGATGAGAAGAGCTGCCTGTTACCTCAGTTAGGTTCGGGGCCGGATAGCAACAATAACGGTAGCGGTCACTTCACCCGTGCCGACTATATCGAGATTGTAAAATACGCGAATGCACGCCAAATCGAAGTGATCCCTGAAATTGATATGCCTGCTCACGCACGTGCCGCAATCGTATCAATGGAAGCACGTCACGATCGCCTGATGAAAGAAGGCAAAGAAAAAGAGGCAAATGAGTTCCGCCTGTTGGATCCAACGGATACCTCTAATACCACTTCCGTTCAGTTCTATAACCGTATGAGCTACCTGAACCCATGTCTGGAGTCATCCAAGCGCTTTGTAGATAAGGTGATTGGTGAAGTTGCCGCCATGCACAAAGAAGCGGGTCAGCCAATCGGGACTTGGCACTTTGGTGGCGACGAAGCGAAAAATATTCGCTTAGGTGCAGGCTATCAGGATCTGAAAGCTGAAAAGAAAGAAGCATTTAAAGGCACTATCGATCAGAGTAAAGAAGACAAACCTTGGGCTAAATCTCAGGTATGTCAGACGATGATCAAAGAGGGCAAGATTGAAGATTACGAACACCTGCCAAGTCATTTTGCTCTGGAAGTTAGCAAACTGGTTAATGCTCACGGCATTGAAAGAATGCAGGCATGGCAAGATGGCTTGAAAGACGCTAAAGATGCCAAAGCATTTGCCACTAAGCGTGTTGGTGTTAACTTCTGGGATACGCTGTACTGGGGCGGGTTTGACTCCGCTAACGAGTGGGCAAATAAAGGCTATGAAGTGGTTATTTCTAACCCGGATTACGTCTACTTAGACTTCCCGTATGAAGTGAATCCACAAGAGCGCGGTTACTATTGGGGTACACGCTTCAGTGACGAGCGTAAACTATTCAGCTTTGCACCAAACAACTTACCTCAGAACGCAGAAACATCAGTCGACCGCGATGGTAATGCCTTCGCTGCCAAGAGTGATAAAGAATGGCCGGGAGCTTATGGTATGTCCGGACAACTCTGGAGTGAAGTGGTGCGTACTGACGACCAAATGGAGTATATGATTTATCCTCGCATGATGCCGCTGGCAGAACGTGCGTGGCACCGTGCTTCATGGGAACTGGATTATCAGAAGGGCAAAGAATTCAAAGGTGGCGCAACAACATTTGTTGATAAAGCTGCATTGAATAACGACTGGATCCGTTTTGCCAATATTGTTGGCCAACGTGAGCTTGCGAAGCTGGATAAAGCCGGTGTTTCTTACCGTTTACCAGTACCGGGAGCGAAAGTGGTTAATGGCAAACTGGAAGCTAACGTTGCTCTGCCTGGCGTTATCATCCAATACACTACTGATAACGGTAAGAGCTGGAAACATTATGATGCTAACGCGAAACCAGAAGTGAAGGGTGATGTGTCTGTTCGCAGTCAGAGCCATGATGGTAAGCGCTTCAGCCGTCCTGAAAAGGCTAACTGAAAGGTTTTATAGTTGATAACGTTCTCTGTTTTGGCCACGGCAGAGAGCGTGAACTTAGTGGCTACTTTCTCATAGGAGTGGTAAACCTCTGGCACTATCGGTGCCAGAGGTTTTTTTCATTTATAAGTCAGAGAACCCACAGGCAATAACAAAGGGAAATGGCTATCGGACAACATATGTGCCAATCAATATATTCTTTATCTGTCTTGATGAACCCTGACCGTTTAGTTTTGTTCTTTAGTTTCCTTCATCTTTAAAACTAAAGAAAAAGAACATGGAAAGCATGGAACCAATGGAGATTAAAACGATTAATAGGTAGTGCAGGCCAAACTCTAGCGAAGAGAGCAGTGGGTTCCATTCAACCTCTGATTCAACTATATGCAGTGGTGACTCATGCAGCGGTGATTCAATGTCACCCGAAGTGCGATAGAGGTCAGTATTAAAGTGGTAAAGATTGAAGCGAGCCACCACGAGTACAATGATGGTGATTGCTATAACTAACAGTATGTAATGAGAGGGGTTTAACCCTTTTTTGAGGTTCATTCCTGCGTCCTTGCTTGAATGATATAAAAGAGCTCAAATATACCTGATTACCCATGAAAAAACGAATGCTATTTTTTTTGCGAAAATGTAAAAAAAATGTAATAAAATACTATGCTTGATGGGGCCAGTTAGGGTAGTTTGGAGTAAGGTATTATTTGCTTCATAAAGGCCATAATGAGCATATAGACTTAGTGTGACTAGATTAACAAAATGCGTGTATATCACTAGGCTAACCGAGTGCGCTGGTGCAACTTATTCGAGGTGATAACATACCGCTGATTAACAAAATTGTGGTCTTTAACGCTATAAAGTTCACTGCTTAATATAACAATGATAGTGGGGGAAGTCGTCGTGCTAGATGAATACCGTAAACACGTAGCTGAGCGCAGTGCCGAAGGCATTGTGCCAAAACCGTTGAATGCTGAGCAAATGGCAGGTTTAGTAACGTTATTGAAAAATCCACCCGTTGGGGAAGACGCATTTCTTCTCGATCTGTTAACTAACCGTGTACCGCCTGGTGTTGATGAAGCCGCTTATGTTAAAGCTGGTTTTCTGGCTGCCATTGTTAAACGCGAAGCAACATCACCGCTGATTTCACCAGAAAAAGCCATTGAGTTACTGGCCACGATGCAGGGTGGATACAATATCCAGCCCCTGATCGATGCATTAGATGATGACAAGCTGGCTCCGATTGCGGTGAAAGGCTTATCCCATACGCTATTAATGTTCGATAACTTTTATGATGTTGAAGCAAAAGTTAAAGCAGGAAATAAACACGCTCAACAGATTATGAAGTCCTGGGCTGATGCAGAATGGTTCCTTTCTCGTCCTCCGTTAGCGGATAAGCTAACCATGACCGTTTTTAAAGTCAGCGGTGAAACCAATACCGATGACTTATCACCCGCTCCTGATGCCTGGTCTCGCCCTGATATTCCTCTACACGCCCTGGCGATGTTGAAAAACCCTCGCGATGGTATTGTGCCGGATGAGCAGGGAAAAGTCGGTCCGATCAAAAAACTGGAAGAATTAAAGCAAAAAGGTTTTCCACTGGTCTATGTGGGTGACGTAGTGGGTACCGGCTCTTCCCGTAAATCAGCCACTAACTCCGTTTTATGGTTTATGGGTGATGATATCCCATTTGTACCAAACAAACGGGGTGGCGGTGTGGTGTTGGGTGGCAAAATTGCCCCTATTTTCTTTAACACGATGGAAGATGCTGGCGCGCTACCGGTTGAAGACGTTGACGTTTCCAAACTGAATACCGGTGATGTTATTGATATCTATCCGGTAAAAGGTGAAATCCGCCGTCATGATAACAACGAATTGCTGGCCACTTTTGCTCTGAAGACCGATGTTCTGATGGATGAAGTGCGTGCCGGTGGTCGTATTCCATTAATCATCGGACGAGGTTTAACCACCAAAGCCAGAGAATCACTGGGTTTACCACGCAGTGATGTATTTGTACTGGCGCAGTCAGCTGATGCCTCCAGTAAAGGCTATACTCTGGCACAGAAAATCGTAGGTAAAGCCTGCGGCGTGAAGGGCGTGCGTCCTAAAGAGTACTGTGAACCGAAGATGGCTTCGGTAGGTTCTCAGGATACCACCGGTGGTATGACGCGCGATGAGCTGAAAGATTTAGCCTGTCTTGGCTTCTCTGCTGATTTAGTCATGCAGTCATTCTGCCACACTGCCGCTTATCCTAAGCCGGTAGACGTCCAGATGCATCACTCACTGCCAGATTTTATTATGAACCGTGGTGGAGTGTCTTTACGCCCTGGTGACGGTATCATTCACTCATGGCTAAACCGTATGTTGCTGCCGGATACCGTTGGTACTGGCGCTGACTCACATACCCGATTCCCAATTGGTATATCTTTTCCTGCGGGTTCGGGTCTGGTAGCGTTTGCTGCGGCAACCGGGGTTATGCCACTGGATATGCCTGAGTCCGTATTGGTGCGCTTCACCGGTAAAATGCAGCCGGGTATTACGCTGCGAGATTTGGTACATGCCATTCCTTATTATGCGATTAAGCAAGGCATGCTAACCGTAGAGAAGCAGGGTAAGAAGAATATTTTCTCTGGTCGTATTTTGGAAATCGAAGGCTTACCAGACCTGAAAGCAGAGCAAGCTTTTGAACTGGCAGATGCATCGGCAGAGCGTTCAGCTGCAGGTTGTACTATTAAGCTGAACAAAGAACCGGTGGAAGAGTACCTGAGATCTAACATCGTTATGCTGAAGTGGATGATTGCTGAAGGCTATGGCGATGTGCGTACCATCGGTCGTCGAATTGAAGCGATGGAGAACTGGTTAGCCGACCCTCAGTTGCTGGAAGCCGATGCTGATGCAGAATATGCGGCAGTATTGGAAATCGATCTGAACCAAATCAAAGAGCCTATCTTGTGTGCGCCAAACGATCCGGACGATGCCCGTCTGCTGTCTGAGGTTACCGGAGATAAGATTGATGAAGTCTTTATCGGTTCCTGTATGACCAATATTGGTCACTTCCGTGCAGCCGGTAAGTTACTGGAAAAAGTGAAGGGTAAACTACCAACGCGCTTGTGGGTGACACCGCCGACTAAGATGGATGCAAATCAGTTAAGTGCAGAGGGCTATTACAGCATCTTCGGACAAAGCGGTGCGCGCATTGAAATGCCTGGCTGTTCACTGTGTATGGGTAACCAAGCACGCGTCAATGAAGGTGCTTCAGTGGTATCTACCTCTACTCGTAACTTCCCGAACCGCTTAGGTAACGGTGCTAACGTCTACCTCGCTTCCGCTGAGCTGGCCGCAGTAGCCGCATTGCTGGGTCGTCTACCAACGGTAGAAGAGTACCTTGGATATATGGCTGAAGTAGATAAAACGGCGGATGACACCTATCGCTACCTGAACTTTGACCAATTAAACGAGTACACTAAAAAAGCCGAAGGCGTAATTTTCCAAACGGCGGTGTGATAGCACTCTGTTCCAAAACAAAACCACGCCCTCGGGCGTGTTTTTTTACATAAGTGGCCCTTCAAAGTGCGAATCGGAGGGAGAGGTAGGCAAGTGCAGATGGCCTTCTGGTCAAGCACAATGCGCTTATGAGTATGAAAGCCATTACGACTGAAAACCGACTAAAGCGGATAAGAATATTGCCGCGATAATTCTCCTCTAACATAGCAATACCCCAAAAAGATCATAGTACGCCACTCCATTCCATGACTATTATAGAGACATCAACCACGGGATTATCCCGCCGCAAAACTAACGGAAACAGCACCACAACAGGAGCATATTATGGACTATGAACTCAGGATCGACGTTACTGGTCAGGTCTTTGCCAGCTTTTCTATGGGACATGAAGCTATCGGCCACTGGCTAAATGAAGAAGTAGAAGGTAATTTAGCCTTGTTGGATGAAGTAGAGCTGGCTATACAACAGGTTCGTGGCAGTGAACGTCAATGGCAAAAAGTGGGTCATGAATATACATTGTGGCTGGATGGCGAAGAGGTGATTGTGCGTGCCAACCAAATCGGCTTGGAAGGCGATGAAATGGAAGAAGGCATGTTTTACTACGATGAAGAAAGCCTATCCTGCTGCGGCGTAGAGGATTTTCTCGAGGTGCTCAAAGGTTATCGCAATTTCGTTGCAGGACGTTAGCTGTTGCTGGTTTTATGCCTACTGGCAGACCAGCAAAGCAGGGAGCCTAAAATAACCATCACTAACCCAGACCAAAAGGCATTGCCCGGCCAAGTGCTGAGCCACAGGCTGGCAATCAGAATAGAGAACAGCGGCGTAAAATACGAGAGCGCAGCTACCAGAGTTACGTTCCCCTGGCGCATTGCCTTGTCCCAGCAAAGGTAAGCAATGGCAGTGGTTCCTCCCATAAGCAGTAATTCTAACAGCGTTGATGTAGACGGTATCGTTGTTGGAAGATCGGAGAAAACAAACGTCATCACCCACAGGCAAACAGAGGTTGCCAGCAAAAACAGAGGTAAAACGCCTTTTCCCTGACAGTATATTCTTACCAAATTAGAATAAAGTGCCCAAGACAACGCCGCGATTACAGCCAGCAAATAAGCGATAGGGTTTTGCTCTGCATGGGTAATAAACTGCTGAAGGCTAAGGGATCCACCGCTCACCACCCAAACCACGCCGCAAAACGCCAAGAGTATTCCCGGCCATAACCACCAGCGGGCTTTTACTTTTAATAATGGTAGGGCAGCCGCTAAGGTCAGGCTAGGCCACAAGTAATTGATTAACCCAATTTCTAATGTTTGAGCGCGATTAGTTGCCATACCAATAGCAAGCGCAAAGCAAACCATATAGATAACAAACAGTGCACCACAGCCCCAAAGATAAGCAGGACGCTGCTCTCTGACTTTTGGCATACCAACAACGCACAACACGAGTAGACCACTTACGCTATATATCGCAGCACCGGCACCAAAAGGCCCTAACGCTTCAGCAATACTGCGAGTGAGCGCTACGCTCATACTCCACAGTAAAATGGCAATAACACCGCACAGAGTGGCAAGTTTGTTCATAAGATTAGACATAGTAAAAAAGAGATAATGGGCATGGAGTTTACCATTATCTTCCCTGTTTAGCAGATCTGACATGAGACGGCAGCAGATAAATTTATATTTATTTGTTCTGGAATAATCAAAATATCAAATGATTTTGTATCAAGGAATTATTTTTTAGCCAGAGCTAGAGTTAAGTATTATAACGATTTAATCCGGGTAATAACAATAAAACGGATTTTACAAACCTATTAAATATATCGAGTTAGATGAAATTAATTTGATTTTTTATCATAAAGCACCAATTTATTTTATTTGGTTGGTTTTTTATTCCATGATTTTATTGCTGAAAATTATCATTACAACGCTTTTATTAATAAAAAACACTTTTAAATTCCTTCAAATGATAATGAAAATCAATAACCTTATTTATATTGTGGCTATTGTTTTTTAATTGATAACGATCACGGATTATTATCTCGAAAGAGATGATGATTAAAAATAGATACCCCCTTAGAGGTATCAAGGTTTTGCCCATTTTATAAAAATAATTTTAGTAGCGTTGTTATTTAAGCGAGTACGGAAAAGGATGTGAATTAAATGCCTAATAATGCTGAACGCCCATTGTTAGCAATGGGTCTAACACGACTCGAGTTTTTACGTATCTCAGGTAAAGGTCTTACCGGATTGGCAATAGCGCCTTCTCTGTTATCCCTTTTTGGTTGTAAACAAGAGGATGTCGATAACGGTACGGTTGGCTTGATAACAACGCCAAAAGGCGTGCTGGTAACGCAAAGAGCACGATGTACCGGTTGCCATCGCTGCGAAACCTCCTGCACAACCTTCAATGACGGTTCCGTTGGTACCTTTTTTTCCCGAATTAAAATCCACCGTCACTACTTCTTTGGTGACCAAGGCATCGGCTCCGGCGGCGGTCTGTTTGGTGATTTAAATTACACCGCGGATACCTGCAGACAGTGTAAAGACCCTCAATGCCTGAAAGTCTGTCCTATTGGCGCTATCTCTTATAACGAAAAAGCGGGCTGTATTGCCGTCGATCATAAACGTTGTATTGGATGCAGTGCCTGCACCACAGCCTGCCCATGGATGATGGCCACCGTAAATACAGAAACTAAGAAATCATCGAAATGTATTTTGTGTGGTGAATGCGCTAATGCCTGTCCTACTGGGGCATTAAAGATCATTGAGTGGAAAGATATCACTGTTTAATCGGCATTCTCCGTAAAACAGCACCTTTTTGATTTATGTGTTCTAAGGAAAACATCATGGCTAATGGTTGGATGGGTAACATCTTAAGAATCAACCTCTCTTCAGGAGAGATTAGTGTGGAAGACACCAGCAAATATAAGAAATTTGTTGGTGGTATGGGGATTGGTTACAAAATCATGTATGACGAGGTCCCTGCCGGAACCAAACCCTTTGATGAAGCCAACAAACTGGTGTTTGCCGTCGGTCCACTGACCGGATCTGGAGCGCCATGTAGTTCTCGGGTCAATATCACCTCACTTTCTACTTTTACCAAAGGAAATCTGGTGGTTGATGCTCATATGGGCGGTTTTTTTGCCGCTCAGATGAAGTTTGCCGGTTATGACGGAATTATTATTGAAGGCAAAGCCAAGTCTCCCGTCTGGATCAATATTAAAGACGATAAAGTTACCATTGAAAAAGCGGATTTCCTGTGGGGCAAAGGCACAAGAGCAACCACTGAAGAGATCTGCCGGATAACCGGTTCTGAAACCTGCGTCGCGGCTATTGGTCAGGCGGGGGAGAATTTGGTACCACTCTCTTGCATGCTTAATAGCCGCAATCACAGCGGTGGTGCAGGGACTGGTGCAATTATGGGTTCCAAGTATTTGAAGGCGATAGCGGTTGAAGGCACCAAAGGCGTCAAGGTGGCCGACCGTCAGGAGATGAAACGCCTTAATGACTATATGATGACCGAACTGATTGGTGCCAATAACAATCATGTGGTACCAAGTACGCCTCAGGCTTGGGCCGAGTATTCATCGCCGGGTTCCCGCTGGAACGCCCGTAAAGGACTGTACTGGGGGGCCGCAGAAGGTGGACCTATTGAAACCGGCGAAATACCACCGGGTAACCAAAACACCGTTGGTTACCGTACCTATAAGTCCGTGTTTGATTTAGGCCCGGCAGCAGAAAAATACACGGTAAAAATGAGTGGCTGCCACTCTTGCCCCATTCGCTGCATGTCTCAGTTGAATGTTCCTCGGGTGAAAGATTTTGGCTTACCCACCACCGGCGGTAACACCTGCGTGGCTAACTTTGTTCATACCACTATCTTCCCGAAAGGCCCCAAAGATTTTGATGAGAAAGGCGATGGTAGCGTTGTTGGCAATTTAGTCGGGCTTACACTGTTCGATGATTATGGTATCTGGTGTAACTATGGTCAGCTACATCGTGATTTCACCTATTGCTATACCAAAGGGGTTTTCAAGCGGGTTTTACCAGCAGAAGAGTATGCCGGAATTCGTTGGGACCAGTTGGAAGATGGCGATCCTAATTTCATTAAAGACTTCTACCATCGCCTAGCGCATCGTACGGGTGAACTGAGTCATCTGGCGGATGGCTCGTATGCCATTGCAGAGCGTTGGAACTTGGGGGACGCCTACTGGGCCTATGCTAAAAACAAACTTTGGTCTCCGTTTGGCTTCCCGGTTCACCATGCGAATGAAGCCTCTGCGCAGGTGGGCGCAATCACTAACTGTATGTTTAACCGTGACTGCATGACCCACACTCATATCAACTTTATTGGTTCTGGTTTGCCCTTTAAATTGCAGCGGGAAGTGGCCGCCGAGCTATTTGGTTCTGAAGATGCCTATGATGAAACCAAAAATTATACGCCAATTAACCCAGCCAAAATTAAGTATGCCAAATGGACCCTACTGAAAGTCTGTTTACACAATGCCGTCACCTTATGTAACTGGGTATGGCCAATGACGGTTTCTCCTCTGAAGAGTCGTAATTACCGGGGCGATTTAGCGATGGAAGCCAAGTTCTTCCAAGCTATCACTGGCGATGAAACCACTCAAGAAAGTCTAGATTTAGCCGCCGAGCGTATTTTCACTTTGCATCGTGCTTATACCGTGAAGCTGATGCAAACCAAGGATATGCGTAATGAACACGATCAGATCTGTTCATGGGTATTCGATAAGGATCCGCAAATCCCTGCATTTACTGAAGGTACCGACAAAATGGACCGAGAAGACATGCATAAAGCATTCACCATGTTCTACACCGAAATGGGTTGGGATCCCCAGTTAGGTTGCCCAACCAAGGAGACATTGCATCGTTTAGGGATGGAAGATGTCGCCACTGATTTGGCTTCATTGAACCTGTTACCTTAAATCAGAACGGTGGAAATATGCGGGAATCGACGGAAGGTATCGCCTTTGTTAATGAAAGTGCTGTTGATCGTTTATCGGCCGAGTCTGACATCACAACAACAGAGGGGGTAGATAGGGGAAAACGACGCTGGATAACGGCGATGGGGGGCGGAGCAGATGCTCTCCAGCAGGAAATGGAGTCAGCACAACAAAGGGCAGAGCCACAAGATTCTCCCGCTGATGTGGTGGCAGATTTTATCCGGCAAAGTTCTATCGCTGGTGCGCTGGTAACGCGCAGTATGTTGCTGGCACCACCTTACTTGATGTCAGAACAGGATCTGACTCAAGTACTGGAAGAAATGGGGTATATCGAAGCATTTGCCGACATTATGCAGAATGCCGGAACTCAGGATGATTACTACTATTCGACCCAAAGTATTTCGGTGAACTACGCCAACATGTGCGTACTGGTGATCGAAAAAGATATCTGTCGGACCATTGCACAAGCGGTGAGGTTTGAATGCGAAACCTACCCGCGACCTTATAAGGTTGCAATGTTGACTCAGGCTCCTTACTTCTTCGAACCGGAACAAGTTGAAGCGGCTCTGACGGCGATTGACTCTCATCTTGATTACGCAGATATCAGGCCGGTCGCGTCATCTGATGGGCAGGCGTATCTGTTTAGCGAACGGTTTATGAGTTATGGCAAAGCTTATGGACTGTGCGAATGGTTGGAAGTTGAGCAGTTTCAAAATCCGTAACGCATGAAAATAGTCAGTCAGCACAACGTTGCGTATGGATTAATAGGGTGTAATGACCATTAAAAAACAGAAGACTCAGGTCATTATTCATAAGCAGTATCTTGCTATTTCATCACGTTAGAAATAGAGAATGGCGGAGAAAGAGAGATGAGCGATGCATTGTTAACATTATGGATCAGGCCGAAGTACTGCAGTCAACAGAATCAGGGGATTAGCAGATGACCTACACTCGGCGTAAATTTGTCATCGGCATGGGCACGGTTATATTTTTTTCCGGTCCGGGCCAAAGTTTACTTGCGGCATCAAACAAAACCAGTCAGGTTCGTTACGCCATGATTCATGATGAGACCTTGTGTAATGGTTGTAACCTATGTGCCAGAGCCTGCCGTAAAGTGAATCATGTTCCCGATCAGGGAAGTCGTTTATCCATTGCCCATATCCCTGTTTCGGATCATGAAAACGAAACCCAATATCACTTTTTCCGCCAGTCTTGTCAGCATTGTGAAGATGCACCCTGCATTGAGGTTTGTCCAACGGGCGCTTCTTGGCGCGACGATCGAGGAATTGTGCGGGTAGATAAACCTCGCTGTATTGGGTGTAGCTACTGCATTGGTGCATGCCCTTATCAGGTTCGTTACCTTAATCCGGTGACCAAAGTCGCGGACAAATGCGATTTCTGCGCCGAGTCTCGACTGGCAAAAGGCTTTGCGCCCATCTGTGTTAACGTTTGTCCACAGAATGCGTTGATTTTTGGTCGTGAAGACAGCGAAGTGGTGCAGAACTGGCTAAAAAATAACAAATATTATGAGTATCAACTGAAAGGTGCCGGTGCTCCTCATCTTTATCGTCGTTTCGGTCAACATCTGATTAGTAAGGATAATGTATGAACGCGATGCCAAATGCTGAACAGTTTCAGTCCCAGCTAAGTCTTTATGTTCCCGTGTTTACGCCGGAGTTTTGGCCGGTATGGTTGGTGATTGCCGGCATCACGCTAGCAGGTATGCTGCTGGTGTTGGCGCTGCATGCCTTTCTGCGTTTTAGGCAGGCCGACCGACCAATGCACGGTCATGGTGAGAAGGTCTATCTCTACTCCAAAGCAATACGCCTGTGGCACTGGTCTAACGCGCTGTTATTCATTTTATTACTGTGCAGTGGTTTGATTAATCATTTCAACTTGGTTGCCCCAGTAGCGGTTAAGAGCCTGGTTGGTGTACACAAAATTTGCGGATTTTTATTGTTAGCCTGCTGGATTAGCTTTGTATTGATTAACGCGTTGGGAGGTAATGGCCATCACTATGTGATTAAACCCCAGGGTTGGTTGGGACGCGCCATCAGGCAGGTGAATTTCTATCTGTTTGGCATTATGAAAGGGGAAGACCATCCTTTTCCGGCGACTGAACGTTCGAAGTTTAATCCGCTACAGCAGGTTGCTTATCTGGGCGTAATGTATGGATTGGTGCCTCTGCTACTGATTTCTGGGTTGATATCTCTCTATCCAGAGGCCTTAGGCCTACAGCAGATTGGTATTCGATATTGGATCCTTCAGGCCCATTTTTTACTGGCGATATTTAGTGTTTTCTTTATTTTGGGTCATCTGTACCTGTGCACCACGGGGCGTACACCAGCGGAAACCTTCAGATGCATGATTGATGGCTATCACCGTCACTGATGATGCTAATAACCCGTAGAGAGTTAAGGGCCTGGCGAACAGGCCCAAATATTTACCGTTGGTTTCTCAGAAATTTCCCTGAGGGCGGGCGTTATGCGGATGTTCACAGTGCGTTGATTCGTTATGGTTATGTTGACTGGGCCACCAGCTTGGTAGAGTACGCTTATTCCCTGTGGTTGGAACAAGAAAACTTTGCTGTGCAGGAAACCGATGCCACCGACCTTCTGGCCGATGAGTTAAGCCATCGTTTACTGACTGTTGGCATACCTTCATCTTTGCCGTTATCTTCACTACAACCTTCCGTGCTAGGTGAATTCAAAACTACTTCCGCTAATCAATATGCTGTCCGGCAGGCCGGTGAGGCCGACTATTTCAGCGTCATGAATACGCATAATGGCAGTCAGATCAGCAACAGCGGTGATGAAGCCCGAATAGGTAGCACTGGCAGCAGCGTAAGAATTGCCAGCGCAGGGGTGAATAGCCAGATTGGCAGTTGCGGTGAGTATGGCTGGATTAGCAGTTCCGGCTACTCAACCCAAGTTGCCAGTTGTGGATATAGTGCACGAGTCGGTTGTGTTGGACACGATGTTCGGGTTGGAAGCTCAGGGGACAGGGCGCGTATTGCGGTGGCGGGGAATTCCGCCAAAATCAGCAGTTCCGGGCGAGGGGTAAAGATAGGCAGCGCGGGAATGCGCGCGCGTATTAGCAGTGTGGGGGATGCTTCTAAAGTTGCTAGTGCTGGCGATCTTTCGCATATTTCTAGCTTTGGTGCCGAGGCGCGTGTCGTTAGCGCCGGGAACGATGCGCGCATTGTCGTGATGGGGCCGGACTCTCTGATTGCCTGTGCCGGATCGGTTGATTATATCGTGTTGGGAAAAGGCGGCTGCGCTTCCATTCCCTATTTTGATGGCAAACGAGTCCGTTTTGCGGTTGCTTATGAAGGGGAAGAAAACATTAAGGCGGGGGTGAAATACTGCCTGAATCATCAGCATCAGTTTGTGGAATGGGATAGCGAAGCCCGGTGATATCAGAGATATCACCGGATAGTAATGACTTACCCAGCCAGTTTCGCGAAGCAGTGTTCCGCCGCATCAATAGTGCGTTGAATATCTTTTTCTGAGTGGGCCAGAGACATAAAGCCTGCTTCAAATGCCGACGGTGCCAGATAAACGCCTTCCTGCAACATCATATGAAAGAAACGCTTAAAGCGTTCCACGTCGCATTTCATCACGTCCTGATAGCAGGTGACGCTGTCAGCATCCGTGAAGAAAATACCAAACATACCGCCAACGTAGTTCGTTACCAGAGGAATGCCTTGTCTTTCTGCTGCTTTCAGTAAACCATTGGCTAATTGCTTCGTTCTTTCAGCCAGTTGTGAGTAAACGCCCACATCGGTGAGCTGACTCAGACAGGCATAGCCTGCGGCCATAGCGATAGGATTACCGGACAGGGTTCCCGCCTGATAAACCGGCCCCGTTGGTGCCAGTGCCGCCATGACATCGCGACGACCACCAAAGGCGCCAACAGGCATACCGCCACCGATAATTTTACCTAAGCAAGTCAGGTCTGGGGTAACGCCATAGTAAGCTTGAGCACCGCCCAGCGCGACGCGGAAGCCAGTCATGACTTCATCAATAATTAATAGCGCACCATACTGGTCGCACAGTTGACGCAATCCCGGCAGGAAATCGGCAGCCGGAGGAATACAGTTCATATTACCGGCTACGGGTTCGACAATAATACAGGCTATATCTTCAGGATTTTGTTCAAACGCCTGACGTACCGTGTTGAGATCGTTATAAGTACACGTCAGAGTATGTTTGGCGAAGTCAGCCGGTACGCCCGGAGAATTTGGTTGGCCCAGAGTGAGTGCGCCGGACCCCGCTTTTACCAGCAGGCAGTCGGCGTGGCCGTGGTAGCAACCTTCAAATTTGATGATTTTGTCGCGACCGGTAAAACCGCGAGCCAGACGGATTGCGCTCATGGTGGCTTCTGTACCGGAGTTAACCATCCGCACCATATCCATAGATGGAACCAGTTCGGTCACCAGCGTTGCCATTTCCACTTCCATTTCGGTTGGTGCGCCAAAGCTTAAACCACGCTGTACAGCTTCAATAACAGCATCACGGATAACATCATTATTATGGCCAAGGATCATTGGACCCCATGAACCAACATAATCAATATAGGCTTTACCATCCGCATCATACAGGTAAGCGCCATCTGCACGTTCAACAAACAGTGGAACACCGCCCACGCCGGTAAATGCACGTACTGGTGAGTTAACGCCACCGGGAATGACCTGCTGGGCCTGTAGATATAGACTTTCTGATTTACTCATGAAGAGGCTCCTGCCTTGTTATCGGAATAGGTTATATCCGCCTATTCTAAAAGAAGTAAGGATAAATATCAGCTTTAGAATAATTACCAGTCTTGTCAGAAGGTTTCGATAGTTTGATGATAGTTGGGGAAAATAGCGGTAAAGGTAGGAAAAAATAAAGCGTAATCTGGCGCATTTTGTTACCTGCGTTGGTGGTAAAATAGAATAATCAGGCGTAGCTTACGGGCTATGTTTTTTCTTATGCCTCTTGCTGATTGATTGTGGAATGAGGCGTGACTGAGTATAATACTTGAACGTTTTGGTCAACTATTAGATAATTATAAGATTATTAGACTCGCCCGTGTAGCGGGTCTGAACCAGATAAGCCGGAGACAATTGATGAGTGATTCAACTGCTTTACCCCTCGAATTTACCGATGCGGCAGCGAATAAAGTAAAGGCGCTGATTGCTGATGAAAGCAATCCTGAATTGAAATTGCGTGTTTATATTACCGGAGGTGGTTGCAGCGGTTTCCAGTATGGCTTCACCTTTGACGAAAAAGTCAATGACGGCGATATGATTATCGAGAAGCAGGGCGTTTCTCTCGTAGTAGACCCAATGAGCCTACAGTATCTTGTGGGGGGGGCGGTTGACTACACTGAAGGTTTAGAAGGTTCCCGCTTTATTATTCAGAACCCGAATGCGAAGAGTACGTGTGGGTGTGGATCGTCGTTTAGTGTTTGAGTGCTAATGCTGATAAGTATTGTAAATTGGCATTCGAGGGTATTCCGGCCGTAATCGCTGTGTGCTTATATTGGTATTTAGCGCGGTCGGAAGACCATCTGTACTTGGGAACGGAGTGCGTTGGGCCTGGATTCCCTAGGTGCAGTTATGAAACACCTTGCGGTGTTTCACCCTGACGGGCCAGCGCAAGCGCTGTTCAAACAAGCTTTGCCTGTTTGTCGTTGGCTGACGCCAAGTCGACCCCAACGGCAATCCCTCCCAACGATTGGCTTTTTTAAGAAACAACGCTGAATTGCCGGATGTTGTTATCAATCTAGAATAATCCTTGTCTGCTTGTCCTTGGCTTAATCTAAGTCAATCTCTCTATTTCCTGACGATTAGCTTTTCAATTGAATTGATTTACTCATTCTATTTCTTACTTTTCCAAACTAAACGTTGGGAGTTTTAGGTTCCAGCGGATGGCGGCTAGGCGGATGGTGAGGGTGATGACCATGCCCATCATGCCGGATTCTTCTAGGCCTAGATTGAAGATGTAGTGGGCGGTGGCATGGACTGAGCCGCCGATGATGCAGGCGGTGGCGTAGACTTCGGTGCGTAGGATCATGGGGATTTCGCGGGCCAGTACGTCGCGGATTATACCTCCACCAACGCCGGTTAATACGCCCATGCCGGTCGCTACTAATGGGCCGGTTCCAGCGATGAAGGCTTTGTTTACGCCAATACCGACAAACACGGCGAGTCCAATGGCGTCCAGTACCGGTAAGATCCATTTTGGCAGGCTGCGGGGGTGGCGAACCAGCAGAATAGTGAATACACAGGTGACCAGTGCGACCACTAAATCGGTTGGATCTTTAACCCAGAATACCGGGCCGTTGGCTAATGCCATATCGCGGATCGTGCCACCGCCGACTGCGGTTACCACACCAAGCACTAAAACCCCAAATGGGTCCATGCGTAACTTTCCCGCTAATAGTACGCCAGAAATAGCAAAAACTGCGGTTCCAAGAATATCAAGCCAATAAATCAACATATTACAGGTACTCCAATCCTATGGTGTATCTAGGGGATAGATGGTATTTCAGATATCTTTTGGCATATTATCTCAGCGGCTTGGATTATCCTTGGTCCGCTGCGGTTAAACCAGTCTTCAGGAACGGAAAGGACAGGAATATCTAACTGACCGCGCCAGAATGTTTGAACGTTTTTAATTTTTTCTTGTTCACCCGCAATAATAATTAACTGTGGTTTTCGGGCAAGTACCTGCTCACGGCTCACCTGAGGCCAAGGGGCCGGACTATCGGCAAATATATTTTTTCCGCCGCATAGCGAAATGACTTCGCTTTGTAATGTCTTGCCTGAGGCAGTAAATAGCGGTTGATGACTAAATTGTAGAAAGACTCTGACCGGTTCGCCTTTTCGCTGGTAGCGCTGTTCAAGAGCCTGCCGGTCAGCCAGTAATTTAGCGGCGGCCTGACGGGCTACTTCTGGTTTTGGGCTGTAGGTGGCTAATTGGTTCAGATTATCAGCAATATCCTGAATAGTTTGCGGATCGGAATAGAATAGTGAAATGCCAAAGCCGGATAGTTGATCCAATACTTTCTGTGGGTTGCCGCCGCGCCAAGCCAGAATCAGATCGGGCTTTAACGCCAGTATGCGTTCCAGATTGATGCCCTGCCAAGAGGCTACTTTTTCCAGCCGCTTAGCGTCTGGCGGATAGTCTGAATAGTCGCTGACCGCGATCAACTCGTCGCCCATCCCCGCCGCATAGGCCAGCTCGGTAGTGTGAGGCGCTAAACTGATAACCCGGGGTGGGGCCGCATCGGCCCGATGTGTACCCATAGACAAAACAACCGCCGTTAGCACAACTAACAGCGGTGTTGTTAGGTATTTTTCCAGTAAAACCCGAGCGGTCATTATTGTTGTTCTGCCAGAGCCTTAAGCATCGTACCAACCATCAGAGAAGACTGTTGAGCAGCCAACACCAGAAATTCATCAAAGCTAAGATGAGATTCTCCATCGGCAACATCAGAGATAGCACGAACCACCACAAACGGCGTGCCAAACTGATAGCACACGTGGCCAATGGCAGCCGCTTCCATTTCAACGGCAACCACCGCAGGGAAGGTGGCACGAATGCGAGCCAAAGGTTCGGCACCGTTAATAAATGCGTCACCGCTACAAATCAGGCCACGAACCGCATGAAGATTACACTGTTGAATACACCGTTCGGCCAAAGTAATCAGTTTTGGATCCGCTGGAAACGCTGCCGGGCAACCTGCCATTTGGCCTGGCTCATAGCCAAATGCGGTTACATCGGCATCGTGATAGCGAACTTCGTCTGATACCACGATATCGCCTACTTTGAGTGTTGATGCCAAACCACCCGCAGAGCCTGTATTGATGACCACATCGGGCTTACAGTTTTCTAACAACAGTACAGTGCCCAGTGCAGCGGATACTTTGCCGATACCTGATTTCAGTAATGCGACTTCGACACCGTTCAGGCGGCCGGTATAAATCTCACAGCCAGCGCGTTTAATGGTTTCACAATGTTCAATTTGAGAACGCAGCAGGGCAACTTCTTGCTCCATAGCGCCAATAATACCTATTTTCATCGAGATCTCCTGCTAAGTCCGATGCATAAATTGGCGCGTAGTCTATCATGCTACTGAGGGAAATAAGCCGTTTCAGATGCAGAGATTTTTACGCCTTTTGATTAATCTTTAATCCGTGAACGGATAATGTATGATTGTGATAGAAAATAACATATCGCGATGAAACAGAACCGCTTTGGTTTTCATCAGGATAGAATTGAAAAGGCAGGGCTTCGGGGGGATGAACGTAGCGCTGTCATCAGCAGAATGGGAGAGGCTATGTCCGGGATTGATTTTGGCAAGAGAATAACAGTTCAGCGTCCTTTTAGTTCATCATCGCCAGCCCCTGTAGGGGAATACGAAATTACCCGCCAGTTCGAAAGCGATCGCGGACGTATTATCAATTCTGCGGCTATTCGCCGATTACAGCAAAAGACACAGGTATTTCCACTGGAGCGCAATGCCGCAGTGCGTAGCCGTTTGACGCATTCTATGGAGGTGCAACAGGTAGGCCGCCATATTGCCAAAGATATTTTCCACCTGCTGAAAAAAGAGGGGCGAATTGAGCAACTGGGGTTGGATAAAACCTTAGAGGCTTTTGAAAGTATCGTTGAAATGGCCTGTTTGATGCACGATGTGGGTAATCCGCCATTTGGTCATTTTGGTGAAGCGGCAATCAATAACTGGTTTGGTAAACGCCTGAACGCTGAGGCCGGTAAATTGTGTCACTACCCTTGCCTGCGTCTGGAAGATCAACAGCCAGAATTGAACCAACTGCGCCTGCGTATTTGTCAGGATTTAAGCAACTTTGAAGGAAATGCTCAGGCGATTCGGCTGGTGCATACATTACTGAAACTGAATCTGACCTATTCCCAAGTTGCCTGCATACTGAAATACACTAAACCCGCTTACTGGTCAGAGAGTGTTCCGGCGGAGTTTAGTTATCTGATGAAGAAGCCCGGCTATTATCTGGCGGAAGAAGCTTTTGTGACAGAGCTGCGTTATAAGCTGGGAATGGAAGAGTTCAGCCGCTATCCGCTGACTTATATTATGGAAGCGGCAGACGATATCTCTTACTGCATTGCCGATCTTGAAGACGCAGTAGAGAAGAGCATTCTGACGATTGAACAACTTTATGATCACCTCAAGAGTGCCTGGGGAACGGTATCAACCGGCGATCTGTTTGATAAAACGGTAGGCAATGCCATACGCAAGATGGAGCAGGGAAGCGGCTATCGCCACCGTGAAGATCAGTTCTTTATGTACCTGCGGGTATATACCGTTGGCCATTTGGTACCCAGAGCCGCTCAGCGCTTTATTCAGAATTTACCGGCGATTTTTGCCGGAAACTTTAATCAGGCGCTGCTGGAAGATGGTGACGAAGCCTTTAAGCTATTAAGCGCCTATAAAAATGTAGCGCTGAAATATGTCTTCAGCCACGAAGAGGTTGAACAGTTGGAGTTGCAGGGCTATCGGGTGATTAATGGCCTGTTGGATATTTATAGCCCATTGTTGGATATGCCAATGGCGGATTTTATGCGTTTGGTTAAAGAGAATAGCCACCGGGGTTATCTGATAGAAACCCGACTGTTTCACAAGCTCTCCACTAAACACTGTATGGCTTATAAAGAGGCTATGGCTAAATTAGGGCATTTGCCTGAATCTCAGTTGGAGATTCGGGAATTCTATTATCGTGCCAGACTGATTCAGGATTACATTAGCGGCATGACCGATCTCTATGCTTATGATGAGTATCGTAAATTAATGGCGGCGGAGTAGCCCTCTACAGGATCTTTAGAACCCTGCGATATCCCCCCTTTATCCTCTCCCTGTTTCAGGGAGAAATACCAATCTTGTAATTAGGTTGGTATTTTTTCTACACCAGCCGTTATTTCTGCCTGCCATAATTGTGATTGTTTCCGCAGTTTGAACAAATAGAATACAAATTTGGGCGTTTGCACAATGTGCTGAATAAAAACAACAATTAATCTTGACGGTCAGGACCACTTCAGGGATACCGCCATGTCTTTTTATCACCTTGATGCCAAACTCGCTCAGGATATCGTCGATAGAACGATGCAGATTATCGACAGCAACATTAACGTGATGGATGCCAAAGGAACCATTATTGGCAGTGGAGACATTAACCGCATTGGTGAATTGCATGAAGGTGCACTACTGGCCCTCTCTCAAGGGCGAGTGGTAGAAATTAATGAAGCGGTAGCTGCCAGTCTTCATGGGGTTCGCCCCGGTATTAATCTACCGCTGAGGGTTGAAGGTGATATTGTCGGGGTTATTGGTTTGACGGGGGAGCCGGGCGTCCTGCGTCAGCATGGTCAACTGGTTGGCATGGCTGCGGAGATGATGCTGGAGCAGGCAAGGTTGATGAATATGCTGGCGCAGGATAGTCGGATGCGTGAAGCACTGGTATTAAACTTGATCCGCAGCGATGAATTACCCACGTCACTGATGGAGTGGGCACAGCGCTTAGGTATTGACCTCTCCCAGCCGCGGGTCGTGACGTTGATTGAATTGGACAGTGGTCATTTGGGCGTGGATGTCTCGATGAAAGAGCTGCAACAGTTGCAAAGTCTGTTAACGGTTCCCGATCGGGATAACCTGATTGCCATCGTTTCTTTGAATGAAATGGTGGTACTGCAACCGGCCTTAAATAGCCACGGACGTTGGGATGCGGAAGAACATCGTAAGCGGGTCGATAGCCTTTTGCTGCGTATTTCTGAAAGCAGCCGTCTAAATGTCAGGGTTGCTTCAGGCAACTATTTCTCCGGCCCGGGCTGTGTTGCCCGTTCTTACAGTACGGCTAAAGCGACCATGTCGGTAGGTAAGCAGCGAATGCCTGAACAGCATAGCTACTACTATCAGGATCTGATGCTGCCAGTATTATTGGATAGCCTGCGCGGTGGTTGGCAGGTAAATGAACTGAATCGCCCTCTGGCTAAGCTAAAAGCCATGGATAATAACGGTCTGTTGCGTCGTACATTGCTGGCATGGTTTAAACATAATATGCATCCGGGTGCGACGGTCAAATCGCTCTATATTCATCGTAATACTCTGGATTATCGCTTGAATCGCATCTCGGAAATTACCGGATTAAACCTGAAGAAGTTTGATGATCATATGCAGTTGTATATTGCGTTGCAGTTAGATGATGAATGAGGCGTGTTATGAATAGATTGGCTGTTACCGCGAGATTTACCGCAACAGAAAAATCGGCGATGTTCCTCTAAGGGCTTTAGTGTGCGCCTTAGTTTAAAAAACAGGCGGTGCGATACTGATTAAAATTCCAACAGGAAAAGAGGCCAAGGAGAAAGTCGCTGAGTACAGACGGTTTACCGACCGCTCCCGGTGCAGATATAAGTACATTGTTTTTACGAGCGGAATATTTACTGGTGTTGATTTATTTAGTTTGCCATTAGTCTAAAAGGTCAGTACGTAATGACTGACCTTTTTAAATAAAAGAAATCAGGTCACCGGTGCTGGATTAAACACCGCCAGCGCATTATGTAATCCCCAATGATCTGACCAAGGCTTCTTACGTCCGCTAGCAACATCCAACAGCAGGTGGAACAGTTCCCAACCGACTTGCTCAATAGTTGCTTCACCGGTAGCGATAGTCCCTGCATCGATATCCACTAAATCGAACCAGCGTTTAGCCAGAGCGCTGCGGGTAGACATTTTAATGACGGGAATTGCTGCCAGACCGTAAGGCGTTCCGCGGCCGGAAGTGAATACCTGTAATGTGATACCGGAAGCTAACTGCTGGGTTCCACACACAAAGTCGCTGGCTGGCGTCGCTGCATAAATAAGTCCGCGCTTAGTTGGGCGCTGACCGGGAGAGAGTACTTCAACAATGGCGCTTTTGCCTGATTTAGCGATGGAACCTAACGCTTTCTCAACCACGTTAGCTAAACCGCCTTTCTTATTGCCCGGTGACGGGTTAGCGCTGCGATCGGTTTCACCGCTGTTTAGATAGTTATCGTACCAGGCCATTTCACGCAGTAAGTCTTTACCCACTTCTGGCGTTACGGTGCGAGGCGTAAGCAAATGGATGGCATCACGAACTTCCGTAACTTCAGAAAACATCACAGTGGCACCACAGCGCACCAGCAAATCAGAAGCGTATCCTACCGCCGGGTTAGCGGTCACTCCGGAGAAAGCATCGCTGCCGCCGCACTGCATACCCACCACCAGCTCAGAAGCTGGGCAAGTTTCTCTCTGACGCTTATTCAAACGTTGCAGATGTTTTTCAGCGACGGACATAATCTCTTTGATCATGGCCTCGAAACCAACGTGTTGCTCATCCTGTAGGCGAATAATGGGGCTATCGGTGAGGATGATTTTTTGTACATCAGGAGTGCCTTCCAATAACCTTTCAGGCTGGAGCTTTTCACAACCCAGACCAATAACCATCACTTCGCCGCCAAAGTTCGGGTTAAGCGCCAGATTATGAATGGTACGGATAGGTATCACGGCTGCCGGTGCATTAATTGCCACCCCGCAGCCGTAAAGGTGGTTTAGACCAACAACACCGTCAACGTTAGGGTATTTGGGCAGCAGATCCCGTTCAATTAGCTTCACTACATAATCTACAACACCAGCAACACACTGAACGCTGGTGGTAATCGCTAGCAGGTTTTTGGTGCCGACGCTGCCATCGGCATTACGATAGCCTTCAAAGGTATAGCCTTCTAATGGTGGAAGCGGTTCAGGAACTTTAGTGGAGAGTGGCAATGTTTCTAATGCAGGAGCTTGGGGAAGTGTCACCAGCGATTCTTCAATCCAACTGCCCTGAGGAATATCTCGCACCGCATAACCGATAATTTCCCCATAGCGCACAATGGCGGCATCTTCAGTGATGGTTTGCAGAGCAACTTTATGCCCTTGAGGAACATATTCAGTTAATTCTAGGCCACAGCTAAATCGGGTACCAGCCGGTAGCCCGTTGTCATTCACTACAATCGCCACATTGTCTTGCTCGTCGACTTTAATATAAAGCGGAGCAGCAAGATTGTTGTCTTTATTCATTGTAAATACCTTCAGTGTTAAAGCATTTTAACAGGTGATAATTTTAAAAGTATTGTCATTAGCAGCGGTTTAGCGAATTTTTCTATTTACGTTTATATCCTATTTATATTTTTACTGCCTATTTTTGAAAATAACAATGGCTATTTTTTTTAATGATTTAATAAATAAATTATTGGCGATTGATATGTGACAAGAGTCAACTTTTCGGACTATTTTTTCACTGAAATTCTGATAAAGATAAAATAATCAATAAAATGATTTCATTGATATTTTTTATATTTTTATATGAGTTAATGTGCAAGAAATGGTCTGAATTACATAAATGATTGTGCATATGCCCAATGCTTTAGTTAACCCGAAACAATTAGTATCCCCTCAGCGGTTTTATGAATTATTGATTTTTCTATTTTCTTATTTCTGACGAAATAAATCTTCGGATTTATCTATTGCTTACTTAAAGAATAATTTTTATCACACCCATTATTACTAACAATATTAAAAAATGATGGATAAGTTGATCGAATAACTTTATCTACAGGAGAATATCATGGAGTCTACAAAGTCGGTGACAGGGGTAGGGGAAAAACCCACTCACGTTCGCTTTTGGATCGTTGTTATGCTGTTTGTGGTCACCGCAATTAACTATGGCGATCGTGCAACCCTATCGATCGCGGGAGCACCAATGTCTAGCTCGCTGGGGCTGGATGCCATTGGCATGGGATATGTGTTCTCTGCATTCTCATGGGCCTACGTATTGGGCCAACTGCCGGGAGGCTGGTTACTGGACAAGTTTGGTTCTAAACGGGTTTATTTCTGGAGTATCTTTATTTGGTCAACCTTCACGCTGTTACAGGGCGTTATTGGATTCCTGAGCGGTATGTGGGCACTGGTATTACTCTTCACATTGCGTTTTCTGGTTGGTTTAGCGGAATCTCCCTCATTTCCGGGTAATAGCCGCATTGTTGCTGCTTGGTTCCCGGCGCAAGAGCGAGGTACTGCGGTTGCTATCTTTAACTCAGCACAATATTTCGCTACGGTGATTTTTGCGCCAATTATGGGCTGGTTGACTCATACTTTAGGTTGGCAGTTCGTGTTCTACTTTATGGGTGGTCTGGGTATCATCGTTAGCTTTGTCTGGCTAAAAGTGATCCACAACCCGAAAGAACACCCAAGCATTAACCAAGGCGAAATCGACCATATTGAACGAGGCGGTGCGCTGACTAACATGGATCAGCAGAGCGCTAAAAAAGATGGTGGCCCTAAACTTCACTATATCAAACAGTTATTAAGTTCACGCATGCTGGTGGGTATTTATATCGGTCAGTATTGTATCAACGCACTAACTTACTTCTTTATTACTTGGTTCCCGGTTTATCTGGTTCAGGCTCGTGGAATGTCGATTCTGAAAGCGGGCTTCGTGGCTTCTATTCCTGCACTCTGTGGTTTTGCCGGCGGTATTCTGGGCGGCATTATATCTGACTATCTGATGAAGAAAACCGGCTCCATCACGCTGGCAAGAAAGCTCCCTATCGTACTGGGGATGCTGTTATCTATCTCCATGATCTTCTGTAACTATGTTGAATCCGAAATGATGGTGGTTGGCTTTATGGCGCTGGCATTCTTCGGTAAAGGCATTGGTGCGTTAGGTTGGGCTGTTATGGCCGATACGGCACCAAAAGAGATCAGCGGTTTGAGCGGTGGTTTGTTCAATATGTGCGGCAATATCTCCGGTATCGTGACGCCAATTGCTATCGGCTATATCGTCTATTCCACGGGCTCATTTAACGGTGCACTGGTTTATGTTGGTATCCATGCTGCGATCGCGATTGTCAGCTACCTGTTTGTGGTTGGTAAGATTCAACGTATTGAACTGAAGCTGTAATCATCAGGAGACAAGCACGATGCATACGCAAGATACGCCAAAAATTGTTTCCATGCGGGTGGTTCCGGTTGCCGGTCATGACAGCATGTTGATGAATATTGGTGGCGCACACGGTGCTTATTTCACCCGCAATATTGTGATTATCAAAGACAACGCCGGTCATACCGGTGTTGGTGAAGCACCCGGCGGTGAAGTGATTTACAACACATTGATCGAGGCGATTCCTCATGTGGAAGGCCAGTCGGTGGCAATTCTTAATCGACTGGTTGATAAGATGCATCAGGGGAATTTGTATTCAGACTATGACACCTTTGGTAAAGGTGCATGGACCTTCGAGTTACGCGTCAATGCCGTTGCTGCGCTGGAAGCGGCACTGTTAGACCTGATGGGCCAACATCTGGGTGTACCGGTAGCCGAGCTGCTGGGGCCGGGCAAACAGCGTGATGAAGTCACCGTGCTGGGATATCTGTTCTACATCGGCGACAGTGAGAAAACTGATTTACCTTATCTAGCAGCCGAAACGGGTAAACATGACTGGTATCGTCTGCGTCATCAAAAGGCTATGAACACGGCGTCAGTGGTGGAATTGGCTGCCGCAGCGAAAGATCGTTATGGCTTCAAAGATTTTAAAATGAAGGGCGGTGTATTGGCGGGTGAAACCGAGATCGAAACGGTGACAGCGCTAGCTAAAACTTTCCCTGATGCACGTATTACGTTAGATCCTAACGGTGCTTGGTCACTGAATGAAGCCATCCGTTTATGTAAAGGCATGGGCCATGTTCTTACCTATGCCGAAGACCCTTGCGGTGCCGAGAATGGTTATTCTGGTCGTGAAATTATGGCCGAGTTTCGTCGGGCAACCGGATTACCAACTGCCACCAATATGGTGGCGACAAACTGGCGCGAAATGTGCCACGCCATTATGTTACAGGCGGTCGATATTCCTTTGGCCGACCCGCATTTTTGGACGCTGACCGGGGCTTCCCGTGTTGCTCAGATGTGTAACGAATGGGGGCTCACCTGGGGTTGCCACTCGAATAACCACTTCGACATTTCACTGGCAATGTTTACCCATGTAGGGGCTGCGGCACCGGGTAACCCAACCGCGCTGGATACCCACTGGATTTGGCAGGAAGGACAGCATTTGACCAAAGAGCCAATGCAAATCATTAACGGTAAAATCGCCCTGAGCGATAAGTCTGGCTTGGGTATTGAGCTGGATATGGGCCAAATAGAAAAAGCCCATGAGCTGTATAAGAAAATGCCGTCTGGATCACGTAACGATGCGATGGCGATGCAGTATCTGATCCCTGGATGGGCCTTTGATAAAAAGCGTCCGGCAATGGTGCGTTAATCATGATTAGCGGGCTGGCGGTTAACTTCGGTCAGTCAGCTAAAGCAGACTTTATTCATTGAATAATATAGAACAAGGTGGATTAAATATGAGTTCTTCAGCATCCCCAATTATTACCGAGATGCAGGTGATTCCGGTTGCCGGTCACGACAGCATGTTGTTAAACCTCAGCGGTGCTCACGCGCCTTACTTCACCCGTAATATCGTCATTATGAAAGACAACGCTGGTCATACTGGCGTTGGTGAAGTTCCGGGCGGAGAACGAATTCGCCAGACGCTGGAAGATGCTAAGTCGTTAATCATGGGCAAAACTCTGGGTGAATACAAAAATGTGATGAACGCCGTTCGCGCACAATTCTCTGACAGAGATGCAGGCGGTCGCGGCACTCAGACATTCGATCTGCGTACCACCATTCACGTAGTAACGGCGGTGGAAGCGGCAATGCTCGACTTGCTGGGCCAGCATTTAGGGGTGACAGTCGCCTCTCTACTGGGTGATGGTCAACAGCGTGATGAAGTAGAAATGCTGGGTTACCTGTTCTACATCGGCGACCGTAAGAAAACGGATCTGCCTTATCAAAGCCAGCCAAATGAGAAATGCGATTGGTATCGCCTGCGTCATGAAGAAGCATTAACACCGGACAGCGTAGTGCGTCTGGCGGAAACCGCTTATGAAAAGTATGGCTTCAATGACTTCAAACTAAAAGGCGGCGTACTGGCTGGGGAAGACGAAGCCGAATCCATTATTGCTCTGTCTAAACGCTTCCCACAGGCGCGTATCACTCTGGATCCTAACGGCGCATGGTCGCTGGATGAAGCGATTCGTATTGGGAAATACCTACGCGGCTATCTGGCCTATGCGGAAGATCCATGCGGGGCTGAAGCGGGCTACTCCGGTCGTGAAATTATGGCTGAGTTCCGTCGCGCTACAGGCCTATTAACAGCGACCAATATGATTGCCACCGACTGGCGTCAAATGGGACATACCATACAGCTTCATTCGGTGGACATTCCACTGGCTGACCCGCATTTCTGGACCATGCAAGGCTCGGTACGCGTAGCGCAAATGTGCCACGAATGGGGCCTGACCTGGGGTTCTCACTCCAATAACCACTTTGATATTTCACTGGCGATGTTTACTCAGGTTGCCGCTGCGGCACCGGGAAAAATCACCGCCATTGATACTCACTGGATCTGGCAAGAAGGCAATCAGCGTATCACCAAAGAGCCGCTGCAAATTAAGGGCGGTATGGTGCAGGTG